>JAISKZ010000035.1 GCA_031260725.1 Desulfovibrio sp. | reverse complement strand
TTGTGCGCTCCGTCCAGAAGCAAATCCGGGTATTCCCGCGTACCGGTGACGCGTTGTAACCGACCGGGAAGAAAAGCGCTTTTGAGTCCGAGTGCCTGGCCCGCCGTGTTGTCCGCGTCCAGCTTGAGCATTGGGGCCAAATGACCCCACGCGGCGAGAGCCAGACCGGCGTTGACCAGCTGATGCGGCCCGACCATGCCAGGTTTCAGCTGCGACGTCTCAGACAATGCTTCGGCCACATACAGCGGGGCGTTGCATGCGCGCGCCGCCTCTGAGATGCAGCGCGCCGCATCGGGAAATTGCGGGGCGCTTACAACAGGCGCAGCGTTGCGCACGGCTGCGGCCTTGTCTCCTGCAATCTGACGCAAGGATGCCCCGAGCAGTTCCCGATGATCCACAGCAATCGGCGTGAAACAGAGCAAATCCGCATCCACGCCTGTCGTTGCGTCATAACGGCCTCCGAGGCCCGCCTCTAGAATGGCGGCTTCAACGCCGTCCTCAATAAACAACAACAGGGCCAGGACCGTCAGCCATTCAAAATACGTCAGGCCAGCGGTGGCATGCATGAGCTTGTTGGCGGCCGAAACCCATCTGCCTTCAGGCACGGGGCGGCCGTCCACACGGATACGCTCCGTCGGAGAGACAAAATGCGGCGAAGTGTACAAACCGGTACGGCAACCGTGCGCAGTACAGAGCGATGCCAGAAAGGAGGCAGTGGACCCTTTGCCGTTGGTGCCGAGAACCTGCACTGTCACAAAAGGAGGCGGGGTTATCTTGAGGGCAGCCAACGCGCGCCGTACGCGCCCAAGGCTTAAGTCAATATGAAACAGGCCAAGACCGGCCAGATATTCCTGAACTTCCTGAAAACTGTTGAATACAGCCTTCATGCAACCGTGTTGTCTGAATGTTTCTTGCCTGTCGGCAGCGGAGCGCATATACATGCCCCTTGCCTGAATGCATCGTTATGAGATAGGGCATCTTCACACAGAGTGTGCAGCAGCTTTTCCGCGTTGTGGCCGTGGGCGGCCAGCGTCATCAGTCGATTATGTTCGTCTGTCTTAAACGATATGTCCAGAAATTCGTCCGGCAGATATGCAGCGGGCAGATGTTCCGCCCATTCCAGAATGCTCAGAACGGCCTTGTCGTCCAGCCCTTCAATAATTTCTTCGGGCAGCGAACTCCGGCAACGGAACAGGTCGCCGTGCAGAACAGGGGGCGTTGTCGGATAGTGGTGGCAGATGGTAAAGGAAGGGCTGGCCACTTCCGCCAGCTCGCACCCCGGCAAAGAGCGCACAAGTGCCGCGGTAAAAGCGGTTTTCCCGCTGCCGAGCGGCCCGCGCAGCAGCAGGGCTCTCACAGCGGCATACCGCTGCAGACAGCGTGCAAGTCTCCGTGCTGCCTTTTCTGTGTCTTCAATGGTATGCAGAATTATTCCGGCCACGGCAGTATTCCCTCGTCCGGCGCGGATTGAGCGGCTTTGGCCCGCGCAATGGGAATCGCGTCGGCCACTTCGCCCGCTGTGTTGCCGCGCGCGGGGAAGGCTTTCGCGCACACACGTCCTGCAAGAGCGTGCAGAACAACGCCCAATGCTGCCGCTGCAAGGCTTGCCGGCGTATGTGTGTCGGCACAGGCAAGCAGAGCGCCCAAACAGCCGGCCAGAACGTCTCCTGCACCGGCGGTCGCCAACTGCGGAACATCGTAAGGGCTTATCAGCACGGGCATGCCTTTCTGGCCCACCAGCGTGCCCGCGCCTTTGAGAACGACGGCGCAGGGACACAAGTTGCAAAGGCTGTTCAGCGCCGCCTGTCTGTCGGACTGCACACCGGCCGTGTCTGCATGCAGCATGGCGGCGGCCTCGCCCGGGTGCGGCGTCAGGATGTCACGCTCGTTGATTGTGCGTAGCGTATCCGGCCGCTCGGCCAGCAGCATCAGGGCGTCTGCGTCAAATACAGCGGGCGGGCGCTTCGGCAACGACAGCAGTGCTGTTAAAAACACGGCCGCATCCCCAGTGCGTCCCATGCCGGGGCCGACAACCAGCGCGTCCGAGCGGACAAGCAGTTCCAGCAGGCTGCCGGGAAGAGTTGTCGGCCATGTTTTGCCGCCCGCATCTCCAAGGGGCAGCGTCATGACTTCCCGCAGGCTGCTCCTGATTGCCGACGCGGAGGCGGCTGGCGCTGCTGCTGTGACAAGCCCGGCGCCCGCGCGCAATGCGGCCAGCGCGGCCAGATGCGCCGCGCCACTGTATGTGGGGATACCCCCGATCACCAGAACATGGCCAAATCTGTTTTTATACGCGTCGTGCGGAATATGCGGCAGACAGGCAAGGCAGCGACCGTCCAGCAAGCGGGCGCTGCACGGAGCTTTTGAACTTACAAGCGCGGGTATGCCGACAGGACGAATATGCAGCCGGCCTGTCCAGTGTTTGGCCCAAGGCAAAACCAGCCCCGGTTTTGCCGCGGCAAAACTGACAGTGGCGTTGGCGCGCACGGCAACCGGCGATGGTCTGCCTGTAACGCCGTGAAGCCCTGAAGGGATGTCCAACGAAAGCACAAAGCGGGATGGGGCGAGCGTGTTTATAAGGTCAACGAGTTCCCGGAGCGGCGGACGCAGTTCGCCGACAAAACCGGTGCCGAGCAGACCGTCTATCAGAATAGCCGGCGCGTTGTCCTGAATGCGGTGGTTCAAGGGGGCAAAGACGACGCCCGCGGCTTTCGCCATGCGTATGTGTTTGGCCGCCCCGCCCCTGTACATGCCGAGGGCCTTTGTGTGCGACACGAGCACACGGCATCCGGCGTCCAGAAGATACCTGGCCAGGCAGGCAGCGTCGCCGCCGTTGCCCCCGCCGCCCATAAAAAGCCAGACGCGCTCATTGGCGATGTTCGGGAGAGAGCGCCGCAATACGTCAAAGGCGGCACGGCCGGCGTTTTCCATGAGCATGACTTCAGGAAAGCCGAGGGATATCGTCTGTGCGTCCCATTCCCGCATTTCATGAGGCAGCGGCAGGGGGGAAAGAGCGTTGATGACAGCGGTGTTTGACAGCATTACGCCTCCAGCACAACAACGGCCGCAGCCACAGAGCGTTCGTGGCTGATGGAAAGATGCCTGCGCGCAACGCCGAGGTTTTGCGCGCGCAACGCAGCTTTCTGCAGAAAATGGAGTTGAGGAACTCCGTTTTCGTTGCGCAGGGTTTCAATATCCCGCGGGCCTATGCCGCGGCTGAAACCTGTGCCGAGGGCTTTGACAGCGGCTTCTTTTGCCGCGAAGCGTCCGGCGAAATAGGACAGGGCCTTGTCGGGCAGGGCCGAGAGTTCGCGGGGCGTGAGAAATTTTTCCAGAAAACGCCTCCCAAAACGGCTATAAATTGCTTCAAGGCGCGCAATATCAACAATATCAATGCCAAGTCCAATGATCACGGCCTGCCCCGGCGTTCAACGCTTGCCTGTCGGCGCGATGTCGGTTATGCTATTTTATGTTCCACTATATATTCTGACTACTTCCGTGTGTGACGTCAAGGGTGCGCGTGTAATGTATTATGTAAAATTTATTCGATTGCCCTACGTTCGGAGAGATTCATTTTCGCAATGTTTAGACACTGGCGTCTAATTGCTAAAATTTCAACTAGACGATATTCGTGCTTGAACAGGAGGCACGATGAGTAAAGTTTCCCGGTTGATTCCTTGTGATGCGGACACGCTGGTGCGCCTTAAAGAACTTGCAGCGCGTCGGACAACGCCATCCGGCACGGTTCAGAGAGCTCGGATAGTCCTGGCCTGTATAGCGGGAGAGACAGTGCAGAGCATCGTGACGCGCCTCCATACCAGTGCAGCTACAGTAATGCGCTGGAAAGGACGATTTATTGAGTCAGGCTTACACGGCCTTATGGACAAGCCGCGAACGGGACGCCCAACGCATTTGGATTCGGCCTTCAAAAAGGCTGTTCTGGAAAAGCTTGAACAAGAACCGCCGGAAGGATTCGGGCAGTGGGACGGAGCGCTTTTGGCGCAAGAATTGGGACTGGCAAAGCACAGTGTATGGAAGCTGTTGCGCATGGAGCGAATCAGCCTTGCCCGCAAGCGGGCATGGTGCGTCGGTACGGCCCCGGAATTTGCCGCAAAAGCTGCTGAAGAAAGAGGTCAAGGGCAGTCAGCTTGAAAATAATGCTCGAAATTTTAATAATTAAATACTAGTTATGTTCAATGCTTATAGCAGTTCCCCATCGGAAGCATTCCCGTCGGAACGCTGCCAGTCAAAAACCCTGTGGCTGGGTTTTGTACCGGCTTTTCACTCACCATCACCATTGCCAGGAGGCTATTATGCGTATTGCTGTGGGGCTGGGCAAAACAAGCGGAAAAGAGCGTTTGGAACGCCAGGGCATAAGCCGCCGCGATTTTATGAAATTCTGCACCGCAATAGCGGTAACCATGGGCATGGAGCCTGCCTTTGCTTCAGAAGTAGCCGCGGTGTTGACAGGACGCCGCCCGTCTGTGGTGTATCTGCACGCGGCAGAATGCACAGGTTGCTCTGAAGCGCTGCTGCTCACCTGTAAACCCTTGATTGAAGCTTTGATTCTGGACACCATTTCTCTGGATTACCACGAAACCATTATGGCCGCCGCCGGTGAAGCGGCTGAAGAAGCCCTGAATCAAGCTGTGGACAACCCCGATGGTTTCATCTGTGTTGTCGAGGGCGCCATCCCCACCGCTCTGGACGGCAAATACGGCTATGTTGCCGGGCACACAATGCATGATATGTGCAAACGCATTCTTCCCAAGGCCAAGGGCGTGATAAGCATGGGCACCTGCGCCTGTTTCGGCGGCGTTCAGGCGGCCAGACCCAATCCCACCGCGGCCAAGGGAATCAACGACTGTTTTGCCGATCTCGGCATCAAGGCAATCAACATTGCCGGCTGTCCGCCCAATCCGCTCAATCTCGTGGGCGCGATTGTGGCATACCTCAAGGGCGACAAGATTGATCTGGATGAAAACGGCCGTCCTGTCATATTCTTCGGCGAGAGCATCCATGATCTCTGTGAACGCCGCAAGCACTTTGACGACAATGAATTCGCGCCTTCCTTCAATTCCGAAGAAGCCCGAAAAGGCTGGTGTCTTTATAATGTCGGCTGCAAGGGCCCGCAGACCTATAATAATTGTCCCAAGGTTCTGTTTAACGACACCAATTGGCCGGTTCGAGCCGGGCATCCCTGCATTGGCTGCAGCGAGCCTGGATTCTGGGACGACATGACGCCATTTTATCAGAACTAGGGGGAATTTGGAATTATGAGCCAAGCTATAAAAACGGCACAGAGCAACTATACAGGTTCGGTGGTAGTGGATCCGCTGACCCGTATTGAAGGCCATTTGCGTGTGGAAGTAGAAGTGGAAAACGGCAAAATCAAAGAAGCCAGGAGTTGCGGCACGCTATTCCGCGGCCTTGAAATTATTCTGAAAGGGCGTGACCCGCGCGATGCCCAGCATTTTACACAGCGCACCTGCGGTGTCTGTACATACATTCACGGGCTGGCTTCCACCCGCGCGCTGGAAGACGCCATCAACAAGCCCATTCCGGCTAACGCCACCTTCATCCGCAATCTGGTGCTGAGCATGCAGTTTCTGCACGACCATGTGGTGCATTTCTACCATCTGCACGCGCTTGATTTTGTAGACATCACAGCCGCCATCCAGGCCGACCCGGTCAAGGCGGCCAAAATCGCCGTCGCCATATCAAAACGCAAGGTAACGGCGGACGACTACAAAGCCGTGCAGGTAAAACTCAAGGCATTCGTTGACAGCGGCCAGCTCGGCCCCTTTACGAACGCCTATTTCCTGGGCGGGCATCCGGCATACCAGCTTGATCCCGAAGTCAATCTCATTGCCACGGCCAACTATCTGAAAGCGCTGCACGTGCAGGTGGAAGCCGCGCGCGGCATGGCGGTATTCGGCGCCAAAAACCCGCACACCCAGTTTACCGTGGGCGGTGGCGTCACATGTTATGAAGCGCTCACACTCGCGCGAATCAATGAATTCCGCGAGATTTACAAAAAGACAAAAGACTTCATTGAACAATACTATATTCCGGATTTACTCGCTGTAGCGGAAGGATATAAAAACTGGGCATCTTTCGGCGGCACACAACACTTCATGGCTTTTGGCGAATTTCCCGCTGCCGGCGGCGAGCGCGACCTGAACAGCCGCTGGCTCAAGCCCGGCGTTATTTACAACCGCAAAATCACCGAGGCACAAAAATTTGACCCGGCAAAAATCGCTGAACATGTCCGCCACAGCTGGTACGAGGGCGATAAAGCCATGTCCCCTTATCAAGGCGAAACCAGGCCCGCCTTCACCCAATTGGGCGACAAAGATCGTTATTCCTGGCTGAAAGCGCCCCGCTATGACAACCGCGCTGTTGAAACAGGCCCTTTGGCGCAAATGCTGGTTGCCTATGCGCAAAATCACAAAACAGTGAAGCCGTTGGTGGATCATGTGCTCAAAAGTCTGAGCGTGGGGCACGAGGCCCTTTTCTCGACGCTGGGGCGCACTGTCGCCCGCGGCATTGAAACCCTCGCCATTGCCCAGCGGATTGAGACCTGGCTCAACGAATACGAGGCTAATATCGGCAAAGGCGACAAAAAGATTGCGGCAGATTACGAAGCGCCCAAAAACGCCAAGGGCGTCGGCTTTTTGAATGCGCCCCGCGGTGGGCTCTCACACTGGCTGCGCACTGACGAAAACGGCAAGATTGCCAATTTTCAACTTGTGGTGCCCACTACCTGGAATCTAGGACCGCGCGACGGCCAAAATGTGCCCGGTGCGGCCGAAGAAGCCCTTGTCGGCACGCCAGTGGCTGATCCCAAACGACCGGTGGAAATTCTGCGCACCATCCATTCCTTTGACCCGTGCATCGCTTGCGCCGTACATGTAATAGACGGGCAAACAAACGAGGTGCACAAATTCAAGGTGCTGTAAAATTCAATCCCGAAAAATCTCTTCAAGGGCGGGGACTGTTCCCCGCCCTTCTCTGTGTGCGCGAATTCGCCAGCCTGCTTCTGCCTTGCCGAGGTCAAAGGCACGTTTGAAGAGCTGGACAAATTGAGCCGCCGCAAGGCGGCTCTTGCAGACAGCCTTGTGTTTATTTACAGCAGGATTCCACTTTGAAAAAAGCCGTCGATTTCGCGCCGCACACGGGACAGGAGTCACATTGGCCCTCGTGTGTATAGCCGCAGAATTTACAGACATAATAATCTGTTTTTGCCAGACCGGAGGGGTTGGCAATGGCTTTTTTGTACAGAGTGGCGTGCACTTCTTCCACTTTCTTGACGTAATCAAAGTATCTGGCTACGGCATCGTTGCCTTCGGCCTTGGCATCTTTGATCATATCCGGATACATTTTTGTGAATTCGCACGTTTCACCTTCCAGCGCGGCTTTCAGATTGGCGGCGGTGTCGCCGATATGACCGGCGCTTTTCAGGTGGGCGTGCGCGTGAATGGTTTCAGCGGTCGCAACGGCGCGAAAGAGTCTGGCTACCTGGGGCAAACCTTCTTTGTCAGCCGTCTCGGCGAAAGCGAGGTATTTGCGGTTGGCCTGGGATTCGCCAGCAAAAGCCGTCATAAGGTTATCCTGTGTTTTGCCCATTGTCTGCTCCTTGTTTGTAAAATGGTTTATAAATACTTTCTCGTTAACAAGAACTATTACTATTTATAAAAAATCTTATCCTGTGTAAAGGCTTTTGGGCTGTTTTTTTTCAAAAAATTTTTGTTTCTTCTTTTGCTGTCAAAAACTGCATATATTTCGGTAAAATAACAGATGGTGGTCCGCTGTCTACGAGCTTGCCCTTGTCTATCCACAAGAGCATGCTGCACCGTTCGACTGTGGAGAGCCGGTGCGCTACTACGACTGTAGTGATGGATTTTGGAAGAGAGAAAATGGTGTTCATAATGCTGGTCTCCACCCCTGTGTCCAGCGAGCTCGTGGCCTCGTCCAGTATCAGCAGGGACGGGTTGGCGTACAGCGCGCGCGCGATGGAAAGGCGTTGCGCCTGTCCTCCAGAAAGCCCCGCCCCCTTTTCTCCCACGCGCATAGTTATACCGCGCGTTTGCGCAATATCCAGAGCGACCATGCGGCAGGCTTTTTCCACTTTTTCTTCGTCGCAGGGCTTGCCCCATTGGCTGAAAGCCACGTTTTCCGCCAACGTGCCCGGCATGATATAGGACGTTTGAGGCACATAGCCCACGCACATGGTGTAAGCCGCGAGCACCGGAGGATCGAGCATGCGCCCGTCTGCCAGCATGGCCCCGGCCGTGGGCTGTACGAGCCCGCTTATCATGCCGACAATGGAGCTTTTTCCAGCTCCGGACTGGCCTATAATGCCGACGCGCGCGCCGCAGGGGATGTAAAAGTTGAGGTTGTGCAGACTGTCTTCTTGCGCGCCGGGGTAGCGAAAGCTCGCATCTACAAAGGCAATGCCCTCATGCAGCGTAAAGTTCGGGTCCGGCGCGGGCGACTCAGGGGCGGGGTTTGCAATCGCGTTCTCCACGCGGGCAAGGCAGTCCATAGCCGCATGGCGCATCCCCCGCGCGGAAACGAGCGCGGAGAGCGAGCGGTTGAGCATAGGCAGCACACGCCACGAGATCAGCATGATCATGGTCAACACGCCGGTAATGCGCGCCATGGAAGCGTCCTGCAGGATGTACATGGCCCACAGTGTCACCGGAATCACCAGAAAGCCGACTGTCTCCAACGTCCATGTGGGAATGGGCGGCGACACGGTTAAAAAAGTCCTGTCGGGGATGCCGTCCCGACAGGCATTGCGGAATGCTTCAAAAAAGACCTTCTGCTGGCGGTAGATAAGGGCTTCGCGTATGCCGTGCATGGCGTTCATGGTGGCCGCGTTTTCCCGACGTCCGCATTCGGCCGCGATCTCGCCAGCCCTGTCCATGGAGCATTTGAGGCTTTTGTAGATCAGGACAGACGCCAGTACCACGGAGAGAATAATCAGCAATATCATTTGCGGCGTCGCGGAAACCAGCGTCACCAGCATGGCGATGGTGATCACCGCGTAGCTGTAAATTGTCATGAGGTTGATGACAAAATTCCCGAGATTTGTTCGCCAGGACAAGGCCTGGAACATCCGTAGGCTGTCTCCTGCCAGATGGACCATATACGGGCTGTAGAGATAGTGCCGGAAAACAGTTTCGCCGGCGAACAGGGCTATTTCTTCGCCCAGCCGTGCCGTGCCCAATCCCACAAAGGCCAACATGCCGTTTTTTACGGCAATGAGCGCCACAACGATGGAGGAAATCAGCAGGGCAAAGCCGCGCGGTTCCGCACAAAGGTCCTCCAGTTGGGGAACAACGCGGAAAAGCGCGGCGACGGGCGCCAGATCGCGCAATTTTTCCGGAGCGGCAATGCTGACTGTCAGCAGGGAAATGGACAGGATGGCGGACACTTCCAGACAAGCCAGAACGATAATATGGCAAAAAACGCGTAGGGTGGCGTGCCGCAACGGCCGCGGCAGCACCTTGTACACCTGCAGAAAGTCGGCGAGAAATTTTTCAAAGAAATGTCGGAGTATCGGCATGCGCACTTCTTCAATAGCGGCTGGGAATACACATGGTCAGGCTATTCTAGGTAACAGAAAGTCGAAGGAGAAGCAAATCTGGCCGCGTAGGGGGAAATCCGTAGGATTTCACACAGGCGGGCCCTGTTGCTGACCATGCCGCGTGGCGAGCACCGTGCCGCCGCGGCCGACAGTGTAGTCAATGCCGTGCCACACAATGCCCTTTGCCGTCAGGCCGGCCGCATACACATACGCGAACATGCAGACCGCGTAAACAAAAGCCCAGAGCCAGGGCAGGATCGGCACAGGCGTTAGCAAAAAGCCCCGCCAGACATAAAGAATGCCCGTGAGCGCCGCCAGATGCAGCAAGGCCGGCACGGCCGCTTCCGGCATGAGGTGCAGTAAAGCGGCAAACAAGGCCGCAACGGTGCAGCAAAGCGGCAAAAGCATGCACAGAGCCATCAGACCGAGTAAAAGCCACTGCTCCGGAACACAAAATTTGAGAAAAAGCACCTGCCGGTTCATCCAGGCCCGCCAGACCGGCAGCGGGTACGCAATGGTCTCTGTCGCCAGCAGTGCGCAAGGGCACAAACGCACGCGTGCGCCGCAGGCCGGCAAAACCCCGGCCAGCGAGCAGTCGTCCACCACATTACGCGCCCAGAGTTCAGCAACAGAACAGCGCATAAAAGCGGCACGGCTCATGGCCATGGCTCCGCCCCAAGGCTGGGTGAAGGGCGCAAGCGCCTGCAAAAGACGCATCAACAGCACGCAAAGCGCATAGGCCAGAGTGACGGGCCGTGCGTCGCGCGGCCGCACAAGATGATAGCCCGTGCAAAATTCAGCCTCTCCACGCGCAATGGGTCCCACAAGAGAGCGGAGAAAATCCGGACGGGCCAAATGCGTACTGTCGCAAAAAACAAGCACATCCGCCTCCTCTCCTAAGGCTGCTACGCCGCTCAGACTATTGTGATTCTTCTGACCGCAGCCTTGCGCCTGCCCGGATACAACATGACGCGCGGCAGGAAAATTTTTTTGTAGATCGCGTATCAGCGCTGCTGCAGGTTCCTTATCTGTCGCAGTCACGAGCACGGGCAACAGACAGGGATAGTCCTGCCCAAGCAGGCTTTTCAAAGCATCGGCCATGCGCGGATGCGCGCCCGCGACGGGAATGACAAGACCGACGCCCGGCCACCTGTCTTCCGGAACAGCCGAGTCGGCCGCGCGATCCAGCGCCTCTTTCACAGCCAGCCCGCGCCCTGCGCGGGCTAGAAGCAGAAGAAAAACAACCTGCGCAACAGCCGGCAACAGCCACAACAGAATCATACCCCTCCCAATGACATGGGCTTGTTTGTGCGCGTGCCGTTATTCCGGCACAGGCGCGCAGTCTTCCGGCACGAGCGCGACATTCTGTTCACGCCTGCCTTCCAGTTCTATTTTGGCACCATTTTTCAGTGTGACGATTCCTTCTGCCTTGTCCGGCGCGACAAGACGCCCCTTGAAGCTGTGTCCGGACGAATGCGCGGCTTCAATATCATTGTCATGCACCGTGCCGACAATATGGTACACGTCTATCTTGCCGTTGCTCAAACGCAACAGCACAACGCCCCGCACGGCGCCTTGGGTGGAAAAACACAGACCAACCCTGTACGTGGATGTAAAAAGCGCGCCCGTCCAGAGTTCCGTCACTTCATACGCCGCATCCGCCGCCGGCGCAGCGCCCGGCGCGAGGCAAAAAAATGCCGTGATCACGAACCGGGCCGCAATCAAACGCTTCCGACTAACCTTGTCCATACGCTTCCCACAACCGGACAAAAATCCGCTGATGCGCCTCAACCATGGCTGTAAAGGAAAAATCCCGCACCACCAGTTCCCTGCCCGCACGGCCCATCACGTCACACAGCGACGGGTCGGCGAGCAGACGCACACAGTTGCGGGCCAACGACGACGCGTCGCCGGCAGGCGAGAGCAGACCGTTCACATTCTCCTGAATCAGCGCGGGGGTACCGCCCACCGCCGTCGCGCAGACAGGCAGGCCGCATGACATTGCCTCCAGAATCACGTTGGGCAGACCTTCCCGCACAGAAGAGAGCGCAAACACGCGGGCCGCCGCATAATGCCCGCGCATATCCGCACTGCCAGAGAAAAAATCAACCCGTGCTCCTGCCGCATGGCGTTCAGCCCAAGCGCGGAGCGTTGCGGCTTCCCCGCCGTCCCCCACAATGCGCAAACGCGCCTTGGGCTGTGTCTGCAAAAGCTGCGAAAAAGCCCGCAGCAATGTCAGATGATCTTTGTCGCGAGCCAGACGCGCCACACACAAAATTACAGGCTCCCGCCCGGAAGAAGGAAGAGCGCCCGGAACAAAATGGTCAACGTCCACTCCGTTCGCGACACAGCTGACATGCCGCACAGGAACGCCAATACCTTGAAGTTTCTGATATAGTGCTGCTGAATTACAAATTAAATGATGCGTCAGCCGCCAGAGCAGTCGCTCGTGCTGGCGCGCCGGACCGCCGCCGCCCCGGCATGTGCCGACAACAACCGGCACACGCAAAAGGCGCCCCCAGATCCTTCCCCATATATTGGGCAGGGCTGTGCAGGGAACCAGAATATCCGGCTTGCGCTCTTGCAGCGCCCTGCAAAGACGCAGAAAAAACAACGGCGCGGGCTTCAGGCTCCTGCCGAGATGGTGCACGACAATGTCGGCCTCGCGGGCCGCCTCGTCCATATCTGTCGGGCCGGTGAGCGTCAGCATTGCCGGGGTGAAACGCTTCCTGTCCAGCCGGCAGGCCAGTTCCAGAGTCTGGCGCTGCGTGCCCCCGTAGCAAAGGTCTTCCATAAAAAAAAGAATGTTCAGCTTTTGTTGACGCATCTGTATTTTTAACCATACCCAAGCCGCCGCCGGCAATCGCAACTGTTATGATTTTATTATGATTATAAATTGTTATTATACTGCATGACAGATCAGGATATACTTCAGCGCAGGCCGACAAGCCATGCCGCAAACGAGGCAGGGGCCGGCGCGCGCGGGGCCTGCCACCCGGAATCGCGCCCGCTATCGGCAAAACGCAGACGTTCACCGGCCAGGCGCGCTCCTGCCGTCCATATGTGCCCGCTGGCAGCGTCAGCACTGTTTTGACCGTCGCCGACAAGTTCAACCATAAGCTGAAAAGGAATGTCGGCATTGGGACGAATTGCCATCAGCGCGCGCGCAAAAGCAAGGCCGCTGCCGAAGCGCAGGTCGTGCAGCAGATACGCCCGCCCGCCGGGCGCTTGCGCATCCTGCGGGCGCAACGGGGCAATAACGGGCAATATGGCAAAGTCAAAGAAAACGCCGCAGACTGTTGAAACGCTGGCGAGCCTACGCACCATATCATCCGGTGCCGCTTTGTGCGCGATCTCCGGGCCGCGCGGTCGACCGAGAACGTCAAGGCTCTGTTCGAACACCAGCCTTCCACGTGGTGTTTTTTCGACAAAAAGCGCCCGCCAGAACAGAGGGGCAAAGACGTCCGGCAGCACGGTAATCTGCTCTGCCATGCGTCCCCCCGCGACAAGACGCTCCTGTGTTGTTGCCGTGTGCAGCGCGTTCAAGCCTGTGCCGAGCGCCGGATAAACCAGCAGCCAGCCAAGTACAAACAAAATCCGTCCGCGCAGCAAACGCCAGCGCAGCACAGCCCATACCAGAGGCAGAGTGAGCAGCGGATCAATAATAAAAACGCTGTTCAACCGTACGCGCTCGCAGGAAAAGGGCAAAAAAATCATGGTGCCGTAGGTTGTCACCACATCAAGCCATACATGCAGCGCCGCCATGGCGCTCATAAAAAGCCACACACGGACAAAACGCCAATGGCCGGGAGTTTGCCCGCGCCAGAGCGGCCGGGCGAGGCAGGCGAGCACAAGGCCCAGCAAGGGCAAAGCCGCAAGCGAATGCGTGATGCCGCGGTGCAGCAGCAAAAACTGCAACGGCCCAGAAGCTAAAAAAACGTCGACATCAGGAGCTGCTGCGGCCAGAACAGCCAGCGGCAGCGCCATACGGGTTGCGGGGCGTTGCGGCAGAGCCAGCATAGCAACTGCGCCGGAAGCTGCATGTGTCAGAGGATCCATGCCTGCCTTATAACGGCAAAACGCGCCCGGTCGCAAGCATAGAGAGTCATCTTCGTAAGGTTTTTGATATTTTTATCATGTAAAAACAATTGATTAGCAGTTTCAAGTCATTGCGAAAGTGAATCTCTCCAAACGTATTCATATTTGACAAAAACTAACGAAAGGCAGTAAGTCCATACAAAGTGGCCAAGTGCGCTCCGCACGCGGCGCAACAGATATTCTCTACATGGCCTCGGACGCGGCGCAACGCCGACTGGCATGGCTGAAAATCAAGATAATCCAAATGGAAGAACTCTGCCGCCTCTTTCACAGCCGCCTGAAAATCACGCAGAATATCTTTGAGAAACGCCGCGAAGCGGACGCTCAGGCGTCCACTCAGTATCGGCGAAGCCGATGTCGCCGGCTTTAGCAGGTGGAGTATTCACTTATAACTATTTATAATAAATTGGAGAAGCCATGCGTCAACCACACAGCGGCATTGCCCCTGAAGGCTGGCCCTGCATATGCCTGACAGCGCTTGCGGCCGTTGTTTTCGCCTTTCTCGGCCTTGGCGTTGCGGCGCTGCTCTCGCTTGCCTCCTGCGCTTTCACCATACATTTTTTTCGGGATCCAGAGCGGGTCGTCCCCCAAGGCGCGAATATTGCCGTTAGCCCAGCCGACGGGCGCATTCTGCATATTACGGAAAGACCGGATCCTTTCAGCGGACAGACGCGTCAGTGCGTCAGCATTTTCATGAACCTCTTCAATGTGCATGTCAACCGCGTTCCTATTGACTGCACTGTGGAAGAAATACGCTACTGGCCGGGGAAATTTTTCAATGCATCCCTGGACAAGGCATCTGCGGACAACGAACGTTGCGCCCTTTTGCTGCGCGATACAGAAGGCCTGGCATGGACCATGGTGCAGATAGCCGGCCTTGTCGCGCGGCGCATCGTCTGCCGCACGGAAGTGGGCGATGCCCTCGCGCGCGGACAACGCTGCGGCATGATACGCTTTGGTTCGCGAGTTGACCTTTATCTGCCGCGGGGTTATGTTAGCGCGGTGCAGATCGGCGAACGGGTTTTTGCGGGGCAAAGCATCATCGTCCGCCGCGGATAATCGAACAACGCCATGGAAAAAAAGAAGCCGCACAAAGGGGTTTACCTGCTGCCCAACATGATCACGACGTTGAGCATGTTTTTCGGCTTTCTCGCAATGGTGTGGGCGGTGCAGGGTCGCTATGAAACATCCGGCATGGCAATTCTGCTCGCGGCACTCATGGACGGCCTGGACGGCAGGGTCGCCCGCCTGACAAACACGGCGAGCGAATTCGGCGTGCAGTATGATTCGCTTGCGGATATGGTCGCCTTCGGCCTTGCACCGGCCTTTTTGCTCTGGCAATGGCAGTTACAGCATTTCGGCCGTCTGGGCGTGGCGGCGGCCTTTATCTACACTGCGTGCGGCGCGCTCAGACTCGCGCGTTTCAACATAAGCAGTACGGCTGTGGGTAAATGCTTCTTCATCGGCCTGCCCATTCCGGCGGGAGGCTGCACTGCTGTGAGCTTTATTTTTTTCGCCGCTGTTCTGCCGGACTTTCTCACGCCGGCAACGCCGTATGCGGCTCTGTTTCTGACCATCGGCGCCGGCGTGCTGATGATCAGTTCCGTACGTTATTTTTCTTTTAAAGAGTATGCCTTGTTGCGTGCCCATCCCATACGCGCCATGCTTGTTTTTCTTTTCCTTCTCGCGCTCGTGATTTCCCTCCCCAGGTTTATGGGCTTTCTTTTGTGCGTCATCTACATTACAGGAGGTCTTGTCTATACCTTTTTCATATTGCCCCGACGCAACCGCCAGATTTTGCGCGCCCTGTCGCCTACGGACAATTGACCTGATCTGAAGTCAGGGGTAATCGCGATGAAGAACGTTGTTGCAGTGCCGTCTGTTTCATACCACAATTGAAATCAATATATTTTATCTTAACAATACGCCCTGTTTTTCGTCCCAGAGGGAACCAGATATCATGCAAAACAATGTTTATTTTTTTGACACAACTCTACGTGACGGCGAACAGTCGCCCGGCGCCACCATGAATTTGCAGGAGAAACTCGGTCTCGCCCATCAGCTGGAAAAGCTCGGCGTGGACGTGCTGGAAGCGGGATTCCCCGCGTCAAGCCTGGGGGATTTCACCGCTGTGCGGACTATTGCCTCAGAGGCTGGGGATATGCAGATAGCGGGCCTGTGCCGCTGCCTTGAAAGCGACATTGACCGTTGCTGGGAAGCCGTCAATGTCGCGAAAAATCCGCGTATCCACCTGTTTCTGTCAACATCGCCACTGCACATGAAACACAAGTTGCGCAAAAGTCCCGAAGACGTGCTCAAAATGATAAGCACCGGCGTCAAATGCAGCGCTGCATGCACGGATAATGTGGAATTTTCCGCTGAAGACGCCTCCCGCTCCGAGCGCGACTTCCTCTGCCGCGTTGTGGAAACAGCCATTAAGGCCGGCGCGCGCGTGATCAACTTGCCCGACACGGTAGGGTATGCCCAACCGGAGGAATATGCAGCGCTGATAAGCTACGTGATCAACAACACGCCCAACAGCGACAAGGCCATATTCAGCGTGCACTGCCATAACGATCTGGGGCTCGCCGCGGCCAACACTCTGGCCGCGCTCAAGGTGGGCGCGCGTCAGGCCGAAGTGACGCTGTGCGGCATAGGCGAACGCGCCGGCAACGCGGCGATTGAGGAAGTCGTCATGGCGCTTGCCGTGCGCAGGGACTACTTCGGCCTGAGCCACGGCATTGTCACAGAGCAGATCTATCCCTCCTGCCGTCTGCTTGCCATGACCATAGGAATGCCCATCCCCGACAACAAGGCCGTCGTCGGCGCGAACGCCTTTGCGCATGAGTCCGGCATCCATCAGGACGGCATGCTTAAAAATCGTGAAACATATGAAATCATGACACCGCAGTCCGTGGGGCGCAAAGAGAGCAACTTTGTCATAGGCAAGCACTCGGGCCGCAACGCCGTGCGCAGCAAATTTGAAAGCATGGGCTGCAAGCTTGACGAGAATCAGCTCAATACACTTTTTGAAGCGGTCAAACATCTGGCCGACTGCAAAAAAACACTGCATGACGACGACCTTATGGCTCTGCTGCAGGAAGAAATCTACCGCATTCCCGACCGATTCCGCCTGCGGCATGTGAGTGTGCAAAGCTCCGACGCGGGTGGCGTGCCGCCTACAGCCGCAGTCATCATGGATGTGGACGGCATGGCAAAAAGCGGGGCCGGCTTCGGCGCGGGGCCGGTTGACGCGCTCTTCAATGTGATTGCAGAGATTGTAGGCCGTGAAACAGAGCTGGAACAATATTCCATCAACGCCATCACCGGCGGCACAGACGCGCTCGGCGAAGTGACCGTGCGTCTTAAGGAAAATGGACACACCGCCATAGGCCGGGGCGCGCACCCAGACATCTTGGTGGCCAGTGCGCGGGCGTATGTTAACGCACTCAATTCACTGGCAAAATATCAAGATGAAGACGGGCGGCTGCACCTTCGGCACACTCTGTAAATACAGGGCAAATTCGTTATGTCATTTAACCATTATAAATTAGTCTGACATCCCGAATGATGGTTACAACAGGGTAAGGAGAAACCCATGCCGAAAACGCTGACGCAAAAAATTTTACAAAAACACAGCAGCGACATTGTGGAGCGCGACGGACAGATTGTGCAATGCCGCGTCTCGCTTGTTCTCGCCAACGACATAACAGCGCCGCTGGCCATCAAATCCTTTCGCGGCATGCACGCGCAACGGGTTTTTGATAAAAATAAAATAGCCCTGATCATGGATCATTTTACGCCGCAAAAAGACATTGACTCCGCCAATCAGGTGAAAACGGCGCGCGCCTTTGCCAAAGAGCAAAATATCACCCACTATTACGAGGGAGGAGCCTGTGGCGTGGAACACACCTTCCTGCCGGAACAGGGTCTTGTCGGCCCGGGAGATTTGGTTGTCGGCGCAGACAGCCATACCTGCACATATGGCGGTCTGGGAGCCTTTGCCACAGGCATGGGCTCAACAGACATTGCGGCGGCCATGGCGCTCGGCGAAACATGGCTCAAAGTGCCGCCGGCCATTCGCGTTGACTACACGGGCACAATGCCCCGCTGGCTGCGCTCCAAAGACCTGATACTCATGCTCATCAGCGCCGTCGGCGTAGACGGGGCGCTATACAAGGCTCTGGAATTCGGCGGCCCAGTCATTGACAGACTGCCGGTGGAAGGGCGCCTCACCATGGCCAACATGGCAATTGAGGCCGGAGGAAAGGCGGGGCTTTTCCCGGTGGATGAACTGACCCGCGCTTACTGCGCCGAACACGGACGTCCGGGTATTGACGTTTCGCTTGCCGCAGACAAAGACGCGCCATACGATCAGGTTGTCGCCATAGATGTGACCGGCCGTGAGCCTGTGGTGGCATGCCCGCATTTGCCCTCCAACGTCAAACCGGTTTCTGAAGTCAAAAATACGCACATACAACAGGTCATCATAGGCTCCTGCACCAACGGCAGAATCAGCGACATGCGCGATGCGGCAGAACTGTTGCGCAGCCGGAAAGTGGACAAAAACGTGCGCTGCATTGTGCTGCCCTCTACGCCGACGGTGTGGAAACAATGCCTCAGAGAAGGCCTTATAGAAATCTTCATGGATGCGGGCTGTATTGTGGGGCCCTGCACCTGCGGCCCCTGTCTTGGCGGGCATATGGGAATTCTTGGCGACAACGAGCGGGCTGTGTCCACCACAAACCGCAATTTTAAAGGCCGCATGGGCAGCCTTTCCTCTGAGGTCTATCTTGCCAGCCCTGTTGTGGCCGCCGCCTCGGCTGTGGCCGGCTGCGTGGCCGGGCCGGAGCAGATAGGCGCATAGACCGAAGAGAACAACATCTGCAGGCAGTTGCAGGCAATATTATTCCACAGCATGGAGACGATCAGGGGGGCAGCATGAACTACCAAGGTACAGCCCACACAGTGGGAAACCATATTGACACTGACGCCATTATCCCGGCACGTTATCTCGTTACCACGGACGAAAAAATTCTTGGCGCAAAATGCATGTCCGGTCTCGCGCCGGACTGGATCAAGCGCGTACGCAAAGGCGACATTCTGGTGGGGGGGCGCAACTTCGGCTGTGGTTCTTCGCGTGAACACGCGCCCATAGCCATTCTGGGGGCGGGCATTCCTGTGGTCATTGCCCACAGCTTTGCGCGTATTTTCTACCGCAACGCCTTCAACATGGGCCTTTTGCTTATGGAGGCGGGCGAGGAGGCAAACAAAATTCAGGAAGGCGACGAACTGGAAATCGCCCCCGCAGCAGGGCGCGTCCGCGACATAACACGCGGCCTTGAGATCGTTTGCCCGCCGCTGCCCGCATCCATGTCAGGAATTCTGGCGGCGGGCGGCCTGGTGGGCTATGTTAAAGAACGTCTCCAAAAATCATGAAGAGCAAACCATGAAAAAACATATATGTCTGCTTGAAGGCGACGGCATCGGCCCGGAAATTCTCGCACAGGGCGTTGACGCCATCACGACAGCCGCCCGCAAGACCGGCCATGAACTGACATTTGCAAAGGCGTTGATAGGCGGGGCGGCCCTGGACGCCACAGGTGAGCCCCTGCCATCGGAAACCGTGGAAACATGCCGCAATGCAGACGCAGTGTATCTTGCCGCCGTCGGCGGCCCGAAATGGGACGCAGCAAACCCGGAGAAAAGGCCGGAGAAGGGTTTACTCGGCATACGCAAAAGCCTTGGCCTGTTCGCCAACCTGCGCCCGGCCATGTTGATGCCGGAACTCGCCGGCGCGTGCCTGTTGCACCCCAAAACAGCCGCCGAGGGGCTGGATCTGATCGTTGTGCGCGAACTCACGGGTGATGTTTACTTTGGCGAGCCGCGCGGCATTATCATGCGCGACGGGCTGCGCACGGGCGTCAACACCATGCTGTACACGGAAGTAGAAATCCGCCGCATCGCAAAAGTGGCCTTTGAAGCAGCACGGCTGCGCCGTAAAAAAGTATGCTCTGTCGATAAAAGCAACGTGCTTGAAACCTCGCGCCTGTGGCGTGAGGTCGTTATTGCCGTGCACAAAGACTACGGCGATGTGGAACTCAGCCACATGTATGTGGACAACGCGGCCATGCAGCTTGTACGCGCGCCTTCACAGTTTGACGTTATCCTCACCGGCAATCTTTTCGGCGATATCCTTTCAGACGAGGCGGCCGTGATTACAGGCTCGCTCGGCATGCTGCCTTCAGCTGCCCTTGGGGCCGGCGGGCCCGGACTTTTTGAACCGGCACATGGCTCGGCACCGGATATAGCGGGGCAGGACAAGGCAAATCCCCTTGCCGCCATTCTTTCCGGCGCCATGCTGCTGCGCCTTGGGCTGAACATACCCGAAGCGGCCTCCCTTGTTGAGAACGCGGTTCGCCAAACACTGCGCGATGGTTTTCGCACTTCCGATATTATGGAACCGGGAAAAACTTTGGTAGGCTGCAGGTCTATGGGCCAAAAAGTCATTGAAAATATTGGCAAGGCATACTAAACGGGACAAAAAGATTCAGAGCCGGACGCCGTTCGGCTTTGTGGCCGGCCAACACCCTGAAGGCGATCGCGCCGCCGGAATAAGCAGTGTGCGCAACCAGTAGTGTGCCGTTTCTCAGGCTTCTATGTCTATAACAATGCGCGCGTCACGCGCCGCGAATCCAGTATGTGTCAAACCCGTCGTTGAGGCGGCCGTCTTCAATGTCTTTAAATTCAGCCTGAAGGAAAAGACGGCGGTATTCCGCCCTTGTGCGCCGCCAGCCCCAGAACTGCTGGCGGCGAATGCTGAGGCAGTGCAGTACCCCGCGTATAATTATTTTGAGTGTGTTGACAAGACTGCCTATAAAGGAATCTTCCTGCAGCAGTGATGCGGAAAGACACAACAGTTCGCCGCCCGGGGCGAGCAGTGCGCGCAACTCACCGAGCAGATGCGCCATTCCGCGTGTGGGGATGCCGTAATCCACTGTGGAAAGGTATATCATGTCGTAGCAGACGTCAGAAGGCAGACAGGCGGGAGGCAGGCCGATATATATGCGCTCGGCCGGGATATGCTTGCGCAGCCATTTCATGCCGACAGTGCTTGGCTCATTGACGTGCAGTTCTATCTCCGGCATTTCGTCCAGCAGCATTTTTTCCATATAGCCTACGCCGCTGCCGATGGAAAGCACGCGCACCGGGCCGATTTTCTTCTGCATGGCGCGCAGGCGGCCGGAAAGCCAGCAGGCGTCCTTACGCTTGTTGACGCGCCAGCAGGCGGGCAGAGAGTCCCAGTTTTTGTAGCGGCGGAAGAGTTCTTCATAGAAAACGGCGTAGAAGCGCGGTTCCGCCAGATGAAAAAAGGAAATGTGCGAAAAGGCGGTAAACGGTATCCCCTGCCAGCTTTCCTGATAAAAACGCCGCACTGTAAGCCTCCGAAATGTTGCCCCGACACGTTATCCGCAATCTTCCAGCGCGGCGACGGAAGGCAGCACTTTGCCCTCCAGAAGTTCCAGCGACGCGCCGCCGCCGGTTGAAATATACCCCATTTTGTCCGCAAGGCCATAGCCTTCCACCGCCGCCACAGAATCACCGCCGCCCACGACAACAAAAGCTTTTGAATTCGCCAGGATATTTGCCAGAGCCTCTGTGCCCGCGCCGAAGAGATCTGTTTCAAACGCGCCCACAGGCCCGTTCCAGATAACCGTTGCCGCCTTGTTCAGCAACGCGGCATAAAGTTCCACAGTTTTTGGGCCTATATCCAGAATCATCTCCTTGTTCTGCACAGCGCCCGCCTCCCGTAACACGGCCTTTTGGCCGGGCACCAGTTCAGCGGCCGTCACCACGTCTACCGGCAAAGGCAGTTCCTTGCCCTGGGCTTTTGCCTGATGCATGATTTTTTCAGCTTCGGGAATCAAATCCCTTTCGCAAAGCGAGGCCCCTACATTGCAGCCCGCCGCGGCCAGAAAGGTATTGGCAATACCGCCGCCCACAATCAGGCTATCTATCTTGTCAAGCAGATTCTTCAGAAGGCCCAGTTTTGTGGAAATCTTGGAACCTCCGATGACGGCGACAAGCGGCCGTTGCGGCCTGTCCATCACTTTGGCGAAAGCCGCAAGCTCGGCGGCCATCAGCTGGCCGGCGCATGCCACAGACGCAAGGCGAACCGCCCCTTCGGTAGAAGCGTGCGCACGATGGGCCGCGCCGAAGGCGTCCATCACATACACATCACCAAGTGCCGCGAGTTTCGCGGCAAGCGTTGGGTCATTTTTTTTTTCGCCTTTGAGAAAACGCACATTTTCCATCAACACGCACTGCCCCGGATCTGCCTTGGCGTCTTCAAACCCGGCGACAAGCGGCACGGCAAGGCCCAACAGTTTCGTCAGACGCTCGGCTACAGGCTTGAGTGAAAACCGCTCTTCGTACTGTTCTTCTGTCGGGCGGCCCAAATGCGAAAGCACAATAACGCCTGCTCCCCCGGCAAGTGCGGTTTTTATGGTAGGCAAAGCGGCGCGGATGCGCTTGTCGTTCGTGATGTGCCCGTCTTTCACAGGGGCATTGAGATCCTGCCGAATAACAAGTGTTTTTCTTTTGATATCAACGTCTTGTAATTGCTTAATGGGCATAGTCTCTTCTCTATGATTCTATTGATGGACCTTTTTGTCTGTGGCGCTGAGAAGAGCTTTGACCATATTCAGCAAATGATCAGAAGTAAAGCCGAAGCGTTCACACAAAACCGGCGCGGGAGCGGATGCGCCGAATGTTGCCATGCCCAGCACAGCGCCGTCCAGACCGACATATTTGCGCCAGTAGTCCGGCGCCGCGGCTTCCACGGCAATGCGCGCGCGGCAGGCGTCCGGCAGCACGCTTTCTTTGTAGCCGTCATCCTGCGCGTCAAAAATCTCGGCGCAGGGCAGGGAAACCACGCGAGCCCGGCGGCTCCCTTCCTCCGGCGCGGCAAGGCGTTCGGCCGTTTCCACGGCAAGGGCGACTTCCGAGCCTGTCGCCAGCAAAATGATATCCGGCTCGCCTTCACAGTCACGCAGCACGTAACCGCCTTTCGCGACAGCTGCAACCTGCGCCGCGTCACGCGGCATAAACGGCAATTTCTGCCGCGAAAGTGAAAGGCAGACAGGAGTATGGCGGCTTGCCAGAGCGCACTTCCAGGCGGCGACCGTTTCAACGCTGTCGCATGGCCGCCAGAGCAGGAGGTTGGGCGTGGCGCGCAGGGCCGCGATCTGCTCCACAGGCTGATGCGTGGGACCATCTTCTCCCACGCCGATAGAGTCATGCGTGAAAACCCATACCAAGCGAATGCCCATGAGCGCGGCAAGACGCACGGCATTTTTGGCCTGATCCGAAAAAGCCATAAACGTGCCGGCGTAGGGCATAAAGCCGCCGTGCAAGGCAAGTCCGTTCATAATGGCGCCCATGCCGAATTCCCGGACACCGTAAGAGAGATAATTGCCTTTGTATGTCGCTGTATTGAGGCGTTGTGAGGCTTTTACGGCAGTACCCACAGAACCGGACAAATCCGCCGAACCCCCGATCAACTCCGGCATGCGCGGCACAAGATGTTCCAGCACTTTTTGGGAAGCCGCGCGCGTAGCCGCGTTTTCCTTTGCGTCCAGTACTTCGCACAGCAGATTTTGCACGAACGTTGGCCAGTCAGCCGGCAGATCTCCGGCCATGCGCCGAGAAAATTCCGCAGCCGACTCCGGAAAAGCTTTTTTGTAGGAGGCAAAGGTCGCGTTCCATTTGTCTTCAGCCTCCTGTCCGGCCGCGCGGGCGTTCCAGGCTGCATAGACAGTTTCGGGGACGACAAAGGGAGGATCTGTCCAGTTCAGGGTTTTTCGCGCGGCCTGCGCGGCTTCCGCGCCAAGAGGGGCGCCGTGGCTTTTTTCCGAATCGACCTTGGGTGAACCAAAGCCAATGTGCGTGCGGCAGACGACAAGACTCGGGCGGGCTGTTTCCGCCCGTGCCTTGTCCAGCGCCTCGTCCAGGGCTGCGCCGTCGTGCCCGTCAACCGGGCCGATGACCTGCCAGCCGTAAGCGGTAAATCGCGCAACGACATCTTCATTGTACCAGTCGTCAATGCGGCCGTCTATGGATATGCCGTTAGAGTCATACAGCACAATGAGTTTGCCCAGACCCCATATCCCGGCAAGGGAACAGGCTTCGTGTGAAACGCCCTCCATCAGGCATCCGTCGCCGCAAAAGACGTAGGTGTGGTGATCCACCACACAGTGCTCATTCGTATTGAAGCGTGCGGCAAGCATGCGTTCGGCAAGCGCCATGCCCACGGCGGAGGCTATGCCCTGACCGAGGGGCCCGGTTGTCATTTCCACGCCGGGGCAGATATGCTTTTCCGGGTGGCCCGGCGTTTTTGAACCCCACTGGCGAAAGTTTTTTATGTCGGCGAGGGAGAGATCATAGCCTGTGAGATGCAGCACCGCATAATAGAGCATGGAGGCGTGGCCGTTGGAGAGCACAAAACGATCCCGGTCAGGCCAGGCGGGATTTGACGGATTGTGCCTGAAGCCATGCCGCCAGAGGGCTTCGGCCATGTCGGCCATGCCGAGGGGCGCGCCGGGATGGCCGGAACCTGCTTTTTCAATGGCGTCAATGGCAAGTGCTCGAACGGCGTTGGCGCATTCTCTTCGTGTGGGCACAGTTCTTCCTGGACTTAACACGACGCAGGCAGCTCGTGGCGCCAGCCGCGGGCCTTGTCCAATGCGAGGCGCGGGGGCAGATGCTCCCCAGCGCGCATAAACGCTGCCAGCTGCGCGTCATAGGGTTTATGGCTGAAAAACGCCGATCCGGAAACCAGTATGTCCGCCCCCGATTCCATGATGGCCGCTGTGTTTTCAGGGCACACGCCGCCATCCACCTGAACGGGCGTGTCCTGTACGCCGGCGGCGGCCAGCAGCGCGCGGGCGGCGCGGATTTTGTCGTATGTTTCCGGCAGAAAGGACTGGCCGGAAAATCCGGGATTGACGCCCATCAGAAGCAACATGTCCAGGTCAGGGGCAAGCCAGCGCAGGGAGGAAATATCTGTGCCGGGGTTAAAGGCCAGACCCGACTTGATCCCCATATCGCGAATGGCCGCGAGCGTGCGCCGAGCATGGCGGTCTGCTTCCGCGTGCAGCACCAGCATGTCGGCCCCGGCGTCCCTGAAGTCGTGCAGATGCCGGGCGGGATCTTCAATCATCAGGTGCACGTCGAAAAAAAGTCTGCTGTGAGGTCGTATAGCCCTGATCAATGGAGGGCCGAAAGTTATGTTCGGCACAAAAGATCCGTCCATAACGTCCAGATGCAGCCATCTCACGCCCGCATCTTCCAAGGCGGACAGTTCCGCGGCAAGACAGGAAAAATCGGCGGAAAGCAGAGAGGGAGAGAGAATCATTTTCCTTTTCCCTCATAACCGACCGGCCAGTAAGCGCCGCACAGCCGTAATTTCACGTGTCATCATCTGCATGAAGGTCGGGTCAGGCACAGCCGTCACGCGTTCGGGCAAGTTTTCGTCCAGCACGGCGCTGCCTTCCAGCACGCGGCGCGCGCCCTCAATTGTCATGCCCTGCTCATGGAGCAATTGCTGTATGCGCCGCAGAAGGGTTACATCCGTTTTGGTGTAAAGACGTTGTCCCTTATCTGTGCGCGAAGGGGCAAGCTGCGGGAATTCCGTTTCCCAGAAGCGAAGGACATGCGTCTTCAGGTTCAGCAGCTCTGCTGCTTCGCCGATGCGGTATGTTTTTTCCGACATGCGCGTTCCCCGTTCAAGGAAACAGGATCAGATTTATCTCCGGCCGGGACGAATGGCGGTTTACACGCGTACGCCCAGAGCCTCCACCAGTGATTGTGCCACTTTTTCCCTCTCTTTGTCCACTTCCGCGTCTTTGAGAGTCCGGCTGGGGTGGCGGAAGGTCAGACGAAAGGTCAAATGGCGCTCCGCGCCCTCCTGCGGCTCGAACACATCCGCCAAAAGGGCTTCGGCAAGCAGCGGCAAGGCAAGTTTTGCCATATGGTCAAGCACATGGCTCACGCGCAGGGTCGGCCCGGCTATGACCGTGATGTCGCGGCGCACCGGTGGGTAAACCGGCAGGGGCGTGAAGCGCACACAGGCCATGTCGTGCATGGCGCACAGCGCATCAAGATTGAATTCGGCAAGCCACACGCCCTTGCGCGCGTGAAAAGCGTCCGCCAGAGCCGATTTGACGCGGCCCATGCAGCCGACTGTCCGCCCGGCAAGACGCATTTCCACGCAGGGAAGCAGCCAGGGGTGGTTATTGACCGTCTCCCAGCCGGGGGCCGGCAGATGCAAAAAGTTCAACAAATGCTCCGCTATGCCCTTGATGTCGGCATAGTCCATGTCCTCTTCGGCATGGGGCCAGGCAACATCGTACCGCGCGCCGTAAAGCAGGATGCCAAGCATGCCGGTTTCACGCGCTGCTGTGGGCAGCTGCCCCTGTGCTGGTGCGACATCCGCATCCGCGTGTTCTTCAAAAATATGCGCCAATTCAAAAAGACGCAAGCCCTGGGCGCCTTGGGCCAGATTGTTGCGCAACGACTGAAGCAGACCCGGCGCGAGCGATGTCCGCAGAACGTCCTGTTCCGCTGAAAGCGGATTGACTATGGAAATTCTGCCCTGCCGCGGCAGCCCGAGATGGTCAAGATCCTTATGCCCGACAAAGCTGTAATTGACGGCTTCGTTGAGGCCGAGACCTGCGCCCCAGTGCTTGACGCGCGACAGAAAAAAGTAATCTGACCTGGACTGACCCGCACGGTCAAGGCTTTTGCACATCGGCGGCAAAACAGGGGGTATGGCGTCAAGCCCGTGCATGCGGCCCACTTCTTCAATCAAATCAGCCTCACGGGTGAGGTCCGGTCGCCAGCTTGGCTGAGTGACCCGCCATACAGATCCTTTATTGACGACGCAACCAAGCCGCGTGAGGGTTGCTTCGCAAAATTCCCTG
Organism: Desulfovibrio sp.; assembly: GCA_031260725.1. Classification (GTDB taxonomy): domain Bacteria; phylum Desulfobacterota; class Desulfovibrionia; order Desulfovibrionales; family Desulfovibrionaceae; genus Desulfovibrio. The sequence goes on along the minus strand of JAISKZ010000035.1, from coordinate 9,731 downwards.
TTTAAGGTCACGCCAAGCAGGGCGTCTGCCTTTTCAGGCCGGAAGGCGACGGCAACAGGCGCAAAGGGTTTGGGTTCCGCCCTGGAAAGCCCCCTGCGCACCACGCCGCCGCCGAAGGCTGCCATCATGGCGCAGGCCCGGTCGAGCGCCCAGACGGTGCGCCGCTGATCAATGCCGCGCTCAAAACGGCAGGACGCTTCAGAAGAAAGCCCTAGACGCCGCGAAGTTTTGCGTATGCTCTCCGGTTTGAAGACTGCGCTTTCCAGAAAGACATTTCGGCTTGTCTGAGTTATTTCCGTATTCAGCCCGCCCATAACGCCGGCCAGTCCCACAATGCGTTCCGCGTCGCAGATGCAGAGATCGCGGTTGGTCAGCGCGCGTTCCTGACCGTCCAATGTGGTAAATTTCTCGTTGTTTTGAGCGGTTCTGACAGCAATGCGGCCGCCTCTGAGCTTGTCCAGATCAAAAGCGTGCAGGGGCTGGCCGCATTCCAGCAGAATATAGTTTGTCACATCCACAATGTTTGAAATGGGTCGCACGCCCATGGCGTGCAGACGGCGGCGCACGCGCGGGGGGGATGGCGCCGCCCTGATGTCGGCAATAACACGGCCGGAATAAAGCCGGCAGAGATCCGCATTCTCTATGTCAATGGGCACAAGGGCTTCCGGCCGAGTTTTGTCTTCTGTGACGGGCAGTTCCTGAATGGTCACGGGCAGGTGAAACGCGTTTGCCGTTTCCCGCGCAAGGCCCAGCACGGAAAGACAATCCGAACGGTTGGGCGTGATGGAAATGTCGAGCACCTCAGTGTCCAGATCAAGCGTGTCCACAAGCCGCGCGCCGGGGAGCGCGTCTTCGGGCAGCACCATAATGCCGCTGTGATCCTCCGTCATGCCCAACTCGCGCTCGGAACAGATCATGCCGAAGGAAGGCGCGCCGCGCAGTTTTGCTTTTCTGATCACAGTGCCGTCAGGCAGGCGCGTGCCGACAAGGGCAACAGGAACTTTTTGCCCGGCCGCAACATTGGGCGCGCCGCAGACGATATCCAGAAGATATTCCTGCCCCGCGTTGACTTTGCACAGATGCAGATGGTCTGATTCAGGATGCTTCACACATGCCGTGACTTCGCCGACAACAATGGCGCTGATGGCCGCATAAGGGCGCAGAATATTCTCAAGTTCCAGCCCGAGCATTGTCAGCCTGTCGCCCAGCGCTTCGGCGTTGCCCTCGTAAGGCGTGAATTCGCACAGCCATGAAAGAGAAAGCAACATACGCCATTCCTGTTTATGCTATCGCAGTTATTGAAACGTCCACAGCGGAGAACTTTTATCCGGGTTCGGTAGCGGCCTGTCTGTCTCATTTGCATTGTAACCGCCGTACGCGCCGGGGCGCGGACGTTGACGTGGGGCTTTTTCAGCAGGTTTTGTGTCGTCAATCGTGTTGCCGTAGGCGTCGGTATAGCCCCTGCCGCCTTCCGTCGTACGCGACGTGGAGTTGCCCGACAGGCCCTGCAACGGCTTTGGTCCGCCTGGGGGTTCAAGACCTGAATGGCGGGGGCTGTGTGCGGAGGCCGCATAACTGTTTTGCGGCGCAGCAGTTGTCAGCGTCAGGCTCAGGCACAGTGCCGCGGCAAACAGCAGGCGTTGCGTCATAACAGTCATCTCAGGCAAATTGTCGTAAAAAACGCGCGTCGTTTTCAAAAAACATGCGCAGGTCGCCGATGCCATACTTGAGCATGGCCACACGCTCCACACCCAGTCCGAAGGCAAAGCCGCTCACGGCGTCAGAATACTTCACTGCGGCAAAAACCTCCGGATCAATCATGCCGCAGCCCAGTATTTCCACCCATCCCGTGCCCTTGCAGACGCGGCAGGGTTCGTCTTTGTGATCGCCCCTGCCGCCGCACATGCAGCAGGAAATATCCACCTCTGCCGAGGGTTCGGTAAAGGGGAAGAAACTCGGACGGAAGCGCACTTCAGTGCCAGCCCCGAACACGCCGCGCACAAAGGCCGTCAGCGTGCCGCGCAAATGCGCCATGGTGACGCTTTCGCCCACCATCAAGCCCTCAATCTGGTGAAACATGGGGGTATGGGTCAAATCAGAATCGCGCCGGTACACCTTGCCCGGCACAATAACGGCAAGCGGCGGCGTGCGGGTGAGCATGGAGCGAACCTGCACGGGCGAGGTGTGCGTGCGCAGCAGCACCTTGTCCGAAATATAGAGCGTGTCCTGCATGTCCCTTGCCGGGTGGTCGGGCGGCATGTTCAGGGCTTCAAAGTTATAGTAGTCGTTTTCCACTTCCGGTCCGGAAGCCACCTCAAAACCCATCTCTGTAAAAATGCCGCATACCTCCTCTGTCACCAGGGTGGTGGGATGCAGTGAGCCGCGCCACGGCGCGCGCCCCGGCAGGGAAGGATCAAAACGCTGCAGGGCGACGGCTTCGCTCTGGAGCAGAAGCGCCCTCCTGCGCGCTTTAAACAATGCGTTGCAGCGCTCCTTGACGCTGTTGGCGGCCTGACCGACGGCGGGTCTGTCTGCGGGAGCAAGAGAGGGCAGCCGGGACATGATCTGCGCAAGACGTCCCTTGCGGCCCAGCACATCCACACGAAGCGCCTCCATATCTTCCGGCGAAAAAGCTTTTTGAAGGCCCGCTTCCAGTTCGACGAGCAGATTTTCCAGTGCTGTTACGAGATCCATGGGTTTCCTTCAACAAGAACACGGGCGGCGCGGTTACGCCCGCCGCGCCGTCTTGAGTCTGCAAAGGACAGAGAAAAACTCAGAGCGCGTTATCGCAATGCGGCTTTTGCGAGTTCGGTCACACTCGCGAAATCATCTTTGTGGTACACGGCCATATCCGCCAGAATTTTGCGGTTCAGGGCAATGCCCGCCAGTTTCAGGCCGTGCATGAAGCGGCTGTAGGAAAGACCGCTTAAACGCGAGCCGGCGTTGATGCGCAGAATCCAGAGCGCGCGGAAATCGCGCTTACGGCGCTTGCGACCCACAAAGGCGTACTGCAACGAACGTTCCACAGCCTCACGGGCAGTGCGGTACAAACGACTGCGCCCTCCGCGAAATCCCTTGGCGGCGCTCAGATATTTCTTATGCCGTCGGTGTCCGGCAAGACCTCTCTTTACACGCATACGCGTATCCTCCTTGTGCCCGACAAGGCGGAGGAAAGCCCGTCGGGTGGTGTGTCGTGATCAGCCGTTCGGCAGCATGCGCCGCACGGCCTTTTCATTGGCGGCGTCCACCAGTGTGGCCTGACTGAGGCGCATTTTGCGGCCTGCGGCCTTTTTTGTCAGTATATGGCGCAGATTCTGACGGCGGCGTTTGAATTTGCCGCTGCCGGTCAGTTGAAAACGCTTGGCCGCGGCGCGCCTTGTTTTGATTTTTGGCATGACAGCCTCCTTGAAAAACAGGATAGAAACAACTGCGTTCTGTGTTCAAATCTCAGAAAGGGAGGGATATGATGCCCTAAAATGTCGTGCGGCGCAAGAAATGAATTTTCATACCCCGCCGCGGCCTTATAGCGGGCACTGCATTTCTATTTTTTGGGCACCAGAAGCATTTGCAGCATACGGCCTTCCGCGTGCGGCTCCTGATCCACCTTTGCTACATCCGCGAGATCCCGTACGACGCGTTCAAGAATAATCAGGCCGCGATCCTTGTGCACAATTTCGCGTCCGCGAAAAAATACCGATACCTTGCATCGGTCGCCGTCTTCAAGAAAACGGCGTATATGGCGCAGCTTGGTGTCATAATCGTGGTCGTCCGTCTTCGGGCGCACCTTGATTTCCTTGATCTGCACCACGGCCTGTTTTTTTCTGGCTTCCTGCTTCTTTTTCTGCTGTTCGTATTTGAACTTGCCGTAGTCCATAATACGACAGACAGGCGGCTCCGTTGTTGAGGCCACCTCTACGAGGTCCATGCCCGCCTCTTTTGCCAGGGTGATGGCGTCGCCGCGCTGCAAAATCCCGAGTTGATCCCCGTCAAGGCCGATCACGCGTACTTCGCGCGCTCGTATCAGTTCATTGCGGCGCACGCTGTCCTGCGGCAGGTCGCGTCGTTGTCTTAGATTAGGCGAAGCTATAGCGCATCCCTCCTTGTTTGAAAGGCTCTTCCGCGTCAGCCCGTATTAATGCGGCCACTTCCCCAACGGTCTTGAACCCCTGATTGTCCCCATTGCGCAGGCGCACGTTGACGCCGCCCGCCTGTACTTCCTTTTCTCCCACCACCAGCATAAACGGCGTTTTGGCCATCTGGGCTTCCCGTATTTTAAAGCCAAGTTTTTCATTGCGCGTGTCGATCGCGGCTCTGACGCCCAGCGCCAGAAGTTCGTCGCGCATGCGCAGTGCCGCCGTGTCGCCCGCTTCCGTGACTGTGAGCAATCTGGCCTGCTCAGGGGCAAGCCATGTCGGCAGGGCGCCGGCGTAATGTTCAATCAAAATGCCGATAAAACGTTCAAGCGAACCCATGATGGCCCGGTGCACCATAACCGGGCGCCGGCGCGCGCCGTCCCCGGCGGTGTAGGTCAGGTCAAAACGTTCCGGCAGCGTGAAATCCACCTGAATGGTGGAGCATTGCCATTCGCGCCCGATGCAGTCAAGCAGGCGCACATCTATTTTAGGGCCGTAGAAGGCTCCGTCCCCCGCATTTATTTCATAAGGCAAGCCGGCTTTTCTCACAGCCTGTTCCAGCGCGCGGGTAGCCATTTCCCATGCTTCGTCCGTGCCGATGCTGCTTTGCGGCCTTGTGGAGACAGCCACTTTGAAGTTGAATCCGAAAAGCCCCATCAGGTTCCGTATCAGATGGATGACAGACAGGATTTCGCCCTCAAGCTGTTCCGGCGCGCAAAGAATATGGGCGTCGTCCTGCGTGAACTGGCGCACGCGCAACAGCCCGTGCAGCACGCCGCTTTTTTCCTGGCGGTGCACGACGCCCAGTTCAAAGTAGCGTTGCGGCAAATCCCGGTAACTGCGCAGATCGTTTTTATAGATCAGCATGTGCGCTATGCAGTTCATGGGTTTGATGCCGTAGGCGTCTTCCTCAATGCCGGTGAAATACATGTTTTCACGATAATGGTCGTAGTGGCCTGATTTCTGCCAGGTTTCCACACGCAGAAGCTGCGGGCCCTGCACCATGTCGTAGTTCCGTTTCAGGTGCTCCTTGCGCCAGAAATCTTCCAGAATGGAGCGGACAAGCATGCCTTTGGGCAACCAGAACACCATGCCCGGAGCGGCGTCTTTAAAAGCAAAGAGCTTCAGCTCCCGCCCCAGCTTGCGGTGGTCGCGGCGCTTGGCCTCTTCCTGCTGCTTCAGACAGGCGGCAAGGGCTTTTTCATCCGCAAAGGCTGTTCCGTAAATGCGGGAAAGTATTTTGTTCTTTTCGTCGCCGCGCCAGTAGGCTCCTGCCACTGAGATGAGCTTGACCGCCGAGGCAAAGCCTGTGTGCGGAATGTGCGGGCCGCGGCACAGGTCGGTAAAATCACCGCAGGAGTATAGGGAAACCGTGTCCGTATCAATGCCTTCAATAATTTCTGTCTTATAATTTTCTTTCGCGGCGCGGAAATGCTGAAGCGCCGCTTCCCGTGACAGTGTTTCGCGGGAAAAAGGCAGATGCGCGGCTGTAATTTTGCGCATTTCCTCTTCAATAGCGGGGAAATCTTCAACAGAGAAAGGGCGGGGAACATCGAAGTCATAATAAAAACCGTTTTCAATGGCCGGACCGATAGTGACCTTTGCCTCCGGGAAAAGCTTTTTGACGGCGCAGGCCATGACATGCGCCGCTGAATGGCGGATAAGGCCGAGCCCCTCCCGCGAGTCCGCATAGACGGGCGTGAGTTCAGCGCAGCCGGCCGGCACAGGCGCGTTGAGATCAAGCATGGTGGTCTGTTCATCGCAGACGGCGCTCGCCGCCACTGACGCCCTGAATTTTTTGCCGTTCAGCGCCTTGCGCAAAACAGCTTCAACAGATTCACCCGCACTGGCGTCCACCATCTGTCCTTCCACACGGACGTCCATCAAAACTCCTTCATCAAAACTTGTTAACCAGAACGAAAATTGTTCCCAATCTTCGCTCTGGTTAACAAATATGGTAGGAACGAGCAGACTTGAACTGCTGACCCCTTCCATGTCAAGGAAGTGCTCTAGCCACCTGAGCTACGCTCCTGTAATTTTCAGAGGTAACGCTCTGTCTAGCCTTAACGGCAAGCGCCGTCAACTGTTTTTATATGCCCGCAAAAAATCAGCCACATGCCTATTGACTTTGCAATTCATTTTCAATATGCTTCCTCACAACTTTGGTTTCACATCATTTTTTGTTCAACGACAACCTTACGGAGGGCGATATGTCGTTCATCCTTATCGGCGGCATGGACAGGCTCAGGCAGGACTACATCGCGGCGGCAAAGCAGGACGGGCACACTCTCAAGTGCTTCAGCCGGAATGAACGCAATCTTACAGATAAAATCGGCTATCCTGACGCGTTGATCGTTTTTACCAACAAGGTGTCCCATGAGGCAAAACGCAAGGCGGTGCAACTGGCCAGCGCACGCAACATTCCCTTACGTCTTGTGCATTCCTGCGGCGTCTCTTCTCTGAAAGCTTGCCTCAACTTGTTGTAACCCCTTGAGAATGAGCTGCCCTGAGAATTTCTTCGCTGTTGCTCGTGCGGCTTCGTGTATGCGAAGTTTGACGTTCTGTCAATTCTGATACTCATCGGGACTCAACATCTAGAGCGTCGCCAGCAGAAACCACAACTGCCCAAGTTCTATGGAAGCGCCCAGAAAATCGCCGGAAAGACCGCCTTGACGCCATGCCGCTGCTGAGAGCGTGCGGGTGAGGGTATATTGGCCGATCAGCAGAACAAGCGATTGGTAAAAGCCGAGGCCGCGCGCGCACAAAAGGCCCGCGAGCAGCAGGGCGGCAAGACCGTGTAGGCGTGCAAGCGCGGGACTTGCCCCGGCCTGTACGAGGCCGCCTAAAGAATCCGGCGCGCGCGCAGGCGCGGACGCGGCAAGCCAGACAGCGCAGGCACGGCCCCAGACGGGCGCCAGCACAAGTTCAAACCGGTGCAGCGCCCCAAGATGCCAGGCAAGAGCTGCCCATTGGCCGCAAAAGATAACGAGCAGGCTTAACGCGCCGAAGGCCCCGATGCGGCTGTCGCGCAGAATTTCCCAAAACCGCCCTCCGCCAGCGCCGACGGCGTCGCCCAGGTCGGCAAGGCCGTCCCAGTGCAGGCCGCGTGTGATCCAAAGCTCCAGGGCAAGCCATAAAAGGGCTGTCAAAAAAAGACCGCACGACTGTGCCGCTGCATACGCGGGCAGTGTGACAAGAAAGGCAAGCCCGGAAGATGCCGCGGCTGTGCACAGGCAGCCCAGCACAAGTCCGACCGGCGCAAACCAGGGCACACAACGCGTCAAAGCCGCCGGGGAGCAAGGCCGCGCCGGCGCAAGACGTGTTAAAAAAGCGAGTGCGTCCAGAAAAGCTGTCATTGCTGTTGTTCTGCCCATCATCCACCAATACCTGCCACTGTGTCGAAGCATATTGTTTCAGACCGCGCCTGTTTGCGCAACGCAGATTCCGCACCGTCCAGAATAACACCTTGACAATAAGCGATCTAGGGAGCATTCCATCAATTTTAAGTCCAATAAAAGTGGATTATCGATCTTGGTGTAGCTGGTAACTTACGCATAGGGTTTGAATTCTAAAAAACATATAACTCCCGACCCGCGGCGGGATAAAACCGCGGGACTTCTCCTAAAAAGGGGAAATTATTTTTTATTTTTCTGATTTTCATATAGGAATAATTATTTGTAAATAATGACAATCACGTCATTATTTAGTTTTCTTATATAAAACAGGAGGAAAGAAAATAATGGAAAGAAAGACAAGATGTAAATTATTGATGGTTTTTTTGGCTATGGGTTTGTTTGTAATTTGGCCAATTTTAACTAAAGCAGATGGTCTAACTATTAGTGGTACTGTATCTGGCACAGTCACTATGGATACTAGCAGTAATGCCGGTACGTTAAACATAGTTGCAATTAACACTAGAGAAACCATTTTACAAAATAACACGATTACAGACCCTTCTAGAGAACGGTATAATTCGATTTCTTTCCAACCGATAACTGGTGTAAATAGTGTAGTTAATGCAGTTCTGAACATTTCTACTACAGATTATAGAGGCACAGTATCATTGTTAGATCCTGTTTATGCGAAACAGAACAATGGTAAAACCTTCACAATGAATGTTTCTGGTCCTGGTCAATTCAACTGGAGCGGAGATAACGAGTTTATCGTTGGTGGAGTTGCTGCAAATAACGCTGTCAATTTAAGATCTGGTAGCAATACTACGCTGTTAGATGGATTTAAGTTAACTGCGTTGAATCACAGCTTTAATCTGAGTAGTGGCGCTACCTTAACTGTACACCGCAATACAAGTATTGTTGCAAATGCAGTTACGTTAAATGGTAACTTGATATTCGACTTGGACGGAATCAACAATATTGTTGACCCGATGTTGCGTATTACGTCAGATAAGATTGATATTGGTAGAAGTACCGCCGCATTGGCACGTCCTGGCGATCTTACTCCGCTTAAGGCCGGCGACAAGTTCTACCTGATTAACGGCAGCACTGATTTGCTTGGTGTTTTTGCCGGTGAAGCCACAACACAAGTAATAAAGCATGGTTCTCTCCTTGAAGCTACTGTGAACTTCTTGCAGTCTGATAAGGACTTGGTTGCTGAAGTTATTGGAAAGAGTGATGGCCCTGGCGATCCTGATCCTCCCAATCCATACAGCAATAACGAAATAACCACTAATATTATTCATGGTGGTGGAGTACTTGGTGGTTATGGCACGACTAATCTGGGTAATCTTGAAAAGTTAACTTTCGCTAATAACAAAGTAATTGTTAGTGATTACATTGCTGGTGGCGGAGTATTAGGAGTCGTTAATCATGCTGTCATAGGCAATATTACCGACACTATATTTGACAACAATGTAATAACTGCCAACAAGGCTGGTGGTGGTGGTATCCTTGGAGCTTATAGCGGCGGCACTATCGGCGATATCAGTGATAGCAAATTTACTGATAACACTATTACTGCTAATAATATTTGGGGTGGTGGTATCCTTGGAACTGATGGTGATAACGCCACTATAGGTGATGTTAATAACGTTACCTTCACCAATAATACTATCACTACTAAGAATTTTTTTGGTGGCGGTATAATTGGTATTAATCGTGGTGGTTCATTTGGTAATATCAGCAACAGCAAATTTGCTGATAATGTAATTACAGCCGAAAGTTTTATTCGCGCTGGTGTAGTATTTTCTACAAATGACTTGTCGATTTCTGATAGTCAATTTACAGATAATACTGCAACAGCAATCGGAATAGTAGTGCATGGTGGCGCTGTAACTATGGATACTAGCAGTAATGCCGGCACATTAAACATAGTTGCAACTGCTGGTAAAGAAACTATTTTCCGGAATAACAAGATTACAGATCCTTCTGGAGAACGGTATAACGCGATTTCTTTCAAACCGGCAATTGATGGAAATAGCGCAGTTGACGCAGTTCTGAACATTTCTGGTGCGGGTACAGTGTCATTGTATGATCCGATTTATGTGAATCAAAACAATGGTAAAACCTTCACAATGAATGTTACAGCAAATCAATTCAACTGGGGCGGAGATAACGAGTTTATCGTAAGTGCTGTTGATAC
>JAISKZ010000046.1 GCA_031260725.1 Desulfovibrio sp. | reverse complement strand
CTCCAGAAATGAATGTAACCCATTGATCTCATTTGGTGCGCCCGACAGGAATCGAACCTGTGGCCTACAGCTTAGGAGGCTGTCGCTCTATCCGACTGAGCTACGAGCGCGTTGAAGATATGTAGAAGTGCCTATGAGGCATGTCAAGCACCGGGCGTCTCCGTGTGTTGTTTCTCACGTTGAAGTGTCGTACAAAAAACATGCATGAAACGCGTAATTCTTTTGGTGGCTTTTGGTGCGAGTAGCGTCCAAGGCCGAAGCGCCCTGCAAAACTTTGATGCGATGGTCCGGGAACGCCTTGCAGGGCTGCCTGTGCGCTGGGCGTACACGTCGCTGCTGTTGCGCGAACGTCTGGCGCAGGCCAGGCAGAAAAGTGATTCTGTGGTCAAGGCATTGAACAGGCTTGCCTTTGAACGCTTTGATGAAGTTGCGGTGCAGCCTTTACAGACCATTGCCGGCAGAGAGCATGCTGCAGTTTGCGCAGCCGCGGACGAAGTCGCTGCCGACGGCGGCATTGACTGTCGTGTCGGCATGCCGCTGTTAACGACAGCGGCTGATGTGCAAGCGGTGGCGAGGGCGATCGTGCGGCATCTGCCGGAGCAGCGTAATCCGGCGGAAGACGTCGTTTTTATGGGGCACGGCGCCAGATATGCAGCTGTTGCCCTCTATGAGGATCTGGCGTGCGCCGTGCGCAATCTGGACGAGCATGTGCATGTCGGCGCCATGAATGGCGCGATAGGGCTGGAAAAAATTTTGTCCGCGCTGTCTTCTGACAGGGTATGGCTTATGCCGCTGCTTTCTGTGGTGGGGCGACACACATTGCAGGATATGGCCGGAGAACACGAAAATTCCTGGCGGTCACGCATAGAGGCCGACGGACGACAGTGCGTGCCCGTGCTCAAGGGCATAGCGGAATACGACGGGTTTGCCGAAATCTGGCTGGGGCATCTTGAGGATCTTGTCCAATCTTTTACGATGGGGTGAGGTATGCGCAAGTATGCAGCGGCGATACTGTGTTTTGGGTTGTGCCTGGCAGGGTGCGGCCCGAAAGAGAGCGCGCAGTCCGCTGCCCCCGGCAGAGGAACAAACAGCTTCAATCCCTACCTACACGAACGTTTGCCGAACGTCCGCGCGTCGGCAGCGGATGAACAAATGCTGCAGCAGATGGGTATGCAAGTGCAGCGTATTGAAGGGGAGGCGGCATACCGGCAGCATTGGCCTAATGAACTGTATCCCGTTGTTTTTGGCGATCTACGTGCGCCTCACGAAATTTTGGTGCTGCTTGACTTTGCCGCGCCGCAGAGTGAAAAAATATGGAAGGCTATGACAGAGGCAAGTCGTTCTCTCTCTCCAGCGCAGACAAAGATTGTTGTTTTAGCAAACAGCAGAGAAAATTACGGCACGGATCTGATGGGGCTTGCCATATGGATTTCCTACGCGCGTTCAGGTCAGACCATGCCTTACTTAAGCCATGCGCTTTCACGCTGGAATATGATCAAGGCAGAGCAAAAGCGCGTCAAAGGTCATGCTGTGCCCTTTACCAATGAGTACGACGCCGTAGCCAATACAACAGATTATCCCATACATTACGAGTACATGGCAAAAGTTCGGCCACCTGTTCCGACAAAGGATGAACTTACGGTGGCAAAATATTGCTATGATGCGGGGAATGTCAATCTGTATCAGGCTGTGCAGATAAGCTTGTATTATGGCGTTAAGAGCCTGCCTGCCGTAATTGTGGACGGCAAGGTTCTGGAGACGGTTTCCGCCGACACTGTGGCCAATGCGCTGAAACAGCCCTGACGCGCTGCAGGGAAGAGAAGGCATCAGCGTATGTGGCACGGTTGCCCGCACAGTGCCGCCTGTTTCTGCAGCGCTTCCATTTCTTCAAAAGTCAGGGGTCGTCCTTTCTTGCTGAAAAAAGCAGGATCCAACACGCGCCCCTGCCGAACTTTTTGCAGGAAGAGGGGCGCACTGCCTCCTGTAAGTTCCAGTATGACCGCAAAGCTTTCCGCATCTATAAAGGGGGCGACGCAGGGAACGCGAAACTCATGCGCCACACGGCACTCTTTGAGAAGCGCCATGCTTTGCGTAATTGCCCCCTGTAAAACGCCTAGGCATATATCCTTTGGATATTGCCGCGGATCGGCTTTTATGTCCATAGCCACATAATCCACAAGCTTCAGTTCCAGCAGACGTTTCAGCACCTCCGGCCTGCTGCCGTTCGTATCCAGCTTGACGGCATACCCAAGATGTTTGCAGAACGCGCAAAAGTCCGCTAGATCACTCTGCAGCGCGGGTTCCCCGCCTGTAACAACAACACCTTCCAGCACCTTTTTGCGTTTCGTCAAGAATGTCGCCGCTTCTGTGAAGACAAGCGGTCCGTCCCTGCACAAAACCAGCCCTGCATTATGACAGTAAGGGCAAAGAAAATTACATCCCTGTGTAAAGACAACAGCACTGACCTTGCCGGGAAAATCCAGCAAACTCGTTTTTTGTATTGCGCCTATCCGCATCGCAGCGCGTTATGCCAGCGCTTGTGACCGAAAAGTGGCGTTATACGGCGTTCTGTTCGCGTATTCAGCCTGTTTGCCGTCGTTCCAGCGTCCAACGGGGCGCAGATACCCCACCACCCTGGAGTAGACTTCTGTCTCTCGTCGGCACACAGGGCAGGCAGGCTGTTCTCCCTTCAGGTAGCCATGGTCGGCGCATATGCTGAACGTGGGCGTCAGTGTGAAATAGGGCAGGCTGTAGTTATCTGTAATGGAGCGTACCATGTTTCGCACTGTTCTGGTGTCGGTGACTTCTTCCCCGAGAAAACCATGCAGAACCGTTCCGCCTGTGTAGCTCCCTTGCAGTTTGTCCTGCAAATCCAGCACGTCAAAGATATCTGTGGAATAATTGACAGGGAGGTGCGTGGAATTGGTATAATAAGGCGCCTGATCCCCGGCTTTGCCGTTGGCAAAAAGAATTTCCGGAAATTTTTTCTTGTCCAGCAGGGCAAAACGGTATGATGTTCCTTCGGCGGGGGTAGCTTCCAGATTAAAGAAATCGCCTGTTTCCACCTGAAACTCTTCCAGTTTTCCGCGCATGTGGGCAAGGACTCGCAGAGAAAAATCCTGGCCTTCAGCGGTTGCAATGCCCTTGCCCATGAGGTTCAGGCAGGCTTCATTCATGCCGACGATGCCGATGGTGGAAAAATGGTTGGACCAGTAGGCATTGTGACGGGCCTTCACATCCCGCAAATAGAAAGTGGTATACGGGTAAAGCCCGCAGTCTGTGAAGCGTTCCAGTTCCTTGCGCTTGATGATAAGGCTGTCTTTGGCAAGTTTCATCAAGGCGTCCAGCCGGATCAGGAAGTCTTGTGCATCCCTGGAAAGATAGCCCAGACGCGGCAGGTTCATTGTGACAACGCCGATGGAACCGGTAAGAGGATTGGCTCCGAACAGTCCGCCGCCACGTTTGCGCAATGCGCGGGTGTCGAGCCGTAAACGGCAGCACATGGAACGGGCGTCTTCCGGGGACATATCCGAGTTTACAAAATTGGAAAAATAGGGGATTCCATAGCGTCCTGTCATTTTCCACACGGATTCAAAGCGTTCGCTGCCCCAATCAAAATCCTTGGTGATATTGTAAGTCGGAATGGGGAAGGTGAACACACGGCCTTTATTGTCGCCCTCCATCATCACTTCGGCAAAAGCATGGTTCAAAACGTCCATTTCCGCCTGATAATCCCCGTACACTGTTTCCTGATCTCTGCCGCCGATGATAACGGGAGTATTTTTCAGGATCGCCGGCACATTCATATCCAGCGTAATATTTGTAAACGGCGTTTGAAAGCCTACCCGCGTAGGAATGTTGATATTGAATACAAATTCCTGCAAAGCCTGTTTCACTTCTTCGTACCCTATGCCGTCAGAGCGAAGAAACGGCGCGAGCAGTGTATCAAAGCTGGAAACGGCTTGCGCGCCCGCGGCTTCGCCCTGTAGTGTGTAAAAAAAGTTTGCGAGTTGTCCCAAGGCTGAACGGAAATGCTTGGCAGGAGCGCTTTCCACGTTCCCCGCAACGCCTTTGAAGCCTTGCCGGAGCAGGTCGGCAAGATCCCAGCCCACACAATACACGGAAAGCAGACTCAAATCGTGCAGATGAAAATCGCCGTTGGCGTGGGCTTCGCGTATTTCAGGCGTATAAATGCGATTAAGCCAGTATTCTGAGGTAATGTCAGAAGAGATATAGTTGTTCAGCCCTTGCAGAGAAAAACCCATGTTGCTGTTTTCCCGCACCCGCCAGTCCATCTTGTTGAGGTAGCCTTCGAGAAGGTCAACGTTGGCCCTGGTTTTGATGCTGCGCAGTTGGGCGCGTTGTTCCCGGTACAGGATATAGGCTTTGGCCGTCGCCCTGAACGGCGAATCCAGCAAAACCTGCTCAACCACATCCTGAATGCTCTCTACGTCCGGAGGATTCGGCAAATGCAGGGCTTTTGCCAGAGAAAGCACCTGCATGGTCAGCCGTCTGGCCTCGCGTTCTTCAAATTCTCCTGTTGCTTTGCCTGCTTTGTGCAGCGCGGCGGTGATTTTGGCGACGTCAAATTCCGCAACGCGTCCATCCCGCTTTGTAATGGCGGAAAAATACATGGAAAACTCCTGTGTTATGTGGGGGATTACGAAAAATGGGCATAAAAACCTCCACACCCGAAGGATGGAGGAAACGAATTTATCCCCACAAGGAACTGCATGGCAAAAGCCCCGTGCCAACGGCTTGTCCTGACAGAACTAAAATGAAATTCTCATCGTGCGGGGCAGCCGCACTGGGTAAATGCCCCGCCGATCCGGGGAAAATATTCATGGTACGAGAGGCAAAAACTAAGGGATCAAATACCATTTATCCCCAATTGTACAGACATACATTTGCTCTTCTGCTGCAAGAGAAATGTCAGGCTTTGCCGGAAGAACCCATCACGTTGCGAATTTTGTGTACCACCATGTTTTTGACGGCTTCACGCGCCGGCGTCAAATACGATCTCGGATCGAACTGATCAGGATGTTCAACTATAAACTGCCGTATAGAAGCAGTCAACGCCAGACGAATGTCCGTGTCCACGTTGATTTTGCAAACACCCATGCCGGCGGCCTGACGCAGCATGTCTTCCGGAACTCCTTTCGCGCCGCCGACTTGACCGCCATATTTATTGCACAATGCAACAAATTCCTGCGGCACGCTGGAAGCGCCGTGCAGCACCAGCGGATAGCCCTGCAATCTTGCGCTGATGGTTTTAAGGCGGGCAAAATCAAGTTTGGCGTCGTCCTTGAACTTGTAAGCTCCATGGCTTGTTCCTATAGCCACTGCCAAAGAATCACAGCCTGTCCGGCGAACAAAATCCACAGCCTGATCCGGATCAGTATAGACATGTTCAGCGGACTTGACATGCTCTTCCACACCGGCCAGTTTGCCAAGTTCAGCCTCAACCCAGACATTCTTTGAATGCGCGTAATCAGCGACCTTTTTTGTTAAACTGATATTTTCCTCATAAGGCAGATGGGAACCGTCAATCATGACTGAGGTAAAACCGCCGTCTATGCAGTCGCGACACATTTCAAAACTCGGCCCATGATCAAGGTGCACCCCCACGGGCACGGAAGAATCCTCAGCAAGAGCAGCCTCCACAAGCTTCATTATATACGTTTGACCCGCATATTTTCGTGCGCCGGCCGAGACCTGAAGTATCACGGGAGATTCTTCCTCAGAGGCTGCGCGCATGATGCCCTGCAGTATTTCCATATTATTGACGTTAAATGCGCCGACAGCGTACCGCCCTGCATATGCGGCGGCAAACATTTCACTGGGGCCAATAAGCGGCATGGCTTCCTCCCGGATGCGTTAAAAGTTTAAGCGTTGCTGGCTCAAGTCACATGAATGCAAGTTGGTGCTGTGCTATATAAAAAAATCTTCAAGAGGGAACAGAAAAAAAGGTTGTCAGATTTTTTATTTGACTGTTTAAAAAAACAATTTTATGCTTGCTCACAGTCTATCAACAAACTACACGCAAGTCACCATGAGACCTGCCGACCTGATTTGCCAGAAGCATTTTTATGGACGTCTCTCCCCCGTTTTCAGATAACCTCTTCCATCATATTGCATATTATCCATCCCGGAGAGTTATGTGGATTATCAGACGCATGTCCAGATATAAGGATGACGGCATCCAGCATCTCTGCCAACAAAAAACGGGGAAGCCCCGCGGTACAGATACATAGCCCTCAAACAGAATGCGCGCCTTCAGAAAGGCGCCAAGGAGGAACCGATGGCTAAAATGAAAACCATGGACGGCAACAACGCGACTGCGTACATTGCCTATGCTCTCTCTGAAACAGCAGCTATTTATCCCATCACGCCCTCTTCCGTCATGGGCGAAGTCATGGATGAAATGGCGGCAAAAGGTCAAAAAAATCTTCTGGGGCAAACGGTTCTTGTGCGCGAGATGCAGTCTGAGGCCGGCGCGGCCGGCGTTGTGCACGGCATGCTGTCAGGCGGCACACTCACCTCGACTTTTACGGCTTCCCAGGGCTTGCTGCTGATGATCCCCAATATGTACAAGATCGCCGGCGAACAGATGCCCGGCGTTTTCCATGTTGCGGCACGCGCTCTTGCTTCTCACGCCCTGTCCATCTTCGGCGATCACCAAGATGTCATGGCCTGTCGTCAGACAGGTTTTGCCTTCCTCTGCGCCTCGTCAGTACAGGAGTGTATTGACATGGCGCTGGTTGCACATCTTTCGGCCATTGACTCCGGTGTTCCCTTCTGCCATTTCTTTGACGGGTTCCGCACTTCGCACGAAGTGCAAAAAATAGAACTCATCGACTACGAGGATATCAAGGGCCTCGTGAACTGGGACAAGGTGGCGGACTTCCGCTCCGATGCCCTGAACCCGGAGCATCCGCACATTCGCGGTACAGCCCAAAACCCTGATATTTATTTCCAAAATCGTGAAGCGGCCAATCCCTACTACAGTGCTGTGCCGGCCATCGTGCTGGAAAACATGAAAAAAGTTGCATCCATTACCGGGCGCAAACACCATCTGTTTGACTATGTGGGGCATCCTGAGGCTGACCGCGTTGTCATCAGCATGGGGTCATCCTGCGAAGTGCTTGAAGAGACGGTCAACTATCTGAACAAACTCGGCCAGCGCGTTGGCCTTGTCAAAGTACGTCTTTATCGTCCCTTCTCGGCCGAACATCTTCTGCAGGCCATTCCAGCCGGCGTTGCAACCCTTGCAGTACTTGACAGGACGAAAGAAATGGGCGCGCCGGGCGAACCGCTGTATCAGGATATCTGTACCGCCTTCCTGGAAAACGGTGAGGCTCCGACAATTATAGGCGGTCGTTACGGATTGGGCTCCAAAGATTTTACGCCCGGCATGGCAAAAGCAGTGTATGACAACATGCTGAGCCTTGCGCCGAAAAATCACTTCACTGTCGGCATTCATGATGATGTAACCAATCTGTCGCTTGATGTGGAAGAAGAAATTGACACCGTGCCTGAAGGCACAGTGCAGTGCAAATTCTTCGGCATCGGCGCTGACGGCACAGTAGGCGCGAACAAGCAGGCCGTCAAAATCATCGGCGACAACACAGACATGTATGCTCAGGCATACTTCGCCTACGACTCCAAAAAGTCAGGCGGATTTACAGTGTCGCACCTGCGTTTCGGCAAACAGCCGATACAGTCTTCCTACCTGATCACGCAAGCCGACTATATAGCCTGCCACAAAGCTGCGTATGTAACGCAATACGAGGTGCTGGACGGCATCAAAGACGGCGGCGTCTTTGTGCTCAATTCCAACTGGTCGCTCAAGGATATGGAAAAGCATCTGCCCGCCTCCATGAAACGGATTATCGCCCGCAAAAAGCTCAAATTTTACAATGTGGACGCAGTCAAGGTAGCGCAGGACGTCGGTCTTGGCGGCCGTATCAATATGATTATGCAGACGGTCTTCTTCAAGCTCGCCAAGGTTATTGACTTTCAGAAAGCCTGCGACCTGCTCAAGGAATCCATCAAAAAGACTTACGGTCTCAAGGGCGACAAGATCGTCAATATGAACATTGCCGCTGTTGACAAAGGTTCGGACGCACTGCAGGAAGTCAAGTACCCCGCTTCCTGGGCAAATGCCGTTGTTGAGGCTGCAGCAACCTGTTGCTGTGAAGACGAATACATCCGCGACTATGTCCGTCCCATTCTGGCGCAACGCGGCGACAAGCTGCCTGTCTCAGCTATGCACCCGGCCGGCTTTATGCAGCCAGGCACAGCGGCATGCGAAAAACGTGGTGTTGCCATTGGCATCCCCGAATGGCAGCCGACCACCTGTATCCAATGCTGCCAGTGCTCTTTTATTTGCCCGCACGCCGCCATTCGGCCCGTTCTGGCTTCTCCCGATGAACTGGCAACATCCCCCAAATCCTTTGAAACAAAAGGCGCTATCGGCAAAGAGCTCAAGGGCTACAAATTCCGCATGCAAATCTACCCTGAAGACTGCCTCGGCTGCGGCTCCTGCGTCGATATTTGCCCGGTCAAAGAAAAAGCGCTTGTCATGAAGCCGCTCGAGACCCAAATGGAAACGCAAAAAACCAATCTTGATTTTGCTGACGGCTTTATCTCGCTGAAAGACGACCTCATGCCCCGCGATACGCTTAAAGGTTCACAGCTTCAGCAGCCGCTGCAGGAATTCTCCGGCGCCTGCGGCGGTTGCGGTGAAACGCCCTATGTCAAACTGCTCACCCAGATGTTCGGCGAACGTATGTTGGTGGCTAACGCCACAGGTTGTTCCTCCATCTGGGGAGCCTCGTCGCCGACAACGCCGTACACCACAAACAAAAACGGCTTCGGCCCGGCCTGGGGTAATTCGCTCTTTGAAGATGCGGCCGAATACGGTTGCGGCATAGGACTCGCGTATGTTCAGCGTCGCGCGCGCCTTGCCATGATTGTTCAAGAAGCAGTCAAGGCGGATGGTGTTTCAAAGGATATCAAGCCAGCCTTACAAGGCTGGCTTGACAATAAAGACGATGCCGAAGGCTCGCGCGAATATGGCGAAAAAATTGTGGCGCTCCTCGACAGTATTGACAACCAGCATCTGGCTTCACAGCTTTGGGATATGGAAGACCTCTTTACCAAAAAGAGCGTCTGGATATTCGGCGGCGACGGATGGGGCTATGATATCGGATACGGTGGGCTGGATCATGTTCTGGCCTGCGGCGACGACATCAATGTTCTTTTAATGGACACTGAAGTGTACTCCAATACAGGCGGTCAATCGTCCAAGGCAACCCCGCTCGGCGCTGTGGCACAATTTGCGGCCGCTGGCAAGCGTACCGGCAAAAAAGACCTGGGCCGCATGGCCATGACTTACGGTTATGTATATGTGGCGTCAATCGCTATGGGCGCCGACAAACAGCAGGTACTTAAGGCCTTCCGTGAGGCTGAGGCGTATAAAGGGCCTTCACTGATCATTGCCTACGCGCCTTGCATCAATCAGGGCCTGCGCAAAGGCATGGGCAAGAGCATGGAAGAAGCAAAAATGGCCGTCCAAAGCGGCTATTGGCCTCTGTACCGCTTTAACCCCGAACTGGCAAAAGAAGGCAAAAATCCCTTCCAGCTTGATTCTAAGGAGCCTGCTTCTCCCTTGCTTGACTTCCTGGAAGGCGAAGTACGTTTCTCTTCCCTTGAAAAAATAAATCCTGAAGCCTCAAAAATGTTGAAAGCCGAACTGGCCAAGTCGTATGCTGAACGGTATGCCCTGTACAAGCAGCTTGCGGACATGCCCAGCCCCTCTGTAAAATAACTTTCTGTAAATACGGGCGCGCCCGGCCTTTGCGGTCGGGTGCCCTGTCAAAAACAATGTCTGTTCCAATCGACGCGCTAGCCCGACAAAAAAATTGCCGGGGAATGGAGACAGTATGCATACCGGCCTTTACATTACCGCGACAGCGCAGCGCAACGGAAAAAGCGCCATTGCCCTCGGCACAATGCAGATGCTCCGCCGCACTATACGCAATGTGGCCATATTTCGACCGATTATCAGTGAACCACAGCTTGATGACCTTGATCCAGACATCCATCTGATGCTTCAATATTTCAAAATCAACATGGACTATGCCGACGCCTTTGCCTACACATACACTGAAGCGAGCGAAATCATCAACCATGGTTCACGCAATCTGCTCGTGGAAAACATATTGCAAAAATACAAAAAGCTTTTGCGGGAACATGATTTTGTCCTCTGTGTCGGGACGGATTTTCTGGGTAAGGATCCTGTGCTGGAATTTGAACTCAATGTCGAAATTGCGGCAAATCTGGGCTGCCCCGTGATGCTGGTGACAAGCGGCGAAAACAAAACAACGGATGAAGTGCGCGAATCCCTGCAATTTGTCCTGGACGAGCTTGCGCAATACTCTGTGGATGTGGTGGCTACCATTATCAACTGGTGCAACCTGACACAGACAGAGCTTGATGAGCTGCGACAGAATTTTAACAAAGACAATACAAATCCCCCGCTCATATACACCGTGCCCAACGACCCCACCATCGGCAAATCCACCATGAACGACGTGAGAAAAGCCCTCAAAGCCGAGGTGCTCTTTGGGCAGAACCGTTTGGACGCTCTGGTGGACGACTATCTCGTGGCGGCAATGCACGTGGATAATATGCTGCAATACATCGCAAAAGACCAGTTGATTATCTCCCCCGGCGACCGCACGGATGTGCTTCTTGCTGCTATTGCAACTCGGCTCTCCGCTACAAAACCAGACATTGCCGGAGTACTTCTGACCGGCGGACTGCGACCGCCTGCGGAAGTCTGCAACCTGATTGAAGGCTGGACCGGCTCGCCTTTGCCTATTCTGCTCACGCAGCACAACACATATAAAACCATACTGGCGCTCAGGGAAGTCTGTAACCTGATTGAGCCTGACGATCTGCGTAAAATCAACACAGTACTCGGCCTTTATGAGCACTATGTCAATGGCAAGGAAATATCTAATCGTCTTGAGACAAAACGCGGCAGCCGTATGACGCCGATGATGTTTGAATTTGAACTCATTGAACGGGCAAAGAGCAACAAAATGCGCATTGTTCTGGCCGAAGGCGTTGAAGAACGCATTCTGCGTGCAACAGATATATTGCTGCGCCGGGAAGTGGCCGACATTATCCTCTTGGGTGATACGGATAAAATTGTTCACAAAGCCAATGATCTGGGACTGAACATCACCAAGGCCACCTTGATTGATCCTGTAAAAGCGCATGATTTCGACGACTACGCACAAAGCTACTACGAGTTTCGCAAAAGCAAGGGCGTCACTCCTGAGCAGGCACGCGACGTTATGGTCGACGCCACCTATTACGCCACAATGATGGTGAAAAAAAATAACGCTGACGGCATGGTTTCAGGCGCAGTCAACACGACAGCCCACACTATCCGTCCCTCTTTTGAGTTCATCAAGACAAAACCCGGCTGTTCAGTGGTGTCATCCGTATTTCTTATGTGTCTTAAAAACCGCGTTCTTGTCTTCGGCGACTGTGCTGTAAACCCGAATCCCACGGCACAACAGCTGGCTGAAATTGCCATAGCTTCAGCCCATACAGCCAGTGTCTTCGGCATTGAACCGCGCGTCGCCATGCTCTCGTACTCCACCGGCACATCCGGCAAAGGGGCAGATGTGGATATTGTTGTGGAAGCAACAAAAATTGCCAAAGATTTGGCCCCTGATCTCGCACTGGAAGGACCGTTGCAGTACGATGCCGCCATCGACCCCACTGTCGCAAAAATAAAATTGCCCGGCAGTCAGGTTGCAGGTCAGGCGACGGTGTTCATTTTTCCGGATTTAAACACCGGCAACAACACATACAAAGCAGTGCAGCGCGCTGCGCAAGCACTGGCCATAGGCCCTGTGCTGCAGGGACTGAACAAACCTGTTAATGATCTCTCACGGGGATGCACTGTCGCCGATATTGTCAACACGGTGGCCATCACAGCCGTGCAAGCAGCAGCTGAAAAACAGAAGAAATAAGGCCCGCATTATATCAGACTGTTTTGCTGTTAATCATCCACAATCAACACATCAAGGATTATGACTATGAAAGTGCTGGTAATAAACGCTGGTTCCTCGTCATGCAAATACCAGCTGCTGGAAATGGACACGCACACCGTGCTTTGTTCAGGTATTGTTGAGCGCATCGGCGGCTCGACAGGATGCCTTACCCATAAAAATTTTTCAGGCGACAGGAAAGAGAAAATTGTACGTGAACACGCTTTCCCGACGCATGTCAAAGGCATGGAAGAAGTCATAGCTCTGCTGACGGATTCAAAAGTCGGCGTTGTCAAAGATAAAAGCGAAATTGCGGCTATAGGTCACCGTGTGCTGCACGGCGGCGAATCCATCACGGATACCGTGCTGGTTGATGCCCACGTCAAGAAGATCATCCGTGAGCATTTCGTGCTTGGGCCGCTGCACAACCCGGCAAACCTCATGGGTATTGAAGTTGCGGAAAAACTTTTCCCAGGCATTCCCAACGTGGCGGTATTTGATACGGAGTTCGGCATGGGCATGCCCGAAGAAGCCTTTATGTATGCCCTGCCGTATCAATTGTATGAAGATTTAAAAATTCGCCGTTATGGCTTCCATGGCACATCACACAAATATATTGCCTATAAGACCGCTGAATATCTTGGCAAACCGCTCAATGAACTGTGTTCTGTCACCATGCATCTGGGCAACGGTTCCTCCATGACTTGCGTTAAAGACGGTAAATGTTTTGACACCAGTATGGGGCTGACCCCCTTGGAAGGCCTTGTTATGGGCACGCGTTGCGGGAGCGTTGATCCCGCCATTGTTCCCTTTGTCATGGAAAAAAAGGGCCTTTCCCCCGCTGAAGCTGATATGTTGATGAACAAAAAATCCGGTCTGCTTGGCCTTTGCGGCTACACAGACATGCGCGACGTGCACAGCCAGATTGCGGCAGGCAACACGCGTGCGGAACTGGCGCTTAAAATACTCGTGCGCAGCATTAAAAAAACGCTTGGGGCATATGTGGCTCTGCTGGAAGGCAAAGTTGACGCCATGGTCTTTACTGCCGGCATCGGTGAAAATGACAACATCACACGTGCAAAAGTATGCTATGGGCTTGAGTATTTAGGCGTCAAACTGGACGAAGCGGAAAATAACACGCGCAAAGCCGAAGCACGCGCCATCTCCACCCCCGACAGCAAAATACCTGTGCTGATTATCCCCACAAATGAAGAACTGCAAATCGCCATGGCGACTGTGGAAATAATAGCACGAAAATAGCTGCTGTCAAATATCTTAAAAAACTCCGGGCAAATCGTGATTCCGCAATGCCGCGTCACACGAACCCAAATGATAGTTGGTATGCGCGGCCAGCATAACAACTACAGCAATATATGAAAGGGCACGGCCAATTTTTTTTGTCAATACGACATTGGGGAGAGGCAGGTCTGCATCCGTCAGTTGTTGAAACCATACGTCAACTTTGGCTTTCACCTCAGCCGAATAGGTTTTCATGGCTGATTTACCGATCACCGCGCCGCCCTGTACTTTCAGCATAGCCGTGTCAACATCACAGGGCGCGGGCAAAAACTGCTCGTTTTCACCGCATACAAAAAAATCCATTGCCATGACCGTATGCGCAATCTGCTGCCAGACAAGCCAACCGCCGTTTTTCTCCGCCCATATATTCTCAGGACAGATATCTATATATTCCGCCAATAAACTGTACGCCCGATCAAAAGGCCCCTGTGACGCCAAAACTGTTTCACGAGACATAAGCACTCCTGCTATTTTACTCAAAACGGCTAACGCCGGTTATTAATACCATATCAACAGGCACGTTTTCGTGTATTCCCTGATTTTTTGTCTTCACCTTCGCTATATTGTCCACAACATCCATCCCTTCAACAACTTTGCCAAAGACACAATACCCCCACCCGTCAGGCGTTGGCGCGCTATGATCCAGAAAGCTGTTGTCCGCCAGATTGATAAAAAACTGCGTCGTCGCGCTGTGTGGATCAGCAGTGCGGGCCATGGCCACGGCGCCACGCTCGTTGGACAGCCTGTTGTCGGCTTCATTTTCCACCGGGGTTCCGGTGTCTTTCTCCTCCATACGCGCTGAAAGACCGCCGCCCTGAATCATAAAACCAGGAATGACGCGATGAAAAATGGTATTTTTATAAAAACCCTCATCAACATACTGTAAAAAATTGGCAACAGTTTTCGGCGTCTTGTCCGGGTAAAGTTCCAGCAAAACATCCCCTGATGAAGTTTCAAGCAACACTGTAAAATTATCCGCCATATCTGCTCCTTACAAATGCTGAACATGCTGTTCGCATACGCACGATGCTGAAATTCCACAACAGTCCAAACAAGATATTCCAAGCATGGACGGGATGACAATACATGAAGAGATGTCTATTATGTATCCCATGCAGCCGTCAAAGACAAATAAATTCTCGCAGTTTCCTCTCACGGGGCGACAATGCAACTCATCCGCCCGGAGACATTTCCCCCCACAAACGCATTTGTCAGAACTGCAAAAGGGATTGCTTGACTGGTTTGTCGAACATAAACGACCATTGCCTTGGCGCGCCAGCTATACCCCTTACGAAGTCTGGATTTCAGAAATCATGCTCCAGCAAACACAAATGGAACGCGGCGTTCAGTACTTCAAGCGCTGGATGACGCGTTTCCCCGACGTGAGGAGCCTTGCCGCGGCATCTGAAGATGAAGTGCTGCGGCTTTGGGAGGGCTTGGGCTATTATTCCCGCGCGCGTCACATTCTTGCCGCTGCCCGCCACATCGTGCAAGAGCACAAGGGGCACTTTCCCTCTGATCTTGCTGCAATTCGAGCTTTGCCCGGCGTAGGCCCGTACACGGCAGGGGCTATAGCCAGCATTGCCTTTGGAGAAAAACTGCCTTGCGTGGACGCCAATGTGGAGCGTGTGCTGGCACGCATCTTTAACATTGACACTCCAGTCAAACAGGAGCCGGCTGCCTCGAATATTCGTGAGACAGCGCTGAAACTCGTGCCGGAGGGCAAAGCTCGTGAACACAATCAGGCAATAATGGAACTTGGAGCGCTTGTTTGCGCCAGAATCCCCAGATGCGACCGCTGCCCTGTGTCTGTGTATTGCATCAGCAACTATGAAGGCGTAGCAGACAAACGTCCTGTGCCCGGCAAAAAAACACCTGTCAAACCGTTTGTTGTAGCAACAGGCGTTTTGCGGCACCGTGGCAGAATATTTGTTCAAAAGCGTGACCTCGGCGGGGTTTGGGGCAATCTTTGGGAATTCCCCGGCGGCAAAGTCAACGAAGGCGAAAACGCAAAAACCGCCGTAGTGCGAGAATTTCTGGAGGAAACAGGCTTTGCGGTACACACGGCGCAGGAATATGGCATCATTCGTCACGGCTACACCACATATAAAATCACTATGCACTGTTTTGGAGTAGAGCTCAAAAATCTCCCCTGTCAGACAGACAGCTTGCCTCCCCCACCTCTGCTGACGGCAGCCTGCGCTTGGAAATGGGCCGATCCGGCAGCAATTGAAACCCTGCCCATGCCCGCGCCGCACCGCAAGCTCGCGCAACAAATATTTGCAACAAGTGAGCAGCAATGTCTCAACTAGAGCCTGTCAACACTATCTGAGGGCATTAACGTTGAGGGCAAAAGCAAGAAACATGACCAAGCCCATGCTGTCCGGCTAAGTTTGACTGCAGCGCTCCATCTTTGCTGATGCCAATAACTCTCGGTCTGTGGACTTTTTCAAAGGCATTTTTGGTGAAATGCTTGCCAAATGCCGGTCTGTTGCGCCGAAGCACAAGTTCGTTTCAAGTACAAGCTGTTCAGTGCTGTATCAAATATTTCTGGTTTCGTGTCTTGTTTGGTCTACCAGAATTT
>JAISKZ010000042.1 GCA_031260725.1 Desulfovibrio sp. | reverse complement strand
GTTTTCTGCGTCAACTCTTTCATACCGCTTATTATTGGGGAGGATGCGGCATGCTTGATCTCAATATCACCCTGCTTTTTCAGCTGGTGAACTTTTTTGTCGCCGTCTTTCTGCTCAATATCCTCCTGATTCGTCCCATCCGGGACATCATTAAAAAACGTAATGGCGTCATTGACGGCATGGCCGGCGAGGCCGACAATTTTGAATCCGAGGCGGTGCAACGTCTTTCCACATATGAAGAAGAGCTGGCACACGCGCGTCAGGCCGCCGGCCTTGCCCGCAAAGAAGGCCGCGCCGACGGCGCGGCCGAGCAGCAGAAAATTGTCGGCGCCGCGCAGCAGAGCGCTCGCGGCATTCTGGATAAGGCTCGCCGAACGGTGCATGCCGAGGCTGAGGCAACGCTGAAAGATTTGCGCGCCCGCACGGCAGTTGTTTCCGCGCAGCTTGTCGATCGTCTGCTGAAGGGCTGATGACTGCCTGTTGCGCGTCGCGGGCAGGGCAATGCGTTTCGATTATACAAAGGGGGTGGGCTTTGAGCAACTGGAAGCAGAGAGGGTGCATTTTGCCGCTGGCCTTGGCTGTCATTGTCATGACAGTGGTAGATGTGTTTGCCGAGGGGGGGCACACCGCGCCCCGTTGGGGCGATTTTGGCTGGCGTGTGCTCAATTTTGTGCTTTTTGCAGGCATTCTCTGGCATTTTGTGGGCGGGGCGGCGGTAAAATTTTTCCGCGGACGCCGTCAGGGCATCCGTGAAACGCTGGACAACCTTGAAGAACGCCGCCGCAAAGCCTCGGAAGACTTGACCGCGGTAGAAAAGCGCATTGCCGGTTTGAACGGGGAACGTGAGGCCATATTGGCAGAGAGCCGCGCACAGGCCGAGGTTCTCAGGCAGGGCATTATTGAAGAAGCGCGGCGTCAGGCCGCCCTGATTATTGAACAGGCCGGACACACTGCTGAAAATGAAGGGCGCGTCGTTCTTTCCGAAGTGCGCGCCGTCATAGCTGATGAAATAGTGGCCGCCGCGCAAAAAGTTTTGGCGGAAAAGCTTGACGGGGCGGCGCACGAAAAACTTATCGCAAAATCCCTCAACAAGGTGGTGCTCCAGTGACCGGCACTGTGGTTGCGCGCAGATACGCCAACGCCATCTTCGCGTTGGGCAAAAAGGATGGGGACAAGGCCCTGACGCGGCACGGCGAATGTCTGGCCGCGCTGGGGGAAATGCTGGCCGCTTCGCCGGCGCTTGCCATGACGTTTAAAAGTCCGGTTGTCGGCACAGAGGAAAAAAAAGCGGTATTGGACAAGCTGCTTGCCAGGTTGGAAGCCGACAGCGTCATGCACAATTTTTGCTTTTTGCTTGCCGACAAGGAGAGGCTTGCTTGTCTGCGCGACATCGCGGCCTGTTACGGCAAGCTGTTGGATGCTGCGAAGGGAGTGATACGCGGCAGGCTGACCACGGCTGTTTCGCTTTCCGCTGAAAAGCGGGCCGCCATCAAGGCGGACATTGAAAAGAAAAGCGGCGTCTGTATTGAGCTGACCTTTGCCGTGGACAAGGATATTCTTGGAGGAGCGGTGTTCAAAATGGGAGATCGGGTGCTGGACGCAAGTCTGCGCGCGCAGTTAGGGATCCTGCGGGATACTTTCAAGAGGGGTGAATAGCACATGCGGATCAAAGCGGAAGAGATTAGCAAAATTATTGAGGATCAAATCCGGAATTATGAGCAGCGCGTGGAAATGAGCGAAACCGGCACCGTGCTTTACGTCGGTGACGGCATCGCCCGCGTGCACGGCGTACAGAATGCCATGTCTATGGAACTGCTGGAATTTCCAGGCGGCGTCATGGGCATGGTGCTCAACCTGGAAGAGGACAACGTGGGCGTTGCTCTGCTCGGTTCGGATGTGGGCATCAAAGAGGGAGATCCGGTCCGGCGCACCGGTAAGATTTTCTCTGTGCCCGTGGGCGACAAAGTTATGGGCCGTGTGTTGAATCCGCTGGGCGAGCCCATTGACGGGCTTGGACCTGTTGATTCCACAGAGGTGCGCCCCGTGGAAATCAAGGCGCCCGGCATCATCGCCCGCAAAAGTGTGCACGAGCCGATGCCGACCGGCCTCAAGGCCATTGACGCAATGACGCCCATCGGGCGCGGCCAGCGTGAACTCATTATCGGCGACCGTCAGACGGGCAAAACGGCAGTGTGTATTGACGCCATTCTGGCCCAGAAGGAAACCGACATTCACTGCTTCTATGTGGCCATTGGCCAAAAGAAAGCTTCTGTGGCTCTGGTTGCGGATATACTGCGTCGTTACGGAGCGCTGGAATACACCACCATTATTTCGGCAACGGCTTCTGATCCCGCGCCGCTGCAGTACATCTCGGCCTATACCGGATGCACCATGGCCGAATATTACCGCAACAGCGGCAAGCACGCGCTGATCATTTACGACGATCTTTCCAAGCAGGCCGTGGCGTATCGTCAGATGTCGCTCTTACTCCGCCGCCCGCCCGGCCGTGAAGCCTTCCCCGGCGACGTTTTCTATCTGCACTCGCGTCTTCTTGAACGTGCGGCAAAGGTAAGCGACAGTCTCGGCGCGGGATCACTGACGGCGTTGCCCATTATTGAAACGCAGGCCGGCGACGTTTCCGCGTATATTCCGACAAATGTGATTTCCATTACTGACGGACAGGTCTATTTGGAACCGAATCTCTTTAACGCCGGCGTACGCCCGGCCATCAACGTGGGTCTTTCCGTCTCCCGCGTCGGCGGCGCCGCCCAGAGCAAGGCCATGAAGCAGGTGGCCGGCACCATGCGTCTGGACCTTGCCCAATATCGTGAACTGGCCGCCTTTGCCCAGTTCGGCTCGGATCTGGACAAAGCGACCAAGTCCAAGCTGGCTCGCGGAGCCCGTCTTGTGGAACTGCTCAAGCAGCCGCAGTACCAGCCCATGCCGGCGCACGAGCAGGTGGCGTCTATCTACACTGCCACTCGCGGCTATATGGATGATGTGCCTTTGGAGCAGGTTCGCCGCTTTGAGGCAGAGATGCTGGCGTTTATGCGTGACACGCACAAAGACGTGCTGGAGGCCATCAAAGAAAAAAAAGTCATTGACGAGGCTGTGGAGAAAGCGCTTGCCGAGGCCATCGCCGCTTTCAAGCAGGGCTGGCGGGCCTGAGGTTCCGATACACGGGAGACAAGCATGCCTTCACTTAAAGACGTAAAAATGAAGATCGTTGGGGTCGGCAAGACCAAGCAGATTACCAAAGCCATGAATATGGTGGCTTCGGCGAAGTTGCGCGGCGCCCAGTCCCGTATTGAGCGCTTCCGGCCCTATGCGGCAAAATACCGGCAGGTGCTGGCTGAACTGTCGCGCAAGGTGGAGGGCAGTGCACACCCTTTGCTGGCCGAACACGAGGAAAAGAAAAATTGCGCCATAGTTATGGTCACCTCTGATCGCGGCCTGTGCGGCAGCTTTAACGGCAATATCATCGGTCAGGGCCTGAAACTCGCGAAGGAAAAAACAGACGTCGGCATGACGGTGAGCTTTGCCTGTGTGGGCCGCAAAGGCCGGGACGCCGCGCGCAAAAGTGGCTATGACATGTTGACTTCTTACGGCGATCGTATGGGCAGTATAGATTTTGCTCTGGCGAGTTCTGTCGCCCAGGAAGTTATTCACGGCTATGAAACCCTGGTTTATGATGAAGTGTGGCTGATTTACGGTGAGTTTGTTTCCATGGGTCAGCAACCGCCGCGGTGCCTGTGCCTTCTGCCACTCAAAACGCCGGAAGCAGAGGAAGAGCCGATGAAGAGCGGCGGGGCACATTGCGAATATCTGTACGAACCCAAGGAAGAAAAGCTGCTCGCCGAGCTGCTTCCTCGTTACGTCAAGGTGCAGGTGTACCGCGGTCTGCTCGACACATCGGCCAGCGAGCACGCAGCCCGCACGGCGGCAATGGACAACGCCACGCGCAACTGTAACGAGATGATCACGGCGCTGACCTTGCTTTATAACAAGACGCGTCAGGCCTCCATCACGAGCGAACTCATTGATATCGTCGGCGGCGCGGAAGCGCTGAACGGTTAAGGAGCCAAACATGAGCAAAAACATCGGTAAAGTCGTTCAGGTTATCGGCGCCGTGGTGGACGTTGAGTTCAGCGACGGCAATCTGCCGGACATCCTCACAGCGCTGGAGATCAAAAATCCGAACAACGCGGACGCCCCTGAGCTGATCTGCGAAGTGGCGCAACATCTGGGCGACAGCGTTGTCAGAACCATTGCCATGGACGCCACAGAAGGGCTTGTGCGCGGCATGGAAGTGAAAGATACAGGCGCCCCGATCATGGTGCCTGTGGGCAAAGCCTCTGTGGGCCGCATTTTGAATGTTATCGGCCGCCCTGTTGACGAGCTTGGTCCTGTCAGAGCGGAAAAATATTACCCCATTCACCGCCCTGCGCCCAAGTTTACAGACCAGAACACCAAGGTGGAACTGCTGGAAACCGGCATCAAGGTGGTGGATCTGCTTGTGCCCTTCCCCAAGGGCGGCAAGATGGGCCTTTTCGGCGGTGCCGGCGTGGGCAAGACAGTTATCCTTATGGAAATGATCAACAACATCGCCAAACAGCACGGTGGTTCATCAGTGTTCGCTGGCGTGGGCGAACGCACCCGCGAGGGCAACGACCTTTACAGCGAGCTGAAGGAAGCCGGCGTGCTTGAACGGGCCACTCTTGTCTATGGCCAGATGAATGAACCGCCGGGAGCGCGCGCGCGCGTTGCTCTGACGGCTCTGGCCTGCGCCGAGTACTTCCGTGATGAAGAACGCCAGGATGTGTTGCTGTTTATTGATAATATTTTCCGTTTCACCCAGGCTGGTTCGGAAGTCTCCGCCCTGCTTGGCCGCATGCCCTCTGCAGTTGGCTATCAGCCGACATTGGGCACAGACCTGGGCGCGTTGCAGGAGCGCATCACATCGACGAGTCAGGGGTCCATCACGTCGGTGCAGGCCGTGTATGTGCCCGCTGACGATCTGACAGACCCTGCCCCGGCCACGACATTTTCGCATTTGGACGGAACACTCGTTCTCTCACGCCAGATTGCGGAGTTGGGCATCTACCCGGCTGTGGATCCGCTGGACTCCACCTCGCGTATTCTTGACCCGCGCGTCGTTGGTGACGAACATTACACCGTTGCGCGCCAGGTGCAGATGGTTTTACAAAAATATAAAGAATTACAGGATATTATCGCTATTCTTGGTATGGATGAACTTTCAGACGAAGACAAGCTCACTGTGGCGCGCGCGCGCCGTATTCAGCGCTTTCTTTCCCAGCCTTTCCATGTGGCCGAAACCTTTACCGGCACTCCCGGCCAGTATGTAAAGCTGGAAGACACCATCAAGGGATTCAAGGGCATTCTGGACGGCGCGTATGACCACATGGCTGAAGGGGACTTCTACATGCTTGGCGATATCGGGCAGGCCGTGGCAAAATATGAGCAGCGCAAGCTGAAGGAAGTGAACTAGCAAACCAGCCGCCGCATGGGCAAGGAGTCAGTATGGGCACGTTGCAACTGGAAGTGGTCACTCCGGATAAAACTGTGGTCAGCGCCGAAGCGGAAATGGTGGTCTGCCCCGGCGTGGAAGGTGAATTCGGGGTGCTGCCGCAGCACGTTTCCCTGCTTTCGGCCTTGAAGATCGGCAGCATGAGCTACCGGGTCAACGGCAAGGATGAAAAGGTCTTCATTTCCGGCGGATTTGCCGACGTGAACAATAACGTGATGACAGTGCTTGCGGAATCGGCGGAACAGGCTTCTGACATTGACGCGGCACGGGCGCAGGCCGCCAGGGATCGTGCTGAAAGACGTCTGGCCGCCCGTGACGAGGCGGTGGAAGCCACGCGGGCTGAAGCCGCCCTGCAAAGAGCGATAATGCGTCTGAATATTGCCGGCCTTCGCTGATTGCCGTAGCTATACAACACACAGGTCGCTTTTGGTTGAGCCCCGCGTTCTGCCGAAAGCGATTTTTTTGCTGAAAAATTTGAATAAAAGCAAAGAGTCATGCCAAGCTGAGAGAATTTTCCCTTAAAGGGAACGATAAGCGTTATTCCCATTGCTTGACCGTTCGGTAAAAATAGGGCACTTTGTCAAAAAATGACCGTTAGGTAAAAAACATTGCACAAGGTAACAAGATGGACAAACACACCATACAGTTTCCCATAAATTTCTTTGGAATGGAAGAGTTGGGAGTGATCATCAAGCGTGTCCGCAAAATGAGGGGGCTTACCCAACGGGACTTGGCCATGCAGACCAATACAAGTGAGAAGTTTATAAGTAATGTTGAAAATGGCAAAAAAACAGCGCAATTAGGTAAAGTTTTGTTGCTTATCCGCGTTCTGGATTTGGGCACACGGCTTGTTGATTTGCGTGAAGAGGATTGATCTGTGTCCAAGATGATCGTCCAGTGGGCTCAAGAAACTGTCGGCTACCTGACCCCACAACGGCGAGGACGGGTGCAATTTACATACGCCCCGGAATGGATAGAAAAGTACGATCAATCTATCTCACTTTCCTTGCTGTGTACACTGGAAAATTTTGATGCACAAACAAGTACAGCTTTTTTCGATAAACTTACTTCTCTATGACTCATTGATGCGAATTATTCGGAATGGGATTGCTCTGATCAGGCAGATTTAGGAGTTGGATTACAATGTGCAGCAGAGAAGCACGTCGGCATTCGGGCGCATCTTCCCGAAGTTCAGCGGACAGAGGCTGGCTTTCGTGCACTATCGGCCTCGGATTTTCGTGTCTTCCTGGGCGGTAAGCAGATCCAGCGCGGCGTGGCTCTGCCCGGAAGAATCCCCGGGGACAAGGCCAAGCTCCCGCATGCGCAAAAAAATTAGACGTCCTATCCATG
>JAISKZ010000016.1 GCA_031260725.1 Desulfovibrio sp. | reverse complement strand
CTTGATGTGTATGGCAAGTACTTCTGGTTACACCAGGATGAAAACAACACCCGTATTTCCACTGGTGAAAAAGTGAAGTTCGACACGGTTGATTCTCAACGTGCGCGTGGTGGAGCTCGCTTCACGTATGCTCTTAATGACTACGTGAGTCCTTATATTGGTGCAGCCTATGAACATGAGTTCGCAGGCGATTCAAAAGCATCTGTGTATGGATTAGAGATCAAGAAATCGTCTCTCAAAGGCGACACAGGTATTGGTGAGGTTGGTTTGATTATGAAACCTTCTGACAAGTATCCGTGGATTATTGATCTTGGCGTGCAGGGTTATACTGGTCAACGTGAAGGTATTGGTGGTAGCCTTCGCGTGGGATTTGAGTTCTAGGGGCTACCCGCCAACGTCACCATGCGCGGCGCGGCGTCAGCCCATTATGCGGGCGGGCCCGCGCCGCGAAAATTTTTCTGTGAACTACGCAATAACGGGGTAATTCCGGCAAGGCGCGCACCCCCCCGCCGTTCAGGGCAAGGCCATTGCGCTTCGCGTCAAGGCAGTGTCCGACAACAGGAGGCGCGTCGCTGAGATTAGGATTATTGACCTGTCGCTGCGGCCTCGTCCACAATCCAGATCAGATCTCCCACAACAGGCCGCACCATCTGGGCCGGCAGTGCGGGTTCGGCCAGCAGGTCGAGCGCCTTTGACAGCACGCTGTGTTTGTCCCTGCCATTGACAAGAAACATGCAGCAGCGGGCGTTGTTGATGACGGGCAGAGTCAGCGTCAGGCGGTCTGCCTTGCGTTCAGGGACATACTGGTCAATGACGAGGCGTTTTTTTTCGGCCAGAGCCGGAGACTTGGGAAAGATGGAGCCGGTGTGCCCGTCATCGCCCATACCCAGCAGCATGAAGTCAAAACGCGGCAGTTCCCGCGGCGCCAGATTGAAGTCACTGTGGATTTGCTCTTCGTATCTGGCGGCTGCCTGAACCGGATCTTCATCGCCGCGCATCCGGAAAAAATGTGTGGCAGGCACATGGGTTAAAAGTTCGCGTCGCGCCAGACCGTAGTTGCTTTCAGGGTGTTCCGGCCCCACACAGCGTTCGTCTACCCAGAAAAAGGTTATTTTACCCCAGGGCAGATGGTCAACCCAGTCGTTTGTGACAAGCAGCCTGAACAGGGGGATGGGAGTTTGCCCGCCGGACAGAGCGATTTTGAATACGCCGCGTTCAGCCACGGCCTCCTCACAGGCCGCGGCCAGTATATGGGCGGCGCGTTCAGCCATGGCGGCGGGGTCTTTATGGATATACACTGAGAGATGAATGGAACGGCTGCGGCCTTGCATGCATGGCTCCTTACGTTGAGGATGGCATGGCAACAGCTATTATGGCACAGATATTCAGAGTAGAAAAGCTGTTTTTTGTCTGTGGATGCTATGCTGTGGGGAAGGGCCGAGGGCAGTATAAGCCAGTCCGTCCATGTCGGCGTTTTTTATGGGGCTTGTCGTGTGGGACAGCGTCGTTTCAATTCAACATTATTTTAAGAGCTGACTGCTTTAATTTTTATTCTTTATGCGGGACGCTGAACGTCCCACATAAAGAATATTGTCAAAGGCGCCTGCTCTAGGGGCATGCGAAAGCGCCGTACAGAGCGAGCACGGTTATAAGCAGCGCCGCCCCGTAGCAGACCAGAGGCAACTTCGACCAGTGCACCTTGAGATCGTGCAGGGTGTGCACGAGACGATGCAGGCCGCTCCATGCCGTCAACGCGACAAAGACAGCCAGAAAAAGACGACCGATGAACGTGTCGAGAAAACGGTAAAAGACACCAGGCTCCGCTCCCTCGCCGAGATAGGGGTAGAGGATAAGCAGAGACAGAATAAGCGCAGGCGCGCAGACAGCGCCGAATGTTCCCCCTGCGCCGAACAGGGCCCAGAAGATAGGTTCATTGCTTCGTTTGATGTCGTCGTGCATGTGGGTTCCTCCGCCTAGAGCAGCGACAGCGCCAGAACGAGAACGCTGAAGGCTATGGTTGCTGTTTGCAGACCTTTCACCAGAAAATCCAGTCTGTCTGCCGGCAGGTTGAGCGCCTTGGGGGTCAGCTCAAACCATGTCTTGCTGTGCAGAAGGGACGCCAGCAGGGCTGCCAGATTCAACAGACAGATAATCGGATTCTTGATCACTGTAGTGAAGGAAGCCGGCGCGAACAAGAAAAGAAGCAGGAGCAGGCTTATCCATATGCTGAACACACAAGTCCCTTCGCGCAGCATGTAAAAGCGATAGAAGGGATTTTTTTTCCACCAGCAGCAATCCATTTCTCGTATATAGGGTTTGCGCTTAGTCGACATGACATGCCTCCTTGTTTTTCTTGCAGTGGAGGACAGAACTCGCAAAATCCAGAGCGCCCGCAACCTTGCACTGCTGCAGTGCCGCAGCCGGATCGACATGCTTGGGGCAGACCTCGGAACAATAGCCCACAAGCGTGCAGCCCCAGACCCCATTTTCGCTGTTTATATTCCGCATACGGTCGGCTTGTCCGTGGTCCCGGCTGTCGAGATTGTAACGGTGCCCGAGTGTAATGGCGCCCGGCCCGTAGAAAGCGGGGTTAAGCCCGAATTGCGGACAGGCGGCATAGCACAGCCCGCAGTTGATGCACAGGGCAAACTGATGGTAGCGGGACATTTCTTCCGGAGTCTGCATGTTGGGGCCGTCTTTCGGCTGACGGCTGTTGCCGATGACATACGGCTTGAGCGCCTGTATATATTCCAGAAAATGCGTGAGATCGACAACCAGATCACGTTCCACCGGAAAGTTGGCCAAAGGCTCGACATTCGCGCCGTCGGGGTAGTGCCTCAAGAAAGTCTTGCAGGCCAGCTTGGGCACGCCGTTGATCATCACGCCGCACGAGCCGCATATGGCCATGCGGCAGGAGCTGCGAAAAGACAAATCAGGGCAGACGTTATCCTTGAGATATTGCAGACCGTCCAGAAACGACGTTTGATCATCCCACGGCACTCCATAGGGAACAAAATGAGGCGCGCTGTCGTGTTCCGGATCGTAACGCAGAATCTTGAGCAGCATTTTTTTCGCATCAGCCATTGCCCTTCTCCTTGTTTTGCTTGTCCTGAGAAGCGCCTTCCGCGCCGTACACGCGCTTGGCCGGCGGCAGCTTGGTGATGTTGACAGGGCCGTATTCAATGCGCGGCGCAGAACCCTTTTTGTAATAAGCGAGCGAATGTTTGAGGAAATTTTCGTCGTCGCGCGCCTTGCAGCTTTCGTCCAGACGCTGATGAGCACCGCGTGATTCCTTGCGCTGCATGGCGGAATGGGCCATGCCCTCGGCCACATCCAGACCGTAACCTATTTCAATCAGATTCAGCACGTCCGTGTTGAACACGATGCTCGAATCAACAATGCCCACTTTTTTGATGCGGTCCTGCAACTCGGCGAGCTTGTTGATGGTTTTTTGCATAAGTTCTTCAGAGCGGTAAATGCCGCAGCCGTCTTCCATGGCAAGACCCATTTCGTCGCGGATAACGGACCATTTTTCTTTGCCTTTCTGCCGCAGCAGGCCAGTGAAGCTCTTCTCCACATCCTTTGCCTGCGCGTCCAAAGCGGCGGCATTGCTCTTCACGCCTTCTTTGGAACGCATTGCGGCGCCCTGCCCTGCAAGCGCGCCGAAAACCAGTATCTCTGCCAGCGAATTGGAACCGAGGCGGTTGGCGCCGTGCATGCCCACCGAAGAGCATTCGCCCGCGGCGAACAATCCTTTGATGGAAGATTCACATTGCTGGTCGGTCGCTATGCCGCCCATAGTGTAGTGCGCCGTCGGACGCACCGGGATAGGGGCGTCGATGGGGTCTATGCCCATATATTCAATAGCCAGTTCACGAATCATGGGCAGGCGTTCCAGAATTTTTTCTTTGCCCAGATGGCGGATGTCCAATAGAGAGTAATCGCCCTGCGGGGAATGCTCCATGCGGCCGGCGCGCCATTCATGCCAGAATGCCTGAGAGACCTTATCGCGGGGGCCGAGTTCCATGAACTTGGGTTTCGGCTGCCCGAGCGGCGTCTCCGGCCCAAGGCCGTAATCCTGCAGATAGCGGTAGCCGTCCTTGTTCAGCAGCACGCCGCCTTCACCGCGGCTTGCCTCAGTAATCAGAATGCCGGAACCGGGCAAGCCCGTGGGGTGGTACTGCACAAATTCCATATCGCGCAGGGCGACGCCGTGGCGATAGGCAATGCCCATGCCCTCACCGGTGACGACACTCGCGTTTGTGTTGTATCTGTAGACCCGCCCCGCCCCGCCGGTGGCGAACACCACAGCGCCGGCGCGCACCTGCACAAGTTCTCCTTCAAGCATATTGAGCACGACAACGCCGGCGACGCGGCCGTCGTCCACCAGAATATCCAGCACAAAGTGCTCGTCCAGACGGCGTATCTGCGGATATTTCAGGGAAGTCTGAAACAGGGTGTGCAGAATGTGAAAACCGGTTTTGTCCGCCGCGAACCAGGTACGGGCCACTTTCATGCCGCCGAAATTGCGCACGTTGATACTGCCGTCCGGTTTGCGGCTCCAGGGGCATCCCCACTGCTCCAGTTGAATCATCTCGTGCGGACACTGCTGGACAAAGTATTCCACCACATCCTGATCGCAAAGCCAGTCACCGCCTGAAACCGTGTCATTGAAATGCAGTTCCAGGGAATCGGTTTCCTGCCTGACGGCCGCCGATCCTCCTTCCGCCGCAACTGTATGACTGCGCATTGGATAGACTTTTGAAATCAGCGCAACAGTGAAGTCGGGATTATTCTTTGCCACCTCAATGGCGGCGCGTATGCCGGCGCCGCCGGCGCCCACAATAGCTATATCGACAGTAATAGTTTGCACTCTCAAAACCTCCGGAAAGAAAAGGTTGAGAAATCAGACTGCAACAAAAGAGGTTGGGCCAATATTGTCCTCCTTTTTATTTGCTTCACCGCTCTACCGGCAGGGCCAGCGAACCGTCAGGCAGATAAGCCCACGACGCGTCCATACCATACTTTGCAAGAACGGCATCCACTGCCGCCTGCACGTCAGCGGTTTTTTTTGCCCATATAAACGAGCTTTCATCCGCAGTCAGCGAAGACACCAGATACACTTCCTTTTTATTGGCTACCTTGGCAAAGCCATAAGCCTTGTGCCCGCCCAAGACAAAGTCGGCCTTGATTGCCCGCATGACTTTCGCCGGTTCCCAGCGACGGCGAATCCATTCTTCAAAAACGCCTTCTCCAAAGCCGTCCGGGCATTCAGCTGCGAGGATAATGGCCCCGCCTGTGCGGGTGATGCGGTCGGCGTGATCCAGCGCCTTCTGGGCCTGATACGCGTTGATGTCGCGCGGGCGCCCGCTGGCGCAGGTGACGGCTATATCCACCTGCCTGTCAAAAGGAGCTTCATACATGGAAGCGGAAACATCAACAGCCTTGCGCCAAGCCGCATGGACCTCGCCCGCCGCGACAAAGACGACTTCCTTGTCTTCGTTCGTGACCACGTTCAGGATAAAATCCACCCCCACCTGTTGGGCCGCCTCAATCATCTCGTTGCTCACCGGGTTTTGGTCTATGGGGGGCAGGGCGTCCATGATTTCCACCATGCGCGCATGGTTTTTTTCCACCGTGCCCTTGGCGACGAGCCCCGGCAGAATAGATTTGCGACCGCCGGAATATCCGGCAAAATAGTGGGGCATGACTACGCCCAGGGTGATGAGAAAATCGGCCTCAACGGCCATGCGGTTTACAATGAACTCATAGCCTGATTTAAAAACGCCCAGTTTGACAAGGTTGGCTTCGTCGCAACCGTCATGATTGATTATTTTAAAACGGCGCGTGATTTCCTCGCCATAGACCTCAAGATTCTGTGCGTCGGTATGCGGCGCGTGGATGCCGGTGGCGATGAGCAATGTAACCTGCTCATCCTTGATACCAGCCTCGGCGAAAATCTCCAGCAAAGGCGGAAAAAGAACATCATACGGCGTTGGGCGGGTGATGTCGTTCACTACAACAATCACGGTTTGAGGTTTTTTTGCGCGCAGCATGTCCAGCAGGGCGCACGTACCGACAGGCTCCCTCAACACGCGCCGCGTTTCGCCGAGAGGGTCTGCCAGCCCTTTTTTGCTGCAAGGCTTGATGATTGCCGGCTTGATATTGTCGGGCAGGGTGAAAGACAACCTGGATGTGCCGTAAGCCAGTTCATATTGCATTGTTTTTCACTTTACTCTCAAGGGACGCCTTGACATGCGGGCAAGTTTCCAGCCGCATGCGGCTGGAAACGACTCCGCGTTCTATGCAGGAGCAATGTTATCATAGGCAAAACGCATCACAGTATTTTCGGGAACCAGAACATGGCAAACACGGCGTACACGGCAAAAAAGATGAAACCGTAGACAGAGCCGAAAATCCAGAAGGTTCTTTTCTCAATGTAGCCGGTGTTGTAATATACCGGGCTCGGGCCGGTGCCGTAAGGCGTGAGTATTCCCATAATGCCGAGGCATCCGGCAAGCATCATGCCAAGAAGGCGGATGTCCACGCCCGGTACGGCCGCGCCGGTGGCCAGCAGCACGGGCATAAGCGCTGTTGTGTGCGCCGTGAGGCTGGCAAAGAAATAGTGGGAGAAATAAAAGAGTGCCATAAGTCCGAAAAGAACGACAAAGGGACTTGATCCGGCAAGATAGTTTGCAAAGAGCGCTCCCAGCCACTTGAGGAAGCCGACTTTCTCAAGACCGGATGCCATGGCCACCAGTGTGGCAAACCAAGTGAGGGTGTTCCAGGCGCTCTTGTTGGAAATAACATCGCTCCAGTTGATGACGTCAAAAATAACCATCAGGCAGAGCACCACCAAGGCAACCATGGTGGCGTTGAGAAGCTTGTTTCCGAAAATCCACAGCACCAGCGCAATGAAGGCCATTATGCCCATCATAATTTCCTGGCGCGTGATGGGGCCGATCTTTCCCAGTTCGCCAGCGGCCCATTTGGGAGTTTCGGCAAAGGTCTTTTGGGTCGGCGGATAAATAATATAGGTGAGAAGCGGAACCAATATGAACAGGATAACGCCCGCGGGCAGCATGCACCAGAACCAGTCCATCCAGGATATGGACACGGCGACGGCGTCCACGCCCGGCGTCTTGCCGATAAGCGACAGTGCCAGCAGGTTCGGGGCGAGCCCTGTGAAAAACATGGAAGATGTGACGGAAGTGGTGGCAATACAAATCCACATGAGATAGGCGCCGATTTTACGCGGTTCGTTTTCCGGGAAGGAGCCGTACATGGGCGGAATGTTTTTGACAACAGGATAGACAGAGCCGGCGCTGCGCGCGGTGTTGGAAGGGATAAAAGGCGCCAGAACCAAATCCGCGAGGGCTGTGGCGAAGCCCAGCCCGAGGGCCTTGCCGCCGAGCTTTTTCATGAGAAGCAGGGCAATGCGTTTGCCGAGACCTGTCTTTTCATAGCCCATGGCGAACATGTAGGCAACGAAAATGAGCCATACTGTGCTGTCGACAAAACCAGACAGCGTGAAGTTCAAGGATTGGCCGAGCGTGGCCACTTTGCCGTCCGGCCCGGGAACAAGACGCAAGGCGCCGGCCAGGGTGCAGCCGATGAGGCCGACGGCCGAGTTTGGCAATGGTTCCAGAATCAGAGCGAGAATCACGCCCAGAAATATGCCCAGATAGCGCATGGCGTTTACCGTGAGGCCGTCCGGCACCGGCAACAGCCATATAATCACCGCGACAGCAATAGGCAGAATAGCTTTCATTTTGTTGTTCATAGGCACTCCCGGTTATGATAACGTTGTTTACAGGCTATATCTCCTGATACGGGGCCTGCCCCTGCGTATAATAATCATTCCCTTTGGAATCAATGACAACAATAGCTGGAAAATCAACAACTTCCATTGCAGCGACGGCTTCCGGTCCCAGTTCTTCATACGCGAGCACGGTATATTTTTTGATAGAGCGGGCAATGAGCGCTCCCACGCCGCCCACGGCGGCAAGATAGGGCACCCCGTATTTTTTCATGGCTTCAACGACTTCCGGCTTGCGATATCCTTTGCCTATCATGCCCTTGAGCCCCTGCCCCAAGAGAGTTGGGGTGTAGGCGTCCATGCGTCCCGATGTCGTCGGCCCGGCGGATCCGATGGGTTGCCCCGGTTTGGCGGGCGTGGGGCCGACGTAGTAGACAACGGCGCCTTTCAGGTCCACCGGCAGCTTTT
Source organism: Desulfovibrio sp. (assembly GCA_031260725.1). GTDB lineage: Bacteria > Desulfobacterota > Desulfovibrionia > Desulfovibrionales > Desulfovibrionaceae > Desulfovibrio. The sequence continues at coordinate 3,685 of JAISKZ010000016.1, read as the reverse complement.
CACCGCGTTGCAGAGTTTCAACAAGTCGTTTGTGTGCGGCGTCTCGAGCGGCAATAATGGTGCCGGTCACAAGCACGCTGTCGCCAGCGCGCAGGGATCGGGCGGTGGCGTCGTCGAAAGGAGCAGTGATTCGTTTTGGTTGTGACATGGAGCCCTCCTTACAAAATGACTTCCGCATGACGGGCGGCATTGCAGTTGATGTTGACGGCGACAGGCAGACAGGCGATGTGGGTAGGATACCATTCCACATTGACCTTGATGGCCGTTGTTTTGCCGCCAAGGCCCGCTGGGCCTATTCCTGTTTTGTTGACAAGACCGAGCAACTCTTCTTCGAGGGCCGCATAGCGGGGATCAGAGTTTTTTGATTCGATGTCCCGCGCACAGGCCCGTTTGGCACAAAGGCAGGCTATTTCCATGTTGCCGCCTATGCCGACGCCGACGACCATGGGGGGACAGGAGTTAGGCCCTGCCGCCTTGACGGCCTCGATAACGACTTTCTTCATCCCCTCAATGCCGTCCGCGGGGACAAGCATTTTCAGCACTCCCTTGTTTTCCGAGCCTGCCCCCTTGGGGGCGAGACGCAGACGCAGGGCGTCGCCTGGTACAATACGGATGTGGATAATAGCAGGGGTGTTGTCTTTAGTGTTTTTGCGTTCAAAAAGAGGCTCGGCAACGGCGGATTTACGCAAGTAACCGTCAACATAGCCCCGGCGCACGCCTTCATGGATTGCCGCTTCAAAGTCGCCGCCGCTGATGTGCACCTCTTGCCCGAGCTCGACAAAGACAACGGCAAGACCGGTATCCTGGCAGATAGGCATGGTTTCTTTGCGCGCGATATCGGCGTTTTCCATAAGCTGGCCGAGCACGTCTTTCCCCACTGAAGAGGGTTCGGCTTCCAGCGCTTTTTTAAAACAGCCATAAACATCATCAGGTAAAATACAGTTTGCCTTGATTGCCAGTTCGGCAACCGCTTTTGTAATGGCCTTGGACGTTATCTCCCGCATGGTGGCTTCCTCCCTGACAGCATGGGCTGTCGGCTTTACGGACATAGGCTGAAATACGGCATATTTTTATAACTATAAAGAAAAAACGGCAACATGTCCATAAGATTTCGAACGCGTTTCGGCTATTTAAAATTATTTTGTTGGTAGCCATTGTCAGACACAACGCCCGCGCAACAGGGAGGAGGTCAGCATGAGTTTATACGCGGCGGGCAGAATAAACATGGAAAGCATGGAGGCGCTTATCATGCCGCCGAACATGGGCGCCGCGATGCGCGTCATGATTTCGTAACCCGTGCCGGTGCTCCAGAAAATGGGCAGCAGGCCGGCAACCGTGGTGATGACCGTCATGGCCTTCGGTCTTACCCGCAGCACGGCTCCGTGGTGAATGGCCATGTCAATCTCCTGTATTGTCGCCGTGTCGGGAGAATGCAGCCCCGGTGCGTCCTGTACGGCATGTTTGAGATAAACAAGCATGACCACACCGAACTCCGCCGCCAGACCGGCAAGTGCGATGAAGCCGACGCCGGAAGCCACGGACATGGCGTAGTTCTGCATATACATGAACCATATGCCCCCTACCAGCGAAAAGGGCAGACACAGCATGATGACCAGCGATTCCTTCACGCTTCTGAATTCCAGATAGAGCAGCATAAAAATAATCAGCAGCGCGGCCGGAACCATGAGCGCAAGGCGCGCGTTGGCCCGTTCCATCATTTCATACTGGCCGGTGAAGGAGCAGCTTATGCCGGCCGGCAATGTCGCCTGCTCGCGTATGGCCCTGTCAAGATCGCGCACCACGGAAAGCATGTCGCGTCCCCTGGAATCAATGTACACCCAGCTTGTCAGACGCCCCTGTTCGCTTTTCAGCATGGTCGGACCGGGAATCATTTTGATGTCGGTCACATCGCCCAATGCCGCCTGCCGCCCCGTAGGCGTCAATATGGGCATAGCGCGCAGCGCGGCCACACTGTCACGGTATGACTGCGGGTACCGCAGGTTAATGGGATACCGCGCGATGCCCTCCACAGTCTCTCCGATATTTTCACCACCCACAGCTGAAGAGACGAAAAGATGCACATCCGCCACGTTCATGCCGTAACGAGCGGCATGTTCGCGCCTGACCTCAATGTTCACATACCTGCCGCCGGTCAGATCCTCGGCCAGGGCGGAGACGACGCCTGGAACGGTTTTGGCGACATTCTGGACAGCGACGGCCGCTTCTGCGATTTTGGCCATATCCGCGCCGGAGACCTTGACCGCTATGGGACTCTTGACCCCGGTGGAAGTCATGTCAATACGGTTGCGTATGGGCGGCACCCACAAATTGGCAACGCCGGGCAGACGCACCGCGGCGTCAAGCTCATCAATAATCTTCTCCGGCGTCATGCCTTTACGCCATTCCTTTTCCGGTTTCAGCCGAATGCTTGTCTCCAGCATTTCCATGGCGGCAGGGTCTGTGGCCGTCTCAGCCCGTCCCGCTTTGCCGAATACGCCGGCCACTTCCGGCACCGTCATGATGAGTTTGTCTGTTGTCTGGAGGATGGCGGCCACCTCTCCTACGGCTATGCCCGGCAGGGTGGAGGGCATGTAGAGAATGTCCCCCTCGTCCATGCGGGGCAAAAATTCTCCGCCGAGCCGTGAGAGAGGCCAGAGAGCGGACAAGAGCGCCAGCAGCGCGACTGCCAGCGTGGTTTTTGGCCGGCGCAGCACAATGGAGATGGCCGGATGATATATGGCTATGAGAAAGCGGCTTATGGGGTTGCTCTCTTCAGACGGAATTTTGCCGCGCACCCACAGGCCGGTCAGGACAGGTATGACCGTCACGGAGAGAATCGCCGCCCCGCCCATAGCGTATAATTTTGTGAGGGCCAGAGGTCTGAAAAGCCTCCCTTCCTGCCCTTCAAGCGCAAATACGGGAATAAAGGACAGCGTGATGATTAAAAGGCTGACAAACAGGGCCGGTCCCAGCTCCACCGCTGCTTCCGTTATGATTGTCCACCGCTGCTCGTCCGTCAGTGAAGCGCCGGGAGAATTCTTTTCCCATTGCTCCAGCTTTCGGTGCGTGTTTTCAACCATAACCACCGAAGCGTCCACCATTGCGCCCACGGCAATGGCAATGCCGCCCAGGGACATGATGTTGGCGCTGACGCCCTGATAATACATGATGATAAAGGAGATGAAGAGGGCCAGAGGCAGAGAGAGAACAGCCACCATGGCCGAGCGCAGATGCAGGAGAAACAGGGCGCAGACAATTGCCACAATGATGAATTCTTCCCGCAGGTTTGAAGTGAGGTGTGCCACGGCCCGTTCTATAAGACCGCTGCGGTCGTATGTCGTGATGATTTCCACGCCTTCCGGCAGACTGCGCTTCAGCCTCTCCAGCGCGTTCTTCACATCCCCGATCACCTTGCGCGCGTTTTTTGCGGAGCGCATGATCACAATGCCACCCGCGACTTCCCCTTCGCCGTCCAGTTCCGCTATGCCCCGACGCATTTCCGGGCCAAGCCGTGTGGTCGCCACATCCTCAAGATAGACAGGCGTGCCGCCTTCTGATGTTTTTAATACAATTTTTTTAAAATCATCAACATGCTGCAGATATCCTCCTGCCCGAATCATATATTCCGCCTCAGCCTGCTCAATAACGGAACCGCCGCTTTCCTGATTGGAGCCGTCCACCGCCG
>JAISKZ010000017.1 GCA_031260725.1 Desulfovibrio sp. | reverse complement strand
ACCCCTTGAACCCCATTCAAGTACGCTACCAGACTGCGCCACATCCCGACGTAATTTTAATGAATATCCGGCGTGGATGCGGCTGTCAAGAATTTTCTGTTCAGCGTCAGTCCTCGCGTATGGGTGAAGATACAGGGAGACATCAAAAGGCGATATTGAACCCACTCAGTCAAGCGCATGCCACTCCTTTCCAGCGAGCGCGGCCAAACCCAATACCAAAGCCTGCGTGCCCAACTTGCCCTGCCCCTGAGCCTGCATGACGCGGTAAACCTGTTCTGCGGCGGCAAGACCTGGCAAAACAATCCGCATGCGGCGGCATTCTTCGAGGCAAAGGCCCAAATCCTTAATGAAATGATCAATAAAAAAGCCTGGCGCGTAATCACCTTTCAAGGCACGGCGACCAAGATTGCCCATGGCAAGGCTCCCTGCCGAACCGGGAATGACCAGTTCCATCCATTTGGCCACATCCAGACCGGCCTTCTGGGCAAAAAGCATTGACTCGCAAACGCTGAACATAACACCGGCTATAGCAATCTGATTGGCGAGCTTTCCCCGTTGGCCGTAACCCGCTGGGCCGCAGTGCAGCACACTCTGTCCCATTTTGGCGAAGCAGGATTCAAGCCGCTCAAAGGCCGCTTTGTCCCCACCCACAAAAATGGAAAGCTTGGCGTCACGCGCGCCCACATCACCGCCGGTCACAGGCGCGTCCAGCGCCGCACAGCCTTTTGCCGCAGCCACTTCCGCAATACGTTCAGCGAGCACGGGACTGGAAGTCGTCATATCGCAGACAATGCCGCCTTTGGCAAGGCCGTGCACCGCCCCCTGCTCACCGATGAGCACCTCTTCAACATCTTTGGGGTAGCCCACAATAGAAAAAACAACATCCGAGCAGGCCGCCAGCGCGCGCGGGCTTTCAGCCCATTTCGCGCCCTTGGCAAGCAGCAGCTCCGCTTTTGCCCTGGAGCGGGTATACACAGTCAGCGGCCAGCCCACCTTCAAGAGATGCCCGGCCATGGAAGAACCCATAACACCGGTGCCGATCCATCCAATGCGCATTGTTTCAGACATGACATTCTCCCTTGTTACTATTCTTTTGCATACCACTACGAGTCAACGGCTTCTTTTTACGAAATGATTCCGCGTGATGACGATATAATTCCAGATTACGACGCATCTTTCCGTTAAAGAAATCCATTGAGAGCAAAGCCCTTGCCGAGCGAGTTGTATGCGGCCGCCAGAGCGACAGGCGCAAGCAGATCACGCTTTCTTCAACCTTGCTGCGATAAAACGTGAGAGACTCCTTAAGGCTCGTGTCCAGCACCACAATGCCTCTGTGCGCAGTATCCAGGATATACTTCAGTTTTTCAAGAGGCTGTCCCCTGGATGTTCCTGCTGTCGTGTTGCCTGTATGCAGCCGGGAGGGAACGGAAAGAGAGGGCTGACGGTCATTTTTATTCAGTCTATATGCTGCCGCCAAGACTTTTCGCCTGTTCCAATTCCGGACGTCCCTCAATTTCACCGGGATTGTGCAAACGCGGCGCAATGACGAACCCTGCATCTTCCCATTTCTGGTAACCGCAAATTTGCCGAAACATGCCGACGGAAGCTGCTGCTGCCTCGTCTGTATCGGCGCCGCAGGTCATCAGCAGGGCGGCGCATTGAACTGGCATCCCTTCCTTGAGGAGAGCAAAGAAACGGTCTACGGTGAGCTTGAGTTGGGCGGTAACGCCAAAATAGTAAACCGGCGAGGCGAAAACCAGAGCATCCGCTTTGCGGAGCGCGTCAAGTATTGGCGGCATATCGTCCTTTTGGATACAGACGCCCTGTGCCTTGAAACAATGGCAACAGCCTCGGCATCCGCCGATTTTCAGATCGGCCACACGGAATAGAGCAATTTCCTTGCCTGCTGCTTTTGCGCCGGAAACAAATGCGTCCACCAGCCTGTCGGTATTTCCGCCTTTGCGCGGCGAACCGGAAAGGATAACAATATTCTTGCTCATGGATTATCCTCCATACCCAATAATTTTGACGTGATAGTTACGTGACCGCGGTGCGTCGAACTCGTAGCAATACACAGCCTGCCATGTGCCGAGCAAGGATGCGCTGTTCCCTTCGGCATGGCGTAAATTTTTTTGTCGGGAGGAATGCCTTATCATAGTCTTGAGCGACAGAATATCCCTGCTCAGCAGCTTTTGTATGCCATAAGCGCTCAGGCATATATCCCTCCAGGGTTTCCCTCATATGCCGGAGTATTGTCTGGAAATTCATTTGATTGCCCTGGGTTGTGTCGCGCATATCTTTCTGGAACAGCGTAAAAAAGGGCGCGAAACGCCCCCTTTTTTTAGATTGATGAGATTACCACGCCTGTTAAAAGCGGGTTTGCAGATGCTGCCGTTTTGCCCGGAATTATTCTTCTTCGCCTTCCCACTTGATGAAGCTGGGGTTGGCGTTCACCATGGCGTTGACGATCAGTTCCACAAGGCCGCCGTAAGCAAAGCTGTTTTTTGCGTACAAATTATTGTGTTCCAGAATTTCACGTATCTGGCCTTTGCAGTTGGAGCAGGGAGCGCAGATGTATTTTTTGGTTTCCGGGCCAAGGCAGTCTTTAAATGCCTCGCCGATCTGCCACATCTTTTTGCGTCCGGTAATGTTGCCGCGCCATTCTTCAATATTGTTGCGGGACATAATGGCAAAGCCGGAGCCGCCGCCGCAGCAGTAGTTGTTAACGCCGTTACAGGGCATTTCGCGGAACAGGGGCGCAATTTTTCGTACGATTTCGCGTTGCGGCTCGACAATGCCCATCAGGCGGACGATGTTACAGGGGTCATGCAGCGTCACAGGGAAGTCGTTGCGCGCCGGATCAAGTTTGATGCGCCCAGTCATGACAATGTCGCGCAGGGTCACATAGCAGCTCTCGCGCGGCACCTGATATTCAAAGGGGATAAGGCGGTCGGCGATGACGGTCAGGGCCTTGTGGGCGTGGCCGCATTCGCCGATGACGATTTTTTTGACCCCAAGTTCCTTCGCCGCCAGCATATGCTGCAATGCGATACGCGCTGTCTGCGTGTCGTCGTAAAAAACGCCATAGTTCACGCCGTCGTAGGCGATGGCCTTGCTGGAGAGCGTCCAGGAAAGGCCGGCCTCCTGGAAAATCAGCGAGAATGCGGCGACGTTTTCCGGCCAGGCCATGATTTCGCCTGCATTGTGCAGCAGCATAATATCGGCGCCTTGCACGTCAAAGGGCGTTGTGATGCCGATGCCGGTGATTTCCGCATAGTCCTCGTCAATAAATTCCACGTTCTCCTGCACCACATCAGGCGTCATGCCGGTGGAGGAGCCAACCTTCATCTGGTTCATGGTGCCTTTTTCGTGCAGTTCGCGGGGGTGGATGCCCAGCTCCTGGCTGAATATCTTGCGGATTTCCCGGGCCAGCAAGCCGTTGTCGACGCCGATGGGGCAGGTCTGCACACAACGCCGGCAAAGATTACATCGGTATGCCAGCTCACCAAGGCGAACCACTGTTTTCCAGTTGAGCCCCATATCGCCGTAACGCCATTTGGCGAAGGATTCTTTTTTGACATACTGTTTATAGATGCGCCGAAAAATTTCCGAGCGGAAGTTGGGACGGTACATTTCATGTTCGCCGGACATTTCATACAGATGACAGGCGGCGGAACAGGAGTTGCATTGGGCGCAGTAGTCCATGCTGGTTTCAAGCAGCGGACGGAAAGCCCAGTTGTTTTCTGTGGTAAAGAGCTTGCGCATGCCGCTAAGAAATTTATTGACGAGTTCTTGCTCTTCCAGACGGTTTTTTGGTTTTGGGATGTTCAGCACACAGACTTCGTCAAGAATACAGGCGGTGTTTTCTTTTTGTTCGTCCGTGAAAGGTCTCCACGGCATTTTCGCCATGTTCAACGCCAGATCAGGAATGTTTTTCAAATTAATGTCCACCATCTGCCCTTCGGCGGTGGAAATATCGGTCAATTGCAGATTTTCTCTCATGTCAGCAACTCTCTCTAGGCTTCGTTCTTGGGGTCAGTGGGATTGGAGGAGGCAACTTCAAGCCATGTTTTTGCACACCCGCCGTTTGTAATATGGCTGGCCGACCATGTGACGGAATATTTCTGGAGCGCGTCGGGGATAATCTGTTTTGTTTTTTCGTTGTATGTCGTGGGTTCGTCGCTCCAGCGGATATCATGATAGGTGAAGTATTTCATGAACAGATGCCCCATGTTCGTCATGGGAATCCAGACAAGCAGGAAAAATCCAATCAGCATGTGCAGAGCAAAGGCGGTACTGGTTTGCGGCACAAAATTGCAGGTTATCAGATTGTGGATGAACGTGCGCGCCAGTTCAAAAAATGAAGGGGCGGCAATCCAGGCCAGCAGGCCGAAAACGGCAAAAATCACAAAGACCAGTAGATTGAAATAGTGTTCGGGCGTGGTGTATTTTTTCAGGCCTTCATCGTTCATACGGCGCGAAATCAGAGCAATGCCGCCGCCGATAATGCAAAGACACCCCACCAAAACAACGGCGTTGATCACATTGTTGACAAAAAGCATGAAGGCGCAGTCCGGAGAAAGGCCGAATACCTGGGCAAGGGCTGAAAACAGTACAATGATTGTGCCGCCCATGAGCATGTACATGCCGAAATGGAACGGGTAGGTGCGAAACCAGAGCTTAAGGTTGTGTTTAAATGTGGCGTGCAGACAAAGCACCTCTGTGCCCAGTGCCTTGATGTCGCCTAGGTGCGAGACATGTCGGGCTTTGGACCACCAGTCCTTCTCTTCCATAAAGCTGCCGCCGTAGGAAGTTTTTGCGCCTTCGTGGGGAATGGGGTAGATTTCCCAGCGCACGTGCAGTGGGCTGGCCGTCAGGTAAGACCTGACTTTTATAAAGACAAGGCCAAAGAAGCCAGCTACCGCCAGATAGCCCAGAAGGTAAAAAAGAGTGGTCATATGTGTTTTCTCCCATAAGTCAAGATGCCGCTGCATCATGGGTTTGCCGGAATCTGAAGTGACGGGCCTAACGGCCTGCCGCCGCAACTGATCCGGCATGCGTATGCTTGTTTTTCAGTCGTTCCGTTTCATCCGCGAACGTCTGTCCGCAGTATGCCTTGCCTATGATCTCCTCGCATTGTCAGGACCAGGGCAAGACAAGACCTACGGCAATTGATCCATGATAAACGAATCAACAGGAAATGGGAAGATGTCTTACGATTTATTGGCGGGAAAAATCAGGGCGATAATTAATTTTATATTATAAATCAGACGTGTTGCGGAAAAAAAATTTTATGCCTAACTACATCAAGTACCTTTCTGGTAAATCAAGTATAAAAAAGCCAAGCGATCAAGGTCGCATTCAATGACACGTTTTTGCTGAAAGCTCTAAAAATTTAGATGCCTCTGCCCTAGTCCCGCGGCGCTTTCATATTGCGCTGGAGGGCAAGTGCGCGTATAGTGCCTGAACACTGGAGGGGCGACGCGCCCCGTTACACTTCAAGGAGCTACGGATGAAAACCTTCCTGAGAT
>JAISKZ010000059.1 GCA_031260725.1 Desulfovibrio sp. | reverse complement strand
CAGTGCCTACAGCACCGCCCAAAGCGATGAGTTGAATGTGGCGATTTTTCAGCCCCCGTTTAAGGTGCCCTTCCCGAGCTTCTCTAACCATGCAAATTCGTCCTCAAGCTTCTCTCTTTAAGATGGTGTTAAAATGCTCCGACGATTCCCTCTCAGCTAGACCTGATCCTTTTTTATTATGCTTTGCAATTCCACAAAAGCAATACGTACACTCTACACTCTATGCCAAACGTGGCCCGAAAATATCCGTTCCTATACGCACAAGGCTCGCTCCTTCCGCCACTGCCGCAGCAAAATCCCCGCTCATGCCCATGGAAAGCTCCGGCAAGGGCAGAGAGAGCCTTGCGCGCAAGTCTTCACGCAAGGCGTACAGGCGCGCGAAATACGGACGCGCAGCCTCGCCCGCGTCAAAAACAGGCGGCAGACACATAAGGCCACGCAGTTCCAGAAGCGGACAATATTCCATAATATAATCGACCAGAGCAGGCAAACCTTCAGTCATAATCCCTGATTTCTGCGGCTCCGCCGCCAGATTGACCTGTACAAGCACGGCCTGACGCTCCCCACACGGCGCAAGCCGATGTTCCAAGGCACAGGCGAGCCTGCACGAATCCAGCGTGTGCAGCAATGCAAAAACGCCCGCAGCCGACGCGGTTTTGCGGCTCTGCAGATGACCTGTAAAATGCCAGCGGATGTTTTCCGTTGTCGCGCTGTCCGCCAGTGTGGCTATGTCTTCCCGTTTTTGCAGGGCTTCCTGCATATAATTTTCGCCGAAGTCTTTCTGCCCGGCGGCGGCCAGAACCGCCACCGCCGATGCCGGCTGCAGTTTCGACACAGCGACAAGGGTCACTTCCTCCCGACGGCGTCCTGCAGCCGCACAAGCTGCGTCAAGACGCTCCAGCACGCGCTCATACCGCCCGAGCAGATCACCGTCACGCATAACAACGTCCACTGTGAACAATTAAATAACAACAATTCCGGGACGGCTCACGCAAAGCCCATATTGTGCAAAAAAATCGGGTCTTCCGCCCAGTTTTCCCGCACCTTGACCCAGAGTTCCAAATGCACCTTGCCCCCGATAAGTTCAATCATCTCACGGCGCGCCTCGCTGCCGATCTCTTTGATGCCGCCGCCGCCCCGTCCTATGACCATGGCCTTGTGCATGGGGCGGGCCACATATATGACAGCGTGGATGATCGTCCGGCCCTGCTCTTCATTCTCTTCCCAGTTCTCCACCTCCACGGCGACGCCGTAGGGCACTTCTTCGCGCAGACGCATAAAAAGTTTTTCACGGATAATTTCGGCTGCCATGAAACGCAAAGGCGATATGGAGAGCTGATCTGCCGGGTACTGCGCCTCGCCTTCAGGCAGTCTGCTCTCGACAAGACGCACAAGTCCCTGCAGACCATCCTTGCAAAGGGCCGAAGCAGGAAAAATTTCCGCCGCCGGCCATATCTCCTGCAAACGGGTGAGCAGGGGCAGCATGCGGCTTTTGTTGCCGAACATATCTATCTTGTTCGCTACGGCGATTATGGGACGCTTATCACCGGCAAGAGCGTCTGCCGCCGGCGCGAGGTCCCTCTCGAAAAATTCCGGGCGGCATATATACAGGTGGGCATCAAGCACAGGCATGATAACGTCCGCCTGCCCAAGACTCTGCCAGACGGCCTGAATCATCGTTTTGGAAAGGCGGCCACGCATCTGCGTCAGACCGGGCGTGTCCATAAAAATAATCTGCGCCGCGGGATTTGTCAGGATGCCCACAATCTGATTGCGCGTGGTCTGAGCCCTTGGCGTGACAATGGTCACCTTCTTCCCCAAAAACGCGTTGAGCAGTGTGGACTTGCCCGCATTGGGCGGTCCCATGATGGCCACACGGCCGCAACGATACCCTGTCTGCGTCATTTCTTTTCCTTTTTTGATCATACCGTCGCCTGAAAACGGCAAGTGCATGCCGGTAATGCGCTCCCCTGTCCGCCCGGCAAGCCCCAGGATGCGCTTGCGGAAAGGCGACTGAATGCGCTGCAAGACACGGTGGTCATTTTCACACATTCTTTGCAGACGCCGGCTTTTCTTCCTGTCCCGACAGTTCCTTAAAAAGACACGTCAATTCCGTCGTCAAAAAATCAAGGCTCTGCTTTGGCTCAAGACAGCCGCTTTTCACCTGCAACTCCGCTTCCATAATCAGCGCCATGCATTCAGAAAGCCGCGCAAAATCAATACGGCTCGCCAGACGCTGCTTGAATTCGGCCTCAAAAGGGAAAAACCGCACCTGTTCACCGGCCTTGACACGCCAGAGCTGGCGCATATCGCGCGCGAGCAAAGAGAGCAGGGGGAACAGCAGCCCCTCGCTGTCGCGGCTTCGCGCCACTTCCCGCAGCATGGCGGGCAGATTGCCAGCTTCAATATGACGCAGGCAGGCAAAAATATTGCACTCCGGACTTGAAGCGCACAACGCTGTCATGGCCGAAGTAATACGCCCAGCGTCATCGACCGCTTTGGCGGCAGAACGCAGCAGAACAAATTTTTGCAGCTCATTTTCAACGGCAGACGCGTCCGGCAGCACAGAGGCGCAGAACTGTTCGAGCGCATCCTGCTCAAACTCCAGGCCTAACGCACTGGCCCGCAACTGGACATAACGCTTTATGCCGCGCTCATTCAGACCATTCTGACGCCAAACCCAGCCCTGTTTGTCGGCAAAGACAAAACAGCGAAATTTGGAGAGGAAAGCGGGAATTTTTGGTTTGCCCTTTTCCCATGCCACCTCAAGACAAAAAAAAGACAAACATTGCGGCGAAGGACGGGCCAAAGCCTGCGAAAGCTGTTTCCAGACGGCGGCGGGCCACTGATTGGCCTGACGGACAATGACCGCGCGGGCCTTGCCGAACAGCCCCTGCATGGTGAGTTGCTCCCAAAAGGATTTTGGCGGTTCCTCGTCGCCCCAGTGAACATGGCGTTCCCATTGCCCGTCCACGGGGAAAAAAGCCGCAAATTGCTCATCAAGCCGTCTGCGGAGCAACAAGGAGTCTGGACAGACCAGAAAGCAAAAACCGGGCCTTTGTCCAGACACGACTGAAGACATGACGCACCCCGATTTATTCATGTTGCATACTGTCTGTTATGTGTCCGCGACACGCGCGTCGTTGCGCCTTGAAACTATGCTTGGGAAGCCACAATATTGACCAGCTTTCCAGGCACCACCACAACCCGGCGCACGGTCATTCCTGCCGTATGACGCAGCACAGCCGGATCATTGAGGGCGGCAGACTCAAGAGCGGCCCTGTCCACGTCTGCCGGCGTTTCAACAGTGCCGCGCAGCTTGCCGTTGACCTGCAATGCCACAGTCAGCATGTCACGGGCCGTTGCCGCGGGATCCCACTGCGGCCAGGGCTCGTCCGCAAGCGGCCGCGCATGCCCGAGGCGTTCCCACAATTCTTCACAGATATGGGGAGCAACAGGAAAAAGCAGTGTCAGTGCCGTAGCCATGGCGGACGAAAACACACGCCGTTCAGTCTCACTGTGCCAAAGTTTTTCACGCGCAAGATACATGGCGTTGACAAGCTCCATAACAGCGGCAATAGCCGTGTTGAACTGAAAGCGGGCCATATCCTCCCCTGTTTTTTTCACAGAGAGGTGCTCTTTGCGCCGCAGTTCGCGGGCATCGACGCTGCACGCGTCAGCGGAGGCCGCCCCGCACGCCTTGAGAGGCAGCAGTCTGTCCTTTTCTTCAAAAAACAGCCGCCACACGCGGCCCAAAAATCGGGAAGCTCCTTCTATTCCAGAATCCGACCAGTCAAAATCCCGTTCCGGCGGGGCTGCAAACAGACAAAACAGACGCACGGTGTCCGCGCCGTATTTGTCCATCATTGCCGTTGGGTCAACCACATTGCCCCTGGATTTCGACATCTTGCATCCATCTTTCAGCACCATGCCCTGCGTGAGCAGATGTGCGAAGGGCTCCGCAATGTCCAGAGGAAAAAAACCCAGATCACGCAAGACCTTGGTAAAAAAACGGGCATAGAGCAAATGCAGGATGGCGTGCTCCACGCCGCCTATGTACTGATCCACCGGCAGCCAGTACTTGAGAGCATCTGCACTGAAGGGCGCGTCGGTTCTGCGCGCGTCGGTATACCTGGCAAAATACCAGGAGGATTCCACAAATGTGTCCATCGTGTCGGTTTCACGTCGGGCGGGTTCGCCGCAACACGGGCAGAAGCAATTCACAAAAGAAGCGGTTTCAGGCAAGGGTGAACGGCCGTCGTCGCGCGTTTTGACGTCCAGCGGTAGAATGACCGGCAGATTTTCCTCTTTCTCTGGAACCATACCGCATTTTTCGCAATACACCACGGGGATGGGAGCGCCCCAGTACCGCTGGCGCGAAATGTTCCAGTCACGCAGACGAAACTGTATGGCCGCCTTGCCCCTGCCCGCTTTTTCCAGGGCTTCGGCCACGGCCTGTTTTCCCGGCACATTGCCCATGCCGTCAAAATGCCCGGAATTGACCATACGGCCATCGCCCGTGAACGCCGCGTCCATGTCGTCCGGGTCGAGACTTTTCCCTTCAGGGCAGATGACCACCCGAACAGGCAGGCCATATTGACGCGCAAAATCAAAATCACGCTGATCGTGCGCCGGTACGCCCATGACCGCGCCGGTACCGTAATCTGCCAGCACAAAATTGCCGAGCCACAAGGGCACGCGCATGCCGCTGAAGGGATGGACGACATAAGCTCCTGTAAAAACACCTTCTTTTTTAAGAGTATCGGTCTGACGCTCCAAACGGTCCATTGCGCGTACACGTTCCACAAAGGCGCGCACTTCACCTGCTTTGTCATAACCCGCGATAATGTCTTCCACCAGGGGATGTTCCGGCGCCAGTGTCATAAACGTCACACCGAAAAGCGTGTCCGGCCTTGTGGTAAACACCTCTATGCCGCTTACGTCCGCGATACTCTTTTCAAGGCCGAAAGTGACGGATGCTCCGGTGGATTTGCCTATCCAGTTCCGCTGCATGGTTATCACACGGTCGGGCCAGCCGCCTTCAAGCAGGGCAAGGTCGTTCAAAAGCTCATCGCCGTATGCGGTTATCCTGAGAAACCATTGCGTCAGATCCTTCTGCTCCACGCGGCTGTCGCAACGCCAGCACAGGCCGTCTACCACCTGCTCGTTCGCCAGCACTGTGTGACAGGAAGGGCACCAGTTCTGCGGGGCCTTTTTACGGTATACAAGCCCTTTTTCAAGCAGACGCAAAAAAAATACCTGCTCAAAACGGTAGTATTCCGGCCGACATGTGGCGATTTCACGCGACCAGTCATAGGAATATCCGAGACGTTGCAGTTGGGCGCGCATGTTGGCTATATTGGAGTATGTCCATTTTGCGGGATGGGTGCGGCGCTGTATGGCCGCGTTCTCCGCAGGCAGGCCGAAAGCGTCCCATCCCATGGGGTGCAGCACGTTAAACCCATGCATTCGCTTGCAGCGCGCCACAACATCGCCGATGGAATAATTGCGCACATGCCCCATGTGGATGTTGCCGGAAGGATAGGGAAACATTTCCAGCACATAATACTTGGGCCCATCGCCCCTGCTGCCGACGTCAAAAGTCTTTTGAGACCGCCAGCGGGCCTGCCATTTTGCTTCAACTCTCTGCGGGCTGTATTGTTCCTGCGTCACCTGCTTCTCCGCTTTCCGCCGCTTTTGCGGCTGCGTCCAGAATGCCGTTGATAAAGCTTTTCGCCTGCTCACCGCCAAACTGGCGGCTTAATTCCAAAGCCTCGTTGATGGCCACCTTGGGCGGCACATCCTGCCGAAAAAACAGCTCATACACAGCAAGACGCAACAGAGTCAGCTCAACGCGGCCCATACGGGCCACGCGCCAGTTGTGCGCATACCGGGCAATAGCGGCGTCAAGCTTTGCGCTTGTGCTCCAGACCCCTTCCACCAGCGTGAAGGCATAACTCGAAACATCCTGCCCTGTCCCGCTGCCGGCGTTGTGCGGCGAGAGCAAAAAGGCCAGACGCATTTCTTCCCGGCTGTTCGCCGGGGTGAAGGAAAGACCATAAAGCACCTGAAAGGCCAGCTCGCGCTCCGCCCGGCGCTTTTTGCCCCTGCTCATAACCTACAGCTGTTCCATCACGCGTATGGTCTCCAGCATGGCGGATGCGGCTTCAACACCCTTATTGCCGGCTTTGGCGCCGGCGCGTTCAATAGCCTGCTCAATAGTGTCGCAGGTAAGAAGACCAAAACCCACTGGAGTGCCGAAAGCCAGCATGATCTGCGCAATGCCCTTTGTCGCCTCCGCGCAAACATAATCAAAATGCGGAGTGCCGCCGCGTATCACCGCACCGAGCGCCAGAATGCCGTCATATTTTTTTGAGGCGGCCAGCTTTTGGCATATCAGAGGCAACTCAAAAGCGCCGGGCGCACGCACCAGCGTGAGTCCCGCCGGATCAATTCCGTGACGTTCCAGATAATCCAGCGCGCCGCTCACAAGACGGTCCACAATAAAGTCGTTAAAACGTGTGGCGACGACGGCCACTTTCAGGCCGACGGCGTTCAGACGTCCGGCAATGGTTGTGACAGTGCTCATAATTTTGAAAACTCCTGCAGAATGTAGTTCGATCCAATCAACTCAAGTGTAGCCCACATCAAGAGCGCTCACAAGGCGTTGAATACCTTGTAAAGATTACGTTGCGCGCGTTCGCACATGTGGGAACCATCTGCTGACGCTGACTTTGAAGCAAATGTTGTTCTGGAGAGACGCTGCCCCGCCCTGTCCGCAAGCCGTTGACGCGGCGGCGGCAAGCGGCAATCTCAAACGCGCCGTTCTCTAAAGAAATCCGTTTTCCAGCAGGAAGTTACGGCTCAGACCGCCGCTGGGCGCAGCAGGGGCGTTGCGCGCTTCAAGCAAGCGCCGCACATACTTGCCTATCATATCTGTTTCCATATTGACGCGCGTCCCCGGCCGCCAGTACCGAATCGCCGTGCGCCTGCGGGTGTCGGGAATGACGTTGGCCTCCAAAAAATTTTTTCCGCAGGTGTTGACCGTCAGGCTGACGCCGTCCAGAGCCACGGAACCCTTGGATATGACCTCCACGGCGAACTCCTCCGGAAAAGTCAGACGGCACACAAGCGACTGTCCGGCCGGACGCAGTTCCGTCACTGTGGCAAGGCAGTCAATGTGCCCGCTGACCAGATGCCCGCCCAAACGTTCGCCCAGCGCGAGAGCACGTTCAAGGTTTACCTGACTGCCGTGCGCAAGCCCGCCAAGAACTGTGCGCGAAAGTGTTTCCGCAGAGGCGTAGGCCGTGAAAGAATCCCTATTGTGCGTCTCCACCGAGAGGCAAGCCCCGTTGACGGCAATGGACTCCCCGTCCGTAATATCCAACAGGGCAAAAAGCGGATGCAACGTCAGACGGCACTCCCCGCCTTTTTTGTCAAGCGCGGCAATCTCGCCCAAGCCCTGCACAATGCCTGAAAACATCTCTGATCCGTCCAGTTGGCAAACAGTCAATTATACAGGCCGCAACACAAGATGCACGTCCCCGCCGCAAAGGCTTGTTTCACTCACCCGCATGCGCAGCGCTTCGTCCATGCCCAGAGGGGCGCGACCTGTAAATAGGGGAAAAGCTTTATTGTCTCCCAAAATGGAGGGCGCGAGATGCAGGCGAAATTCGTCCACCATATCCGCCTCCAGAAGAGACAGGGCGAGCCGTCCCCCTCCTTCACAAAGCACATACGGGCTGCCCGTCTCCCGCCGCAGGGTTCTCATAAGCGCAGCAAAATTCGCCCCGCCGTGTGGTCCATGCCCATAGTCCAGCACGCGCACCCCCCTGCGGCGAAGCCGTTCTGCTTCAACAGAACCGGCCGCTGCGGGAGACGTAAAAAAAATTGTCTGCAATGGCCGCTCCGCCAGCAAAAATGCCGTGTCGTCAGCCTGCGGCAGACACGACGTGACAACGCAGGCAAGAGGCTGACGCCCAGCGACGGATGCGTCCCGCACAGTGAGCCGGGGGTTGTCCGCCCTGAATGTACCGCCGCCCACAAGAATACCCCCGCCGCAATGGCCGACGCCCGCGCGCCATTGCTGCACCTTCCGGCGTGAAGCAGCGGAGCCGATCCAGCGGGATTGACCGTTGCGCGCGGCAATGCGACCGTCCAGCGTGGCGGCCATTTTAAGAATTACATACGGCCTGTTCGTCTTCTGCCAGACCAGAAAATCCGCGACAAGATCACGGCATTCCTGTTCCAGAACACCTTCAATGACTTCCACGCCGGCCTCGCGCAGGCGCACGCCGCCGCCGCCGGCCAGAGGGTTCGGATCCGCCAGACCTACAACCACCCTTGCTATGCCGGCCGCCAATATGGCGTCTGTGCACGGCGGCGTTTTTCCGCAATGCTTGCAGGGTTCCAGCGTGACCACAAGTGTGGCTCCGACAGTCTCCCGGCTGCCCTTCGCCGCATTTTTCAGGCAGGCCACTTCGGCATGGTCTTCCCCCGCGGCGCGGTGAAAGCCCCCGGCCACAATACGGCCGTCGCGCACCAGCACAGCGCCCACAGTGGGGTTGGGGCAGGCGGTAAAACGTCCCCCTTGCGCCAGCGCAAGGGCTTCGCGCATAAAGGGCGCATAGTCCTGCTCAGACACGTTGTTCCGCACCCATGACCGGCGGCGTAAAATTAAACTGCCGCACAGTCACTCCGGCCTCCTTGAGCATGGCCGCCGCGAGCCCGTCAGGATAATTTTCCGTATACCATATACGGCTGATGCCGCAGTTGATCAGCATTTTGCTGCACAGCACACAGGGGTGCGTCGTGCAGTACAGTTCTGCGCCCTGAATGCTGATGCCGTGTATTGCCGCCTGGATAATCACATTCTGTTCTGCGTGCAAACCGCGGCAGATTTCATGACGCTGCCCGGAAGGGATGCCCATCTCCTCACGCAGACATCCCACATCAAGGCAGTGCGGCCCCCCCGATGGGGCCCCATTATAGCCTGTCGCCAGAATGCGCTTGGCCTTGACGGCCGCAGCCCCCACCCTGCGGCGCGTGCATGTGGATCGCTCGCTTACAAGGTAGCTGATATTCATAAAATATTCCGGCCATGGCAGTCGCTGCACTATGGTTCTCGCGGCTTACCAGATGAACAGAGGAAACGCGCGGGCGAATTCCTCCACCTGTTTGCGCAGTTGTGCAATATCCGCCGCGCTGTTGCGCTTTGCAAGCGCATCCACGATAAAACCGCCCACAATGCGCATATCTTCTTCCTTCATGCCGCGCGTGGTCAACGCCGCCGTGCCAAGACGAATGCCCGACGTCACAAAAGGCGAACGCATTTCAAAGGGCACTGTGTTTTTATTGACGGTAATGCCGGCCTGATCCAGCGTTTGTTCCGCGTCTTTGCCGGTAATGCCCTGCCTGGTCAAATCCATCAGCATCAGATGGTTGTCCGTGCCTCCAGAAACAAGCTCATAGCCGGCTTCAGTCAGATATTGCGCCAGCACGGCGGCATTTTTGACGACCTGCCGCTGATAAACGGCGAAGGCCGGACGCAGGGCTTCGCCGAAGGCCACGGCCTTGGCCGCGATAACGTGCATGAGCGGCCCCCCCTGGATGCCGGGAAAAATCTGACTGTCGATCGTTTTGCCTGTTTCCGCGCCGGCGAGAAGCATACCTCCGCGCGGCCCGCGCAAGGTTTTGTGCGTGGTTGTGGTGGTGATGTGCGCGTAGGGAATGGGGCTTTCGTGCAGGCCGGCAGCCACCAGCCCCGCAATGTGCGCCATGTCCGCCAGCAGCTTTGCCCCGACTTTGTCGGCGACGGCCCTGAAACGGGCAAAATTGATCCGGCGTGGATAGGCGCTCGCTCCTGCCATGATAGCGGCGGGTTTGTGGGCTTCGGCAAGCGCTTCCATTTCGTCGTAGTCAATGCGGCCTGTCTCGCGCCGCACGCCGTAAAAAACAACCTTAAAAAGGCGACCGGAAAAATTGACCTGGCTGCCGTGCGTCAAATGTCCGCCGTGCGAAAGATTCATGCCGAGAATAGTGTCTCCTGGCATCAGACAAGCAAAATAGGCGGCCATATTGGCCTGCGAGCCGGAATGTGGCTGTACGTTCGCGTATTCGCAACGAAAAAGCTTTTTGGCCCTCTCCACGGCAAGGTTTTCAGTCATATCCACATATTCGCAACCGCCGTAATAGCGTTTGCCCGGGTAACCTTCGGCGTACTTGTGCGTCAGCACGCTGCCCTGGGCTTCACGCGTGGCCGGCGAAACAAAGTTTTCAGAGGCGATCAGCTCAAGTTTGCTCACCTGCCGATCAGACTCAAGCACTATCGTCCTGGCGATCTCAGGATCCTGAAGCAGAATTTCATTCATGAAATGTAATCCTTGGCTGTGTTTGGATTTAACTGTTTTATATATGTTTTAGTGCAGCGGTAAAACGGCGCTAAAGCATATAATTTTTATACTGTGCTGTGACGCTCAGTGTAAAACGGGATCAAGCGTCCCATTTTTTGAAAATCAGACTCGCATTGGTGCCGCCAAAACCGAAGGAATTGCACATGGCGTATTCACAGGCAATATTCTGCGAGCCGTCAGGCAGATAGTCAAGATCGCACTGCGGGTCAGGGTGTTCCAGATTAATGGTGCCCGGCAGGACTTCTTCATGCAGGGCAAGCGCCGTAAAGACGGACTCAATGCCCCCCGCGGCACCCAAAAGGTGCCCTGTCATGGATTTTGTGGCCGATATTTTGATTTTTTTCGCGTGTTCTTCGAAAACAAGCTTGATGGCCTTTGTTTCCGTCACATCATTGAGTTGTGTAGATGTTGCGTGCGCGTTGATATGCGTGATCGCCGACGGCGCAAGGCCCGCTTCGCGCAGAGCGTTCTGCATGGCTCTGGCCATGCCTTCGCCATCCTCGCGCGGGGCAGTCATGTGCCAGGCGTCGCCGGATGCGCCGTAACCGATCACTTCGGCGTAAATTTTCGCGCCGCGCTCCCGCGCCTTTTCCAGAGATTCCACAAGCACCAGTCCCGCGCCCTCGCTGATCACAAATCCATCCCGCGCAGCGTCAAACGGGCGTGACGCTCTGCCCGGATCGTCGTTGCAGCGGCTGGAAAGCGCCTTCAACGCCGTAAAGCCGGCCACACCGAGCGGTGTGACGGTAGCCTCCACTCCGCCGGTAATGGCGGCCGTGACGCGACCGAGCAAAATTTCGCTATAGGCTGTACCCACAGCGTGAATGCCTGAAGCGCAGGCGGTTGTTGTGACGATGTTCGGCCCCTTGGCGCCGGTAAAAATGGACACCTGGCCCGGCCCCATATTGGAAATGAGCATGGGTATCATAAAAGGTGAAACTTTACCCGGCCCGGACTCCAGGAGTTTTGCGTGCCAAGTCTCAATGGTGTGCAGCCCGCCGAGACCAATACCCAATATCACGGCTGTGTCAAAGGCGTTATCCGGCGTGACGGCAAAGCCGGCGTCCTCTAAAAGCATTTTGGCCGACGCCACGGCAAACTGTGTAAAACGATCCATGCGCCGAACCTGCTTCGGCGGCATGAATGTCTCCGGCGCGAAATTCTTGACTTCGCCGGCAATGCGCGAATCATAGGCCGAGGCGTCAAACAGGGTGATCGGCGCGATGCCGGACTCGCCTGCAATCAGTTTTTTCCAAGTGTTTTCAATGTCGTTGGCGAGGGGCGTGATGCCGGCAACACCAGTGATCACGACGCGTGGTCGGGTCATGCGGGCTCCTTGTCAGCACGAACAAACTCACAACGCGCATAAAACACGCATATTTTATGCGCCCGTTACTGCAAGCCGGCAGCGGCCGATCGCCGCCGGGGCATGTGCTACTTTTTCTTGTTTTCTATATAGCTGACGGCATCCTGCACCTTGAGAATCTTCTGCGCGTCGTCATCGCCTATTTCAATGTCGAATTCTTCTTCCATAGCCATGATCAGTTCCGTCAGATCCAGAGAGTCCGCGCCGAGATCTTCGACAAAGGAGGCATCCGGCTTGACTTCATCAATGCTCACGCCCAACTGCTCCACAATAATTTTAACAACTTTCGCTTTAATTTCCGACATGCTGTCCTCCAGAACTAAGTATTGATTTTGCCATATTGCGATGATCCGCTGTGTTCAGCAGTATAAGCCGCCGTTCACGGCGAGAATCTGCCCTGTAATATACGCGGCCTTGTCTGAAGCCAGAAAAGCCACAGCGTCAGCCACATCCTGCGCAACCCCCATGCGTTTTAAGGGAACTGCCGCCACATAACCCGCCCGGACTTCTTCGCTTAAAGACGCTGTCATGTCTGTCTCAATAAAGCCCGGCGCCACGGCGTTGACGGTTATCTGCCGAGCCGCCAGCTCTTTGGCGCAGGATTTGGTAAGCCCCAGCAGGGCGGCTTTGGCCGAGGCGTAGTTGACTTGTCCGGCATTGCCCATCTGCCCCACCACAGAAGAAATGTTGATAATGCGCCCTTTACGGTTTCTGCTCATGAGTTTGGCCGCTTCCCTTGTGCAGCAGAAAGCCCCGCGCAAATTGACGGCGATAACCCTGTCGAAATCCTCGTCCTTCATGCGCACCAGAAAGCCGTCTTTTGTTATACCCGCGTTGTTGACGAGCACGGCCAGATTCACCCTGTCCTTCACTTCTCGCGCAAAAAACTCCGTCGCAGCGCCGCTTTCTTCGACATTCAGCGCCAAGGCCGCAGCCCGGCCGCCCGCCGCGGCGATTTCGTCCGCCACGTTTTTGGCGTCTTCCGGACGGCTCACATAGGTCAACAAAACCTGAAAGCCGTCACGGGCAAGCGTTGCGGCAACAGCCCTGCCGATGCCGCGGGAACCGCCGGTCACCAGCGCCGCGGGCGCCGCCGCGTCAAACGGATGTGTAAAATATGGCGCGTTCATGCTTTTTCAACCCCTTCAGCAAAATCAACATGGACCGTATACCGTGAACGCGTATAAATTTCAACGATACGTCGCTGCCCGCGGTCAGTGAGGGCCCTCAAGGGCGAGAACTAAAAACGCAGTAATGCCGCTCCCCATGTCAGGCCCGCCCCGAATGCCGTCACAAGCACGCGGCCGCCGGGCCTGATGCGCCCTGCAGAGCACGCCTGCGCAAGTGCAAGCGGTATGGACGCCGCGGAAGTGTTGCCGTAGTGCTCCACATTGGTGAACACGCGGTCGGCTGCAACATTCAGCCGGCTGCCGACAGCTTCAATAATCCGCATATTGGCCTGATGCGGCACAAAAAGGTCCACGCCAGCCATGACAAGACCGTTGCGCGCAAGCAGTTCCTCACACACGTTTGTCATCTGGCGCACAGCGTGTCTGTAAGTTTCGCGGCCCTGCATGTGCAAAAAAAAGTCATCGCCCACAGTGTCGCCCTTGGCGTAACGGCAGGCTGTGCCGCCGCCCACGGAGATCAGCCCGCTGAGGCTGCC
The DNA here is from genome assembly GCA_031260725.1 of Desulfovibrio sp. GTDB lineage: Bacteria > Desulfobacterota > Desulfovibrionia > Desulfovibrionales > Desulfovibrionaceae > Desulfovibrio. Next base: position 4,355 of record JAISKZ010000059.1, on the reverse strand, counting down.
GTCGCTTTTGCAAAGCACGTCTTCCAAAACGGCCGAGCCTTTGCCCGCATTGCCGGAGCACACACAGGCCGCCGCGCCGTCGCCGAACAGCACGCAGGTTGACCTGTCCGTCCAGTTGATTCGTCGCGTCAAGGCTTCCACACACACAAAAAGAATGTTCGCGTCTGGATTTTCCGTCAGCAGGCTGCGCGTCAGGGACAGTCCGTACAAAAAACCGGCGCAGGCCGCGTTGATGTCAAAGGCCATGACCGGCCCTGCATTCAGGGCGCCCGCCAAAATACAGGCCACTGAGGGCGAGAGCATGTCCTGCGTGCAGGTGGCCGCAAGAATATGCGTCAGGGTGCCGACCTCAAGGCCGGCCTCGTGCAGGGTCTTGCGGGCAACAATCAGAGCGAGGTCCGAAGCGTTTTGCGTGTCCGCCAGCTTGTGACGCTCTTTTATGCCGGTGCGCGAAAAAATCCATTCGTCACTCGTGTCCGTCAGTTTTGTCAGATCGTCATTGGACAGCACAGTGTCCGGCGCATAGGCCTGCAATGCGCTCAGACGGCAGGTTGCACTCATAACAAATACCAGTTGTTAAATGGCGCGGGAAAAACGGGTCAGCTCTTCATTGGCAAGAATGATTTCAGCAAGACGGCTGTTCGCGTTCTTGCGCACATAGGCGGCGGCCATTTTAGCGGCATTGCGTATAGCGCAGGCGTCTGAACGGCCGTGGCAGACAATGGCGAGTCCCTGCAAACCAAGCATCGGCGCGCCGCCGTATTCCGTATAATCTATCGTGCGGGCAAAGCGCCTGAATGCCTTGCGCGCCAGCATCCCGCCCAGAGCGGGCAAAACGCCTGACATGAAAACGCGTTTTACCATGCGGGTCAGTGACGCCGCAAGACCCTCGCTCATCTTTATAACAACATTACCGACAAAGCCGTCGCAGACAACCACGTCAAGATCTCCGACAAAAATATCACGCCCTTCGGCATTGCCCACAAAATTGATGTTCTGCGCGAGCTTCAACAGTTCGTAGGCTTCCTTGACCTGGGAATTGCCCTTGCCTTCTTCTTCCCCGATGCTCAAAATGCACACGCGCGGCGCGGCGTAGCCCAAGATATCACGGGCAAAGGCGTCGCCCATGAGACCGAACTGAAAAAGATGGTAGGGGCGACAGTCCACATTGGCACCCACGTCCAGCACAACCACGGGATTTTTTTCCGTGGGCAGCATGGTGGCGAGCGCCGGCCGCTCCACCCCCGGAAGCCGGCCCATGATGAACATGCCACAGGCCACAGTGGCGCCGGAATGTCCGGCGCTGACAACGGCATCGGCGGCACCCTCTTTGACAAGGCGGCATGCCACCTGAATAGAAGAATTTTTTTTGCGGCGCAGAACATCTGAGGGCTTTTCGTTCATGTGCACCACGTCGTCAGCCTGAACAATATCAAACTGCACGTCCGCAAGGTTGAACTTCCGCAGCTCAACCTCAATCTTGTGGGTGTCGCCCACAAGCAGAACATGCGCGTCGTGCATGCGGGCGGCATCTACGGCGCCCGGCACCACCACGGAAGGGCCGAAATCGCCACCCATGACGTCCACGGCTATGACGGGACGTCCGCTCATTATTCGGCTTTGTTCACGACAATTACCTTGCGGCCTTTATATTTACCGCAGGAGGGGCACACGCTGTGGGGCAGGGTCGGCTCGCCGCAGGGGCAAAAAATGACGGCAGGCGATGGCACATGATCGTGGGAACGGCGCATCCCCTTGCGGGAACGGGATTTTTTATTCTGTTGAACGGCCATAAAATCTCCTTCGCCCATAAGGCGCAATGGTCATGTAAAAAAATTCGGCCAGGGGAACCCCGGCAAGACGAAAAAAATAGTAAAAATCTGCAGAATTGTCCAGACTGTTTCCGTGCGCAATCAGAGCAATCGTAATGAATCAAACAGATTCAGTATCCAGGGCTGAGAGTTAAAATTCGTCATCCCATCCTGCGCGTTTGCGTTTGATACGTAATTTTTCTTTCCGGGAAGAGATTTCAGCATAGTAGGGAAATGTTGACGCCAGCAGAGCCATTGTCTAGGGTAAACAAAAAATTTACAGTATAGGGCGCGAGAACATGTTTTCTTTTCTTGTTTATCCCGCTTGCGGCGCAGTGGCCGGCGTACTGGCCGGGCTTCTTGGCGTGGGCGGCGGCATTGTTATTGTGCCGATGCTTGCGGCCATTTTTCCCACACAGGGCGTGCCGCCGCAATATATCCAGCAATTTGCCCTGGGCACGTCGCTGGCCAGCATCATGATAACCTCCGTCTTCAGCACGCGCGCCCACAATGCGCGTAAGGCCGTGCACTGGGACATTTTTCGCAATATCACGCCGGGCATACTGGTCGGCACATTCACAGGCGGCCTGATAGCCACCCACGCCCCAACACTCTTTCTTAAAATATTCTTTATCTGTTTTCTCGGCTTTGTCTCCGCCCAGATGATTTCTAACTACCGCCCGCCCGCCTGGCGCGATATGCCCGGTTTTCTCGGCACAGCCGGCGTGGGCGGCGTTATCGGGATGATCTCCAGTTTTGTCGGCATCGGCGGAGGCACGCTTTCCGTGCCGTTCATGAGTTTCTGCAATGTGCCGCTGCACCACGCTGTGGGCACCTCGGCGGCCATCGGCTTCCCCATTGCCGTAGCCGGCACGCTGAGCTATATTGTCGGCGGCTGGGACAGACCGGACATGCCGACCGGAACCATCGGCTTTGTACACCTTTGGGCGTTACTGGGCATTGCGTCAGCGAGTTTTATAACAGCGCCCTTGGGTGCCAAACTTTCCCACGCCCTGCCCACAGCAAAACTCAAGCGCGGCTTTGCCGTTTTTTTAATTATTATGGCCCTGCAAATGCTCTGGGGTATTCTGTAGGCGGCAATCCGCCAAGGCATATGCGCTTCACGTGGTGATTATTAGCAACAATTATCTAATATTAGTGACGAAGACAGCGAAATGCCATCGTCAGTGCTGATCCTGCGGGCAAAAACACTGTTGACGCTCGCCGGCGAAACGGCGGCGAGGGGCGGGGATCTTTTCGCGCCCTTGAAAAAAATCGACAACGCGGCACTTGTTGTGCGCGACGGTCATGTGGAAGCCGCCTTTTCCTGGCCGGGATCACATAAGCCCGCCGGAGCGCGGGTGCGCGATCTGGGCTCCGTCTGCCTGGCTCCTGCCTGCGTCAACGCCCACACCCATCTGAACCTTTCACATCTGGCCGGGCGCACAACCTGGCGTCGGGGCTTCACGCCCTGGCTGGCAAGCCTTGTTCCCATGCTCGTCGAACCCGTTGACTCCGCCGCGCTGGAAGATGCCTGCGCCGATATTGCCGGCTCAGGCGCAGTGCATGTGGGCGATTTTTCCGGAACGTTTTCCGCCGGGCCGGCGCCGGCGGATCAGGCATGCCGCGCGTGCGGCCTGGGGGTCACCCATTTTTGCGAATGGTTTGGCTTCAAATCGTCCTTGATTGATACAATCTCTCCCTGGCCGCCCCACTGCCGCAAAGCACTGGCCGAGAATCCGGCCCTTGCCTACCGCGCTGCCCCGTGCGGACATGCGCTCTATTCCACATCACCGAACGCGCTGCGTGCCGCAAAAGAACACTGCATCCGTAACAACCGCATTTTTGCCTTTCACCTTGCGGAATCGCCGGAAGAAACTGAAATGCTGACAAAGGGCCGTGGTCCACTGAAAGATTTATACGCAGACCGCGTCCTGCCGGAAACGTGGCACGCGCCGGGCCTGCGCCCCATGGCCTATGCCACCGCTCTGGGACTTCTGGGGTCGGGTGCGCTTGCCGTGCACGGAACACAGCTGAACACCGCAGAAGCAGCGGAACTGGCAACCACAGGCACGGCGCTCTGCCTGTGCCCACGCTCCAACAACAACCTGGGCCTAGGCCCGCCGCCGGTGCGGGAACTGCTGGAAAGCGGCGTTCTGCTGTGCCTCGGCACGGACGGCCTGACCACAAACAGCGATCTGGACGTACGCAAGGAAGCCGTGTACCTGCGTGAAACGATGGACGTGCAGCCGGAAGCCCTTGTACGCCTTTTGACAGTCAACGGCGCGACGGCGCTGGGCCTTGCCGGCGCTGGTCAATTAACACGCAACAGCCCCGCCGCATTTTGCATTTTGCCGGAATCCCTGACACACTGACTGTCGGAAAGAAGCTGACAAAAATTTAACTTGCCATTTTTTTTGAATGTGGGTAAACAATTTTGAGCAGTACACACTGCTTTACCACACGGAGCGGTAGTTAAGTTGGTTATAACGCCGGCCTGTCACGCCGGAGGCCGAGGGTTCGAGTCCCTTCCGCTCCGCCAAA
>JAISKZ010000039.1 GCA_031260725.1 Desulfovibrio sp. | reverse complement strand
TGAAATGCTTGCCAAATGCCGGTCTGTTGCGCCGAAGCACAAGTTCGTTTCAAGTACAAGCTGTTCAGTGCTGTATCAAATATTTCTGGTTTCGTGTCTTGTTTGGTCTACCAGAATTTCCAGCCGTATCGAATGCTCCGTACAACAGCTTTCTGAGATTATCCAAATTGACCTAGCTTGGAAGCGCTTCTCTCGAAGAACTCCTGAATTCAAAACGACGAAAACCATATGTCCGCTCCCCGTTGACTCAATTGTATGCCGCTTCGATTATTTATTGGTCTTCAAAAATGTTTTGGCGCGCGCCGCTTCAAGAGAATTGGGGAATTTTTTGATCAATTCCTGCATACGGGCTTTGGCCGCTGCTCCCTGATTGAGCTTGCTGAAGCATATCCCCTGTTTCAAATAGGCGCCGGGCGTGGATGACGACGAAGGGTATTTTTTAATCACCGTGTCATACGCAAGCGCCGCATCGGCAAACTGGTTGCGCTGGAATTGACATTCCGCCAGATAAAACTGCGCTTCCGGAACCAGATTGTGCGTTTTGTAATTTTTCAGAAAATCAGAGAAAGAACGTTGCGCCTCAACATAGTTGCGAGCGTTATAGGAATTAACGCCGGCGTCAAACAGCGCCAAGGATATGTCTTTTTGCGGTGCATGCACAACGGGCTGCGGCGACGGCTGCCCCCACGTGGCGGAGTTGGGGGCCTGCGCGCCACCCGGAAGCGAAGGGTCTCCGTATGTCGGTTGCGGCTGGGTCGCCGGCGTGACCGCGCTGGTCGTAGGAATGCCCACTGCGGGCGCGTACAACGGCGTCATGGGCGAGCCTGAGCCTGTCGGCATCTGCGCGTCACCAAGATTGAGATTCAGCGCCATACTGTTTTCCACCTGACGCAATGCCGCGTCGTGCCGGTTGACGCGATCCGCAAGCGCACGCGCGCCGCCCGCGTTATGCAGATCGTCCATTTGTCCCTTAATCTGGTTCAATTCCTGACGCATGGCCTGCACCTGACTCCAGATATCCGCCTGTGCAGGCTGCAATTGCCGCAACTGCATATCGTGCTGCTGCACCTGCTGGTCCAGATTAAGACTGCCGCCTGCAGAAGAGCTCTGCAGGCAGGCGCTCAGCAAAAAAGTGACGCACACCAACGTGAAGCCGGAGAAGAAACGTAGGATCTTCATAACAAGCCTCGTTTAACATTGAATCTTTTTAGGGCTTTTTGACGCCCGATAAAAATATACAATATACCACCGATGACCGGCAAAAACACTGCGCACACAAGCCACAACGCCCGCTGCAGGGGATCTGCAAACTCATGGTCCCAGATATGCCGGATACTCCAGAAAACAGGGAGCATAGGGATGAGCGCCACAAGAAGATGCCACCATGCGAATGTCACAGCACTGTTCCTTCCTTCCTGACCGCAGCTGCCGACGATTGCCGCCAGTAAAGAAGACATGCCAGAAAAGCGCCCATGCAGATGGCCATGTCGGCTACATTAAAAGCAGGCCAGTGCAGGCCGCCGATATGAAAATCCAAAAAATCCACTACTGCCCGGAAACGCAGGCGGTCCGCAAGATTGCCCAGCGCCCCGCCGAGCACAAAACCCAGACAGGTGAAGAGCCGGGGCTGGTAGCACGCCGTGCGGACAAGGGCAAATATTGTCCAGGCAGCCACCACAGTGGCTGCCAAGAAAAGCCAGAATTGCCACTCAATATCCGAGCGGTTTAAAAAACCAAACGCGGCCCCGCGATTGCGTATATTAACCAGATCGAACAAATCGGGAATCACCATGACTGAACGGTGTCCTGGAATCAATGCCATAATCAGCCACTTTGAGGCCTGATCCAGCACAAAAACCAGCGCGGCCATGCCGCCCAGAATTTTATAGCGACGTCGCATTCCATCGTCCCTGGTTTGTCATGGCATACTGTCCCGAAGCACACCCGCGCAACGTGGGCAAAGCCCAAGGCGGGCGGGGTCGCCGCCTAGTTCTGTACTGTAAATCCAGCATCGCTCGCATTTTTCGCCACGGGCTTTTTCCACGCCAATAGCAAGGCCTGCCACATCAGCATCACGAAAGGCCGACTGCGGCGCTACGGACAGGTCTGCCACTTCCAGTTGGGACACAATGCACACTGCGCGCAAGTCCGTATGTAGTGCGTCAAGCTGACCACGCAGTCCGTCCGATACAAAAAGCGTTACCCGCGTGTCCAGAGAATGCCCTATAATTCCGTCACTCCGCAACACCTCAATCGCTTTTGTCACAACGCCGCGCACAGCCAAAAGCGCTCTCCAGTCGCTCCGGAGATCCTCATCAAGCTTGCAGGCGTCAAGAGAGATGGGCGGCAGGGCAAACACCGTCGACGCAGACCCGCGCAACGCCGCAGGGAGATGGCTGAAAATCTCCTCAGCCGTGAAGGAAAGCACCGGCGCCATATCGCGCAACAACAGGGAGAGGATGTGCCAAAGGGCCGTCAGAGCGGAGCGGCGGAGCGTGTCTTCCGCTCCCTGTGCATAGAGACGGTCTTTGACGATATCCAGATATATGGCGGAAAGGTCTGTCACACAATAGTTGTGCAGGCAATGATATACCTTGTGGAATTCAAATTCCGCATACGCCTCCTGCACACGTTTGTGCGTCTGGACTGCCGCGTCAAGGGCAAAACGATCCAGGGGCGTCATCGCGTCAAACGGCAGCAGTGCCTGCGGAACCAGATCAGAGAGATTGCCCAGAATGAAACGGCAAGTATTGCGAATGCGACGGTAGGCGTCTACAAGGCGGCCCAAAATTTGATCGGAAATGCGGATGTCTTCGCGGTAATCCACAGAAGACACCCACAAGCGCACGATTTCCGCGCCAAATTTTTCAATCAGTTCCTGTGGAGCGATCACATTGCCGACAGATTTTGACATCTTTCGGCCTTCCCCGTCCACAACATACCCGTGGGCCAGCACAGCCCTGTACGGCGCGCGGCCGCGCGTGCCCAGCGAAGCGAGTAGGGAAGAGTGAAACCAGCCGCGGTACTGATCCGAGCCTTCCAGATACATATCCGCCGGGAAGCGCAGTTCCGGGCGTTTTTCCAGCACAGCGGCAAAACTCGTGCCCGAGTCAAACCAGACGTCCAGAATATCCGTTTCTTTTTTCCAACGGCCGCCGCCGCAGTGCGGACAGCGCAGGTCTTTGGGCGTTATTTCACGTATGTCGGCTTCAAACCAGTAATCGCAGCCGGTTGGGTGGCTGACGAAACGATCGGCCATGTCCCGCATCCAGGCCGGGTCATTCCACGCCTCGCCACAATCTTCGCACAGCAGGGCCATAATAGGAACGCCCCATTGGCGCTGGCGTGAAATGCACCAGTCCGGACGGGTTTCAATCATATTATAGATGCGCTCACGGCCCCAAGCCGGAATCCAGTGCACGTCACTATTGATGGTTTCCAAAGCGCGGTCGCGCAAATCATTTTTTTCCATGCTGATGAACCATTGTGTGGTGGCGCGAAAAATTACAGGCTGTTTACAGCGCCAGCAGTGCGGGTAAGAATGCTCAAGCCTGCCCTGCCACAGCAGCGCGCTGGCTTCTTCCAGTGCGGCCAGCACAGCTGGGTCGGCTTCCATCACGTTCATGCCCGCAAACAGTGGAACAGCAGACAAAAAACAACCTGCATCGTCCAGTGGGGAATAGACTTCAAGTCCGTATTTCAACGCCACGTCATAATCTTCGCGGCCGTGCCCCGGCGCGGTGTGCACGCAACCTGTGCCGGCATCCAGCGTCACGTGGTTCCCGAGCGTCAGGGGAGAGGGCCTGTCATAAAAAGGATGACGGGCCACAAGCCCTTCTAACTGCGCACCGAAGGCTCGCCCCAAAATATGAGGGGTTTTCCAGGCGAACAGGTCGGCGCACGACGCAAGACGGTCTTCCGCCAGCAAAAACTGCGCGCCGTTTGTCTCCACAAGCAGATAGACAAACTCAGGGTGCAGGCAGACGGCCATATTGGCCGGCAGGGTCCAGGGCGTTGTTGTCCAGATGACAACGCTGGCTCCGGCAGGGTCAGCCATGGGAAACAGCTTTGACAACGCCGCGTCCGGCAGCGGAAAAGCCACATAAACGGACGGGGAAATACGGTCGTGATATTCCACTTCCGCTTCGGCCAGAGCGGTATGGCACGAACAACACCAGTAAATGGGCTTCTTGGCGCGCAGCACGCTGCCTTTTTCTACAAAATCGGCAAGTTCACGGGCCGTGGCGCCCTCATAGGCCGGATCCATGCTCATATATGGGGCGTCCCATGCGCCGAGCACGCCCAGTCGTTTAAATTCCTTGCGCTGCACGTCAATCCAGCCGGCCGCGTACTCGCGGCACAGTTTACGCACGACATGAGTGGGCAAGGTTTTTTTCTTTTCTTTGAGCTGCTGCTCCATCTTGTGTTCAATGGGCAGGCCGTGGCAATCCCACCCAGGCACATAGCTGGCCGTAAAACCTTGCATATTGCGTGATTTAACAATGATGTCCTTGAGTATCTTGTTCAACGCCGTACCCAGATGGATGTGCCCGTTGGCATAAGGGGGGCCGTCGTGCAGCACGTATTCGCCCCTGTTTGACGAGGCCTGCACCATTGCGTCAAAAGCGCGCGTCTCTTCCCATTTCTTAAGAATTTCCGGTTCGCGTTGAACGAGATTTGCCTTCATGGGAAAATCTGTCTTCGGCAAATTCAATGTTTTTTTATAATCACTCATGCTGATTCCCGGCGTTTGTCCCGCTCCCTAAAAAATAACGACATTATGTTGTAAAAGAATAATAAAGTATGCAGAAAGCGCCTACAAAAGTCAAGAAAGCGGTAAAAGCGGTCTACTTTTACAGGTATTGGCGGTGGTGGAAGTAGCGCGCTCAAACCACCCCGTTTTCTACGTTCTAAAGATATTAACAGTTTGATTTCACAAGATTTACTTGCGCTCCTTTGGCACACATAGAATTTAATCAAGGCTATGGAAGAAGTGTTTACGGATATGAAGCATCTCTTTTTGAAGATATTGCTACCTTGGCAGATTCAAACTGACCCACTACCGAGCATTTTCTTGCGTTGCGGAAATATCCGGCATAGGTTAAAAATTTTGTTTTGCGCTGGAGGTGAAGTCCATGACTGTGACACCGATGTTGGACAAACACGAGATCGCCCGTATCCTTGACGAACTGGCCGCCATGATTCTCAAACGTCATCCCGATTGCGGGGGAGTGATGCTGGTCGGCGTCCAGCGGCGTGGGGCGGATCTGGCCCGGCGTCTTGCCGCCTTGCTGGAGAGGCGCATCGGCCGTCGCCTGCCGCTCGGCACGCTGGACATCAATCTTTATCGAGACGACTGGACAAGCATAGAGGGCAAGCCGCAGATCGGGCCTTCTTCCATACCCGGGAGCGTGGACACGCGTGTGGTCATCCTGGTGGATGATGTGCTGTTTACCGGGCGCACCGTCCGCGCCGCGCTGGAAGCTCTGCTCGACTACGGCCGCCCAGGTGCCGTGGAACTACTCGCACTTATCGACAGGGGACACAGGGAATTGCCCATTCAGGCCGATTATGTAGGGCGCGTTGTCGCCACAGAACGCCACGAGCACGTGGACGTGCTTCTGGAAGAGCGCGACGGCGAAGACGCGGTCCGACTTGTGGTGTTATGATCACAAGCGATCTGCACATCCACACATGCTGTTCGCACGGTCGGGACACCCCTGCCGCCATGTACGAAGCTGCCCTTGCAAAGGGCCTGATGCTGTTGGGGTTTTCTGAACATTCGCCGCGTCCGTACGGCTTTGACTACCTCCATGAATACCGCGAGCATCTGACGCGCTGTCTGCCGGGCTACGAGCGCGATGTGCTGGCGCTGAAAGCTGCGCCGAAAGAGGGGGCCAACGGCGTGTGCCGCGTGCTTTACGGGATGGAAATGGACTGGCTTGACGGCCGGACGGCATACACGAACGCCGCGTGCCGGGCCTGTGATTTTGACTATCTTCTGGGCAGCGTGCATTTTATAGGACGCTGGGGTTTTGACGACGGGGCGCTGGCGTGGGCAGAGTTTTCCCAGGAAGAATGCGAGGCGCGGTATTATGCCTATTTTACGGCATGGGAAGCGATGATCGCCTCCGGGCTTTTCAACATTGCCGCCCACCCTGATCTCATCAAAATTTTTTCTGTGGAACAGTTCCATATCTGGCTTGCCAAAGCCGACAGCCGTGAGACGATCTGCCGCGCCCTAACGGCCCTGCGGGACGCGGGCATGAGCATGGAAATTTCTTCCGCAGGTCTGCGCAAACCCTGCCGGGAAATCTACCCAGCGCCGCTTTTCATGTCTCTGGCGGCGGAACTGGCTCTGCCGGTGAGCTTTGCCTCTGACGCGCATACCGCTGACGATGTTGCCTTCAGCTTTGACCGTCTGGCCTCGTACGCCCGGGGCTTCGGCTTTTCCCAGCATGCGGTTTTTGAAAAAGGCCGCATGACTTTGCTGCCGTTTTAAATCGGGACGATGTTCCATGACGTGTCAGACTGCCGTCCCGACATTGCTGGTCACGGTTGACCACGTGAGTCTTTCTCTGCCCGGCGACTCCCGTCAGGAGATGGTGCTGCACGATATTGACTGGCGTATCCGACGCGGCGACCACTGTGCGCTGACTGGCGGCAACGGCGCTGGAAAGTCAACGCTGCTGCGTCTTTTGCGCGGCGAACTTCGGCCCGCGCGCGGGAGCATCTGCTGGCATACCGCTGAAGGGGCCGAAACTTCACCGCTGGCGGGGCGCGCCATGAGCGCCCTTGTTTCTCCGGCCCTTCAGGGAAAATACCAGCGTGAGGGCTGGGACATCACGGGCAGGGATCTGCTGCTAACGGCCTTTGACGACACACCCCTGCTGTACAGCAGACCGCCAGACGTACGCCGCCACGCTGCGGAAGCAATGGCCGCGCGGCTGAAGGCGGAGCATCTGCTGGCCTGTTCCATCTCCGTATTTTCCCAAGGGCAGCTACGTCTTTTGCTGTGCGCGCGGGCGCTGCTGCGCGAGCCCCCGCTGCTTCTGCTGGACGAATGCGTCGACGGTCTTGACGCGGCGCACCGCGCACGTTTGTTCGGCTTGCTGGAAGAATACACGGACAGATGCACGGTTGTTATGACGGCGCACAGGCAGGGCTTAATCCCGACTTGGTGCTCCGGGCGTCGGCATGTCAGACAGGGGAGGATGCTGGCGGTGGATACGCCGCAAGGGATTTTGCTGCGGGAACGCCCGCCGCGCTGTAAAGAAGCGCGCGTTCAGTCTGTGGAGAGCGAAACCGTATTGTTCTGTCTGGAGAAGGTTTCTGTTTTTGTTGACCGCCGCAAAGTGCTGCACGACATTGACTGGAGCATGCACGAGGGTGAGCACTGGCATCTGACGGGCGCCAACGGCTCGGGCAAGTCAACCTTGCTGCGCCTGCTTGCCGGGGATGAATTCGTGGCCGTCGGAGGCCGGGTGTGCCGTCGTCTGCCGCGTCGCGGCGGATTTGTGCAGATGCTGGAAGACGTGCGCAGGGGAGTGCGCCTTGTTTCCGACCTTTCTTCGGCTTTATACGGATATGCGCTCACTGGGCTGGAGCTTGTTTGTTCCGGCTTTGACAACAGCGTGGGGCTGTACCGCCGGTATGCCGATGCGGAACTGCGCGAAGCGCGGGAGGCAATGGAGCGGCTTGATGTGGCGCCTCTGGCGGAGCATTCCATCCGCCGGCTTTCCAGCGGCCAGTTGCGCCGGCTTTTTCTGGCAAGGGCTCTTGTAGGCGAGCCGGATATTCTGCTCCTGGATGAACCCTGTTCCGGCCTGGATGAGGAAAGCCGGTTCCGTTATCTGGACACGCTGGACAATCTGTCCGCGCAGGGCCTTTCTCTGGTTTTTGTCTCCCATTACGACGAAGATACGCCCTTGTGCATCAACCGGCAGGCGCGTATGGAAGGCGGACGACTTGTCGTGACGTGTTAACCTTTGTGCCCCGGCTTCATGCTGGCGCGGAGCATCTCCACCAGCGCGGGCAGCACGGAAACAACAATGATGGCATAGACGATAATGCTGAAGTTGGCCCGCACCCAGGCGAAATTTCCCAGAAAATACCCGGCGGATACAAGCGTTCCCACCCAAAACACGCAGCCGGAAATATTGTACAGAAAGAATGCCGACGGGTACATCAGCGCAATGCCGGCCACAAATGGCGCAAAAGTGCGCACAATGGGCACGAAACGCGCCAGCACAATAGCCTTGCCGCCATGGCGCTCGTAAAAATTGTGCGCTTTGACAAGATAGTCTTTTTTTATCCATCTGTTCCCCTCGGCAAAAATGGAAGGGCCGACACGGCGGCCGATGCCGTAATTCACGGCGTCGCCCAGAACGCCGGCCAAAAACAACGTCAGCATGCTTTCTCCGTAGCCCAGAAGACCAACGCCGGCGGCCACGCCGGAGGCGAACAGCAGGGAGTCGCCCGGCAGAAAAGGCGTAACCACGAGACCTGTCTCGCAGAACACAACAACAAAGAGAATGGCGTACGCCCAAAGCCCATACTGTTCGGCCAGATCAAAGAGGTGGATGTCAATATGCAGAACAAAATCAATCAGAAAATTTACCGCTTCCATCATCCCTTCCTGAGCATGCCGCGCGTCAACCCCGTGTATGAACGCACAGATGTCCGTGGCGTGCTGTTCCTGTAAAAATATTCTTGTATCCCAAGCAGCCCTGTGGCACAACAGATCCATGCTTCGTCCTGTCGGCATGGCCCTTCTGCTTTTTTTTCTGGTATATTTTGCGGATGCGCAGATGTCTTGGGCTGCCGTCTTCTATCAGGTGGGCTTCCGCACGCTGGGGCAATGGACAGCGGAGAAAAATCTGCGTCTGGACGTCAATGTCTGGTACCCCAGCGTCCAGTCCCCGCGCGTGCTCAACTATGCCCCTTGGGAAATCACGGCGGCGCCGGAAGGCAGGGCAGTGGAAGGGCATTTTCCCTTGCTGCTGCTTTCGCATGCTTCGCCCGCATCGCGTTTTTCGTATTATGACACTGCCGCATGGCTGGCTTCCCGCGGTTTTGTCGTTGCCGCGCCCACACATTCCGGCGACTGCATAGACAATATGGACAAGCTGTTCACTTGGGAACAGCTTGAGTCCCGCGCGCGGGAGCTTTCGGCAACCATGGATCTGTTGCTGGAGCATCCGCAGATTTCACAGGGCATAGACAAAAATCGTGCCGGCGCGATCGGTTTCAGCGCCGGCGGCGCGGCCGTTCTGCTGCTGGGCGGCGCGCTGCCGGACTGCGGCGGCTGGAATGACTATTGCCCCCGCGCCGGGGAGAAGGATATTTATTGCAACCCCTGGGCAAAAAGCCGCATCAGCACGCTTTGTGAGAGACTGCCGCTGGACACAAGTCTGGCGGATCCGAGGATAAAAGCCGTAGCTGCTGTGGCGCCGGGCTTCAGTATGCTTTTTAGCCGCGACTCCTTCCGCTGGTTCTACCCGCCGGTTCTGCTGCTTGCCGCGGAAAATGACACTGTTAACCCGCCCGTTCTGCATACGGATGTTTTCAACCGTCTTTTGAATAAAAAGGCGCGGTATCTGACTCTGAAAAACGCCGATCCGGCCGCGCTGATGGCCCCCTGCCCGGATTCTTTGCTGGAGGATCTGCCGGAATTCTGTCTTTCGGCAAATCCTGAGGAACGTCAGGCCATTCATCAGACAATGCACAGCGCGCTGACGGATTTTTTTTCCCATTATCTGGGCAGCGACAAAAACCTTCCCATAATACCAGATCCCCCGGAGCTGACAAGGCCGCAAAGTGCTCCACCTCCGGCTTCTGAACCGGCGCCGCGCGGCAAACAACGCCGCAAGGGTCGTTCGGGAGGGTAACAGACCGTGTTTGGCGGCATCTTGACAAGGCTGTGACAAATTCGTATTTGCCTCACATGAAAGATGTGTCCATGCGGCTCTGCATGATCTGTATTCTGTGCCCTCATTTGTTTTTCAGCGGCGGGTTCGCGTGCGCCGCGGCGCCCTCTGACGGAGCGGCAGGTGACGGATGGACAGTCATGCCCGCTGGCGCGCGCCCGGCCTATATGGGCATACACGGCGGCACAATGCCGGTGAGTCTTCTGGTTTATGGCGGAGGCGCTTCTCTTGTGAGCTTTGTGGGGCGTACGGGCAACGATTTTCTGGAAGTGCTGCGCAGAACGGATATGCCTGTGCCATCGGCCTTCAACGCAACCGCGCGGAACGCACAGATTTTTGACGGCGCCCTGCCGCAGGGAAGCGACACCGTGCTTATGGCCGGCAGCGGCGCGGCCAGCCTGCCGGTGATACAGCTTGGCAGCGGGCTGGAGCGATTGCCGCTTTCGTCCGATCAACTGCAGCCTTTCGGTTTTTCAGACAAGCCCCTGTCTATTGAAGGGCAGGTGACAAAACCTGCAACGCAGTCCCCGGCCAAGCAATACAGGTTGCTTTTTAAGCAGCAGTATTTTCAGCCGCGCCGTGTGAACTGACCCGCCGCCCGTGTGTAAAAATAGGAGACCACATGCATGGCCTCTTATGTAAAAAATCAATTTTTTTGACAGATTGGCATTATCTGACGCCTGAAAAATGGAGGACGCCGTTTGCAGGGCGCATAAAAACGCCCTATGCCTCAATATTCAATTTTCTGCTCAGGCCCATATCTGCGTATCGTCCATCATCTTCTCCTTTTGCCGCACGCGGAGTCTTATGGCATTGCCTGTCCCTTTTATTCGGGTATTTTGACAAAATTTATGCATCTCCATAGTTTTTTATGTGCAAGGCCGCTGTAAATTTGTGCGGCGTGCATTTCTGCCTCTTGCCTATATTTGAGGACTGCTTACTTTATGTCGGTGACGCCTGATTCAGCCACGCAACCGCACAAGGGGCACCGCGCTAGACTGCGCGCGCGTCTTGAGCGCGATCCGTCGGTCATGGCGGACTATGAGGTGCTTGAGCTTTTGCTCGGGTACGGGCTGACGCGCAAAGATACACGGCCGCTGGCGGAGGATCTGCTGCGGCGTTTCGGCAGCATGCGCGGCGTGCTGGATGCGCGGCCGGACGAACTCATGCATGTTGTCGGCTTCGGGCCGGGGCTGATGGCTATTTGGCGTGTGCTGCGTGAGCTTCTGGCCCGCTATGCCGCTTCGGCAGTGCGCAGGCGTGAAGAGCTTGCCACGCCGCAGGCCGTGGCAAAAATGGCGCGGGCAAGGCTGGCCGGCTGCCCGCATGAAGAATGCTGGATGGCCCTTGTCAACAGTCGCAACGGCCTGATTGCCTGGGAGCGTCTGCGCCGCGGCAGCATCAGCGCGGTGCCGGTGCATCCGCGGGATGTGCTGGAGGTGGCGCTTGCGCACAAGGCAAGCGGCATTATTTTAGTGCACAATCATCCCGGCGGTTCGCCAGAACCTTCTGGAGCGGATCTCACGCTGACAGAAGAACTCCGGCAACTCGCGCCGCGCATGGGTTTGCGGTTTTTGGACCATGTCATTGTCACCGAGGGTGACTGTTACAGTATAATGCGGGGCAGCTTTGTCTGAGGGCAGGAGCATATATGACCGACAAGAATAACAACGAACACACAGAGCCGCATGAGGCTGTTGCGGAGACTGTGATTGACGGACAGGATCAGTCTTCTCCCGACGCGGAGGAAGGCGAAAACAGCCTCACGTCCCTCGCGCAGAATATTCCGGATGTTTTGCCTGTGTTGCCGGTACGCGATGTGATTATTTTCAATTACATGATTTTGCCGCTGTTCATCGGGCGGGAAAAATCCGTGCAGGCTGTTGAACGCGCGCTGAAAACCGGCCGCCACCTTTTTGTTTGCGCACAAAAGGAAGAAAGTGTGGAAGACCCCGCGCCCGCGGATCTTTTTGACGTGGGTACGGTCGTGCAGGTCATGCGTTTGCTCAAGATGCCGGATTCGCGCGTTAAAATTTTGGTACAGGGCGTGAGCCGCGCCCGTGTAACGGAATACAGCCAAGTGGAGCCCTGGCTGGAGGTGCGTATCGAACCTGTTCCAGAACTGATGCCGGAAACCAACCCTACCGTGGAAGCGCTGCTTCGCGCAGCCCGTGAGCAGAGTGAAAAAGTGTTTTCCCTGCGCGGCGTCGCTTCGCCGGATATGCTGGCTGTGCTGCAGGGCGTGGATGATCCGGGGCGTCTGGCTGATCTGATTGCCGCCAACATGCGTCTGAAGCTTGCTGACGCCCAGAGTATTCTGGAAACTGAAGAGCCTGTGGAGCGTCTTGCCCTTGTCAACAAGCAGCTGCAGCGTGAGGTGGAGGTTGCCACCGTGCAGGCCCGCATCCAGAGTTCAGCCCGTGAAGGTATGGACAAGGCCCAGAAGGATTATTTTTTGCGCGAGCAGATCAAGGCCATACGCCATGAGCTTGGCGAAGGCGAGGAGGATGGCGAAGAAGATCTGGAGAGTTTGAAAAAGGCGCTGGATAAAGCCGGTCTGCCCAAGGACGTGCGCAGGGAGGCGGCCAAGCAGTTACGCCGGCTCTCGGGCATGCACGCCGACTCTTCAGAGGCGAATGTGGTGCGCACATATCTGGACTGGCTTGTAGATTTGCCGTGGAAGAAGCTTTCCCGCGACCGGATGGACATTGTACACGCCAAAAAGGTGCTGGACGAAGACCACTGCGGCCTTGATAAGGTGAAAGACCGCATATTGGAATTTTTGAGCGTGCGTAAGCTGAACCCGCAGTCAAAGGGACCCATTCTCTGTTTTACGGGCCCTCCGGGCGTGGGCAAGACGTCTCTCGGCCGCTCCATTGCGCGGGCGCTCGGGCGCAAGTTTCAACGGATTTCCTTAGGCGGCATGCATGACGAGGCGGAAATTCGCGGCCATCGGCGCACCTATATAGGCTCCATGCCGGGCCGGATTATTCAGGCGCTCAAACAGGCGGGCACGCGCAATCCGGTGATTGTGCTGGACGAAGTGGACAAGATCGGCACGGATTTTCGCGGAGATCCCTCCTCGGCTCTTTTGGAAGTGCTGGATCCGGAACAGAACCATACTTTTAGCGATCACTATCTGAATGTGCCTTTTGACTTGTCGAGGGTCATGTTTCTCTGTACGGCCAACCATCTGGACACCATCCCGGCGCCTTTGCGCGACCGCATGGAGGTGATTGCCCTCACCGGCTACACCTTGCAGGAAAAAATGGAGATAGCCCGCAAGCATCTGCTTCCGAAAAAGATTGCGGAAAACGGCCTGATCGGCAGCAAGGTTTCCGTCAGCGACAAGGCTGTTGAAAAAGTTATCAAAGACTACACGCGCGAGGCGGGTCTGCGCAATCTGGAGCGCGAGATGGCCGCCGTGTGCCGTAAACTGGCGCGACGCAAGGCGGAAGGGGAAAAAGGTGCTTTTACCGTGACGCCTTCGGATGTGGAAAAACTTCTGGGCGTGCCGCGCTATGTGGAAGATGAAAAAGAAAAACGCCTTATGCCGGGCATGGCCTTGGGGTTGGCCTGGACGCCGGCCGGCGGCGAAGTGCTGACCATTGAGACCAGTATTATGAAGGGCAAGGGCGGGCTTATCCTGACGGGACAGCTTGGCGATGTGATGAAAGAAAGCGCCCATGCGGCTGTGAGCTATATTCGCAGCCGTGCGGAAACACTTGGTGTGGAGCCGGCCTTTGCCGTGAAGCGGGATATCCATATCCATGTGCCTGCGGGCGCCACCCCGAAAGACGGTCCTTCCGCCGGCGTCACCTTGACTACAGCCCTGATTTCCGCGTTAAGCGGGCGCAGGGTTCGTGCCGACTGCTGTATGACGGGCGAAATCACCCTGCAGGGCCGAGTTCTGCCCGTGGGTGGCATTAAGGAGAAAATTTTGGCCGGCGTGGCGCACGGCCTGAAGCATGTGATTGTGCCACAGCAGAACGTCAAAGATCTGGAGGAAGTGCCCAAAGATCTGCTCAAGCGCATCAGTGTGCATCCTGTGCACCATTATGATGAGCTTCTTTCACTCGTTTTTGAAGAAAAGGGTGGGAAGGGCAAAACAGCCACGCAGAAAAAACAGCATTAGAATGTGGCAGCGTATTTAGGGGATCACCACATCTTTAATACTGTATTTCACCTAATAAATATTCACGAAATGAAAATTGTTTTTAAAGAATATCTTTAAGTTCTTTATCATTTCTCAATATTTCAATGTGTGATGTATTTTTTTATCTTGCCTTTGTTTAAAAATTTTTAATGGGTCATTTATTTTTTTACTAGGAATCATAAAAATAATACAACTTTATTAGATTTCGCATCATTCAGCATTATGTAAAAATCTTTACAAAATTTATTATTTACTGGTTCAAGCAACCATACATATTTACCATGATTGATATTTGAAAATGTAGTATTTGCATTATTTAAATACAATCCAGTTTTTGTGTTTATAATATTAATTGCTTCATTTTTTTCATTTCAATATTATTATGTGTTATATGAGAGTGTGTATAATGCATATCTTTATCATTATGTTCAACGTTGTCATTATGATAATTTATAATATTTTGTAATTTTTTTGTTATATCAATTGAATTTTTATTATCTAATAAATTATTAGAGATTGAAATAATATCTCCATAGTAGGATTAAGTTTTCGAAGTTGCTTTCCATTTTTGCCTCTAATATGGAAGATTTTACTTTAGCGTGCTTTTACCATAAATTTTATTTTTTGCAAATATAAGGGATTTTCCGATAGTGGCCTTCTTTGAGTATATCGCTCGCTTTGCCTGCATAGCCCTTATCCGCATGGACGCGCCTCTTGTCGGCGTTATTTATAAATATCAATATATAAATATATGTTATGAAATAATTTCCAATAGTCTTGAAGTGAAGCCCTCCAAGATGGACAGAGTGGGTGAAATAGTTTATACACTGCTATGGCATGAGTCCTTAACAGATGCTGGAAACGGTTGAGTTTGACAATCCATCCCTTGCCAATCTTCTTTGCGGCCCCAACTGCACCCATCTGGATATGCTGACAGCAGTGAGCGGCGCGTGTATAGGCAACCGTGGATCCAGCATTTTTATTGAAAGTCCGAATCCTGATGTGCGGCAAATTCTGTGCAAAGTGTTTCTGCAGCTGTATGGCTTGCTGCGCGGCGGCAAGACCTTCTGAATGTATCCGGCCTCGCTGTACATCGTTTCACCGAGGGCGATATTGTGCGTCATCCTCATTGTAGGAGCCATTGCAACCGCTTATGATTATACAGAAAAAAACGAAGCATCCTGCTAGCTTTCTCTTGTTTGTCCAGAACCTGATATCCTATCACCGTTGCGGGTGGGGATTTTGGGCGTTTGTTGGCACTCTGGTTTTCCTTGCTCTTCTGGCCGGCGCCAATTTTCATGTTGTCCAAAAAATTTATGCGGCGGGTCAAGTTGCAGAAAGCGATGTTATCGCAGATCGTGATATTATGGTAGAAGACACGCAGGCCACTGAGGCGCGTCGCAAACAGTTGCTTTTGCTGCAGCCGCCGGTCTATGACCTGAGTCTTGAATCATCCATCCTATTCCAGAATAGAATTCTTGAACTTTTTCAGAGTGTTAATGAAAATAACAAACACACCCACGCCGACGAGGGGGCGCTTGCACATCTGATTGACGATCTGACGCCTGCAGTGGTGGATGAAATTCTGCCCGAATTGGCTCTTTCCGATGTACAGACATACATTCTTAAAGAATTGATGCCCTTGATTCATACAAATCTCGCCGAGGGACTTGTTGGGGATATCCGCTCTGCCCGCGTCGGCAGATCTGGCGCCGTGATACACAATCTGGACACCAAGGTGGAAATGCTGCGTCCAGATGTCGGCACACTGCATGATCTGCAATCGTTCCTGGCAGAAATTTCTTCCAAGGCGCGACAGGAGCCGACATTGACGCCACAGTCCCGTCGGGCCATAAATATTTTACTTTCAGCCATAATGCCCGCGTCGTTAACACTGAATCGTGAAGCGACACAAAAACGCGCGGAGGCAGTGACAGAAAGTGTGAAGCCAATCTATTACCAGATTCAGAAGGGGGAAATAATCGCCCACAAGGGCGAACGCGTAAGTCGGGAACAGCAAATTAAATTGCAGGCACTGTATCAAACAGCTGCGAACCCGATGCGTTGGGTGACAGTCGTGGGTGCCCTGCTCTGTGCGTTTTTATTTTCCATCGGCTTTTTTGTCACGCCCAGCGGCAGGCCAGGCACGCCGTTACTCTGCAAAGATATACTGATGATCTCCTTGGTGCTTCTGCTGTTTGGTGCCGGTGCAAAGGCAGTGTATCAGCTGTATCTCAGTATGAATGACGCAAGTCTGCTGAATGCCTTTTCAGCGGCTTTTCCCGTTGCGGGCGCTGTGGGCGTGGTGGCAATGGTATTCGCGGCCAGATGTTATTGTGCCATGGGCCTCCTGCTTGCCTTTTTTTGCATGCTGATGTTTCAGGCCGACTATGTTTTTTTTATCTACCATTTTCTTGGGGGGATGTTGGCTACATGGCTGGTCACCAGAGCGCAGAGCCGGCAAGATGTGGTCTGGAGCATCATCCCCTTGACAATCGGCCAGAGCGTTATCTGGTTAGGCGCAACGCTCTTGGCGCAAACTCCTGTACATGAAGCTCCGGCGCAGCTTATTGCCGTTGTGGTGAACAGTCTGTCCTCACTGATTCTGCTTTTTGCAGTGAGTCCTGTCCTGGAAATGGTCTTTGGCTACAGCACGCGTTTTCGCCTGATGGAACTGATGAATCTGGAACAGCCTTTGATGCAGGAATTGATGGTTGCCATCCCCGGTACGTATCATCACTCTCTTGTGGTAGCCAATATGGTAGAGGCTGGGGCCAAGGCCATTGGAGCCAACAGTCTGCTTTGCAAAGTCGCCGCGTTATACCATGACGTCGGCAAATTGTCTTATCCTGAATATTTTATAGAAAATCTCTATGGGGGGTATAACAAACATGACAAGTTGTCGCCGTCCATGAGTGCTCTTGTTTTGCTGTCCCATGTCAAGAAAGGCACTGAATTGGCCGGGAGTTACAAGCTCGGCCAGGAAATTGCCGACATCATTCGCCAGCATCATGGAACACGGCTGATACGCTATTTTTATCAGAAGGCTCTCAATCTAGGTGAAAAACCACGTGATTCGGATTACAGTTATCCCGGCCCGCGTCCGCAGACAAGGGAGGCGGCTATCCTGATGCTGGCCGATTCCGTTGAGGCATCAAGTAGAACTTTAACTGATCCCACGCCTGCACGTCTCAAAAGTCATATTGACGCAACTGTAAAAGGCATTTTTTCTGAGGGGCAACTGGATGAATCTGAATTGACATTCAAAGATCTGTATTACTTAAGTAAAAATTTTCAACGCATACTAACAGGAATTTTCCACCAGCGCATTGTTTATCCTGAAGCGAAAATTACAAATGCGCATCAAATTGTTAAAGTAAATAATAAAGAAAAAACATCTGTTGGCAAGGAACAGAGCAAAATGCAGCCGTTACCGGCGGCATCCAATCTGGCGGACAACAGCCCCCCTGATGCGGTCGACAAGGCTGAAAGAGCTGCGCCTCAGATGTATCCCAGGAATGTGGGTCAGTGAACTCGGCTGATGGAGAAGCATGCCGCGCAGCTTTGTCCGGCAGTATGGGGTGCAGTGTGCACGTTACAGCAGATTACAGAGCCGACGTCTGGCTGTTGCCTTTTGACGTGCGGTGTCTTGCTTTGGCTCTGCGAACCATGCTGCAAGTGATGCGGGATGCGGGGATATCCATTCCAGCGGATGTGGATTTGCGTCTTGTGAATGACAGCTTCATAAAAACGGCCAATCAGCGTTTTATGGCCTGTGTCGGCCCTACGAATCTACTTTCCTTTCCGGGCAGCGATGATGATATGAAGCATGGGGTTATCCTGCTGTCGCTGGACACTTTTGCGCGCGAATGCCTGCTTTATGGTCAGAAAACGGCAGAATACGTTTTGATGCTTCTGTCGCATGGCCTGGCCCACCTGACGGGTTTTGAACATGGGCCGGATATGGACAGGATATGCAAGGCCTGTCGTACGGTTGCGCAAAAAAACTGCATATCGTCGTAGGTGACGCTGACGTATGAGTTCATGCCAATGCTTTGATGAATGTCGCATTATCCCCTGGGTTGATTCGCCTGACGTGAATAATAATCCGCTGCCTGTCATCTGGTTCACAGGGCAAGCGACCTCAGCTCTCGACGCCGGATTTTGGCTGCAGAAACGTGACAGGCTCGCTGTTTGGGACAGCGTCATCGTTGCCGCGCAGACCGCCGGACGAGGGCAGTTGCGGCGAACATGGTTTTCCCCTCCGGGTAATATTTATGCCGCACTGCGCCTTCCGCTGATACCTCCTTTTGATGGTTCTGCCGCATCAGTGGCAACAGGCTTGCTTCTGGCTTCAGCATTACACGAACTGGGCTGGCCTGTGTTGCTCAAGTGGCCCAATGATCTTGTTTTATTGTCGCGGCAGGAGGGAATCCCGCATAAGCTTGGCGGTATTCTGCTTGAAGAACGTGGCGGCGTTTTGCTCGCAGGTATTGGCATCAATGTCGCCAGCGCACCGTCCATATGCGTATTGCGCAAAAACGCCGCCATGGCTGCAGCGAGTTTGGCAGACTTTGTCAAACAGCCTCTACTGGCTGAAAAGCTCTGGCAACAGCTTGTAAAGCATGTCTATTTAGCATACGCTCAAGACAGTGCATTTATACGCCGCTGGCAATCCAGAGCCGAACAGCTGTTGCTCTGGCGGGGCAGCAACGTGGAACTATCTGAAGATCGACATACAACGCGCGGCAAGTTAGCGGGGTTATCGCCGACAGGTGGTATTTGCTTGTTTACTGATGGTAAAATGACAGAATTTTTAAGCGGGACTCTTCGTCGCGCTTAATCAAGTTTACTCCAAAGGCTGACAGGGCATGGGCAACAAGACATTCGCCGAGGTTCAGGATTTTTTACAGGGCAAAGTCATTCTGGTGGCGAACCGCGGGATACCGGCACGGCGTATCTGCCGTTCCATACGGGAGCGTTTTGACG
The DNA here is from genome assembly GCA_031260725.1 of Desulfovibrio sp. GTDB lineage: Bacteria > Desulfobacterota > Desulfovibrionia > Desulfovibrionales > Desulfovibrionaceae > Desulfovibrio. Next base: position 20,645 of record JAISKZ010000039.1, on the reverse strand, counting down.
CGGTTGCGGCCATGACAGCCGCAGACGTTGACAAAACAGCGCCTGCGGCATCCACTGCGCAGGAATTGTTGTTGCTTGGCCCCGAACCGCGCTCCTATCTGGATATTGACAAAATCATCACCAAAGCCAGACAGCGTGGAGTGGTAGGGATACATCCAGGCTGGGGGTTTGCCTCTGAAGACACACGTTTTCCTCAACGCTGCAAAGAGGCAGGCATTACCTTTATCGGCGCCACTGCCGAAGCCATGAATCTTCTTGGCAACAAAGTTCAGGCGCGTGAAGTAGCACGCAGACTCGGAATTCCTGTCGTTCCAGGGTCAGGCGGCGCTGTGGATATTGCGGGCACCCGTCAACTTATAGATGAAATCGGTCTGCCGGTCATGCTGAAAGCCGAGGGCGGCGGCGGTGGCAGGGGCATTTTTACTATCTACAATCAGGCAGAGCTTGAGGATGCTTTCTTCAAAGCTTCTACGATGGCTCAAGCCTCTTTCGGCAATCCACATCTTTTTCTTGAGAAATTTCTGGATAATGTGCGTCACATTGAAATCCAGATCATTGCCGACATGTACGGCAATGTTTTCGCTTTTGACGAACGCGATTGCACAGTACAACGTAACCATCAAAAACTTATTGAAATCACGCCTTCTCACTGGCCCGGCATGACGCAGAATCTGCGGGAACGTCTTAAAGATTATGCCCGTCGGCTCATACGCGCTGTAGGGTATCATTCTTTGGCCACGGTTGAGTTTTTGATCACCCCTGACGGTTCGCCTTATCTGATCGAAGTCAACACGCGGCTTCAGGTAGAGCATGGAATAACCGAATGCCGCTATGGCATTGATCTCGTAGAGGAACAGATTGCCGTGGCGTTTGGCGCTGAGCTGCGCTATCGGGAAGAAAGTCTGCGTGCTTCATATTGTTCCATGCAGGTTCGTATCAATTGTGAAAATCCACAAAATAATTTTGAGCCAAACTCGGGACTGATCACGCGTTACGTTTCTCCAGGTGGTCCTGGTGTGCGGCTGGACTCCAATATCAGCGCCGGCTATGAATTCCCTGCCAATTATGATTCTGCGGGCGCTTTGCTGATTACCTATGCGCATGACTGGGAAAAAACGCTGGGCATTATGGATCGCGCACTCAGCGAATACATAATCGGCGGAATTAAAACAACAATTCCTTTTTTCCGTCAGGTACTTAAAAATTCTTTCTTTCGCAAGGGAGACATTAACACATATTTTATAGCCAATCATCCTGAACTCATGTTGTATACTGATCTTGCCCCGGAAGGCGAACGCCTGGCAAGACTGGTGGCAGAGATTTCGGTGAAAGGCTATAATCCCTACGTGCAGTTAGGCGCATATCGTTCCGCAACAACTCCTGCCCTTGGTCCATTTGAACCTGTTCTACCGCCCATCAGTTCGTCCGTCCAGCGCAAGCCGTCACCATATCCACAGGGCGATCGTTTGGCTACACTGGATTTTATTCGTGATTCAGGATGGATACATTTTTCTGATACGACTCCGCGTGATTTTACACAGTCAAATTCAGGCAATCGTTTTCGTCTGGCTGAAGACAGATTGCTGGGACCCTATCTTGACAACGTCGGCTATTTTTCCATTGAAAATGGCGGCGGCGCACATTTTCATGTGGCGATGATGGCCAATATGACTTATCCGTTCAGCGAAGCAAACGAATGGAACAATTTTGCCCCGAAAACTTTCAAGCAATTGCTCGTGCGATCCACCAATGTTCTTGGCTACACGCCACAGCCACGCAACCTGATGCACAAAACTGGTGAAATGATTTGCGATTGTTACCAGGTGGTTCGTTGTTTTGATTTTCTCAATCACATAGAAAATATGCGTCCTATTGCTGAAGTCGTCTTGTCCCGCAAGGATGTGATTTTTCAGCCGGCGCTTTCCATGTCATGGGCGAAAGGTTTTGATGTGTCTCACTATCTGGATGTTATAGAAGCTATTTTACGCATGATAAGCGATATTATGGGCGTCACTTCAAAAACAGCGTCGCGCAGCATAATTCTCGGCCTCAAGGACATGGGCGGCGTGTGCCCGCCGCGCTTCATGACAGAGCTTGTTGAAGCATTGCGCAAACGCTGGCCTGAGCTTGTGCTCCACTATCATCGTCACTATACAGACGGACTTTTTGTCCCGGCCTGCGGCGCGGCAGCAAAAGCAGGAGCACATATTCTTGATGTTGGCCTGGGTGCCGCGGTGCGTTCCTATGGGCAAGGTGATGTGCTGTCCACCATGGCATATCTGGAAGACGAACTTGGTCTGACATGCTGCTTAAATAAAAACGCCATACGAGACGCGAATTTTGTCTGCAAACAACTTATGCCATATTATGATCGCTATTGTTCCCCCTATTTTCAGGGCATTGATTACGACGTTACCTTGCACGGCATGCCTGGTGGGGCTACATCCTCTTCACAGGAAGGGGCTATGAAGCAGGGGTATATTCATCTTCTGCCCTATATGCTCAAATTTTTGGAAGGAACGCGGCGTATTGTCAGGTATCATGACGTGACTCCAGGGTCACAGATTACTTGGAACACGGCCTTTTTAGCAGTAACCGGCGCATGGAAACGGGGCGGCGAAGAAGAGGTCAGATATCTCCTTGAAGTGCTGAATGAAGCGACGAGTACACCGCAAACGGAATTTTCTTCAGAAATGCGCAAGGCGTGCCTTACTGTTTATCAAGACTGCAATGACGCTTTCCGTAATCTGCTGTTGGGAAAGTTCGGCAAACTTCCCTTGGGGTTCCCCGCAGATTGGGTTTATGAAAGCGCCTTTGGCGCAGAATGGAAAATGGCTGTTGCAAAGCGTACCGAAGCGTCGCCTCTTGAAACACTGCCGAATATCAATATGGATCTTGAGGAACAAATCTGTACTGATATACTTAAACGCAAGCCGAACGCCGAAGAATTTATTCTCTATTTGAATCACCCGGCTGACGCTTTAAAAGCCATTCAATTCAAAGCGCAATATGGTGATCCTAATAATCTGCCGCTTCATGTCTGGTTTGAAGGCTTGAAGATCGGGCAGGATTTATATTTTAATGAAACCAAGGGGAAACCGCACCATCTTGTGCTGTTGAGTATTTCAAGACCGTCGGAAATGGGCGTGTCTGTCTGTCGTTATGTGCTTGATTCTGAAATCATGAGTTATGAGGTAAAAGTCAGCCAGCCGACAGGTTTCCGCGTCAAAGGCGTCGCTATGGCCGACCCAGCAAACCGTTATCATATTGCAGCGCCAAGCAACGGTGATTTGTGGGTCATGTATGTCCATCCCGGTGACATCGTCAAAGCTGGAGAAGAGGTGTTTAATATATCCATCATGAAGCAGGAGAAAGCTGTTCTTGCTTCTGTGGATGGCATTGTGAAGCGCGTGTTGAGAACTGCTGATTTCAAGGAAAACAAGCAGAGGGTTTCCGTGTGTGAAGGTGAGTTGATCGTCGAGCTCGCTCCCGTGCCACGTTTATGCAGCCACCCATCCTGCGGCCAGCCTATTCCCCTGGACAATGCGGCTTTTTGTCCGTATTGCGGCTCGCGCGTGGAATGATTTGAAATAAATATGGGTTTGGTGGACAGCTTTTGCACAGCAGCATAATAGCAGCAAAATTTTCAGCATCTCTTTTTCCCGCTAACCGGAGGAAGTCATGTCCAAAAAAGCAGCAGCCAACCCCGCACAGGCAAAGGCTAAAAACAATGTTTCTGAAGCTGTTCAGACAAAACTCGTTCTGACCGGCGCGGACATTGTAAACCTTGGACCGGAGGCAGAATTTCTTGTCGGCGGCAAAAATTATAATACCGCTCTTATCAGTCAAATTGAAGGTATTCATGCGCCGCATTTTCGTGCTCTCTCCTCACTGGCTTTTCATCGCCTGCTGGACGAAACAAAGGTTAACGGCAGAGTAGTACGTTCCACAGTTGACAAGGAATACAGCCGTATTGACTGGAATGATCCAGAGATTAATCAAGACCCTGACTTTTTACAAAAATTTGTGCGTCAGTTGGGCAAACAGAGCCGTGACGCGGCAAAAGCCGACGGTGATCAGCCGCACACAAAATTACGAACTTTTATCAACAATATTGTTGATGGATTTGCCACCTCACCGGAAGGAATAGATCAACTGCGCAAACGTTCAGTGATCGTGCAGGCGGCGGTATTGTCAGTTGAGTTGCCGGAAGTGCTGGGTGAAACCGTACGCGAAGCCTATAAAGCCATTTGTAAAGAAAACAATGACGACATGACGCCGGTAGCGGTGCGCTCCTCCGCGGCCGGCGAGGATTCCCGAAAAAAAGCTTTTGCCGGTTTGCAGGATACGTATTTGAATATGGTTGGGCCCGACCGGGTTGTTGAGGCGTATCATCGGGATTGTGCTTCAGCGTATAATCTCCGTTCAATGACATATAGGCGTGAAGCCATTCTGGACGCCCTGGCAAAAGCGGAAGAATCCGGCGATGAATCTATAGCCGAAACAGCAAAAAAAGAGTGGTCCATTGAAAATACATCACTTTCCGTTTGCATGATGCAAATGATCAATCCTGTCGTTTCAGGCACGGCCTTCTCAGCTGACACGGCTACAGGTTGTCGCGGCACCAGCCGTAATGATCTTGTCAGCATTGACGCCAGTTACGGCCTTGGTGAAGCTGTGGTGGGCGGCAAGGTGACCCCGGATAAACTCTATGTTTTTCAGCGAGATGACGGCAGCGAAGTGGTGATTCGCCAGATGGGCTGTAAGGATATGAAAATTGTCTATGATGAAAAAGGCGGCACGAAAGAAGTGACTGTTCCGCCACTGGAAGCGTTGCGTTGGTCTCTTTCGTTAAGTCAGGCGGAATCTGTCGCCAGGGGGGTGCGCGCTGTCAGCAAGGCTTATGGCGGCATGATTATGGATACGGAATTTTGCTTGGACGCAAACGATAAACTCTGGTTTGTGCAGGCAAGACCTGAAACCCGCTGGAATGAAGATTTCGAACTTCATCCGACAACAATTTTTATGCGTCGGCGTGAGGTTGATGTAAAAGCTGCTGAAAAAGCTGAACTTATCGTAGAAGGTAACGGTGTTTCCCGTGGTGCGGGGCAGGGCATTGTGCGTTTTTTGCGTTCTGCTTTGGAGCTGAACAAAATCTCCAAGGGAGACGTGCTGACAGCCGAACGGACTGATCCTGATATGGTACCGGGCATGCGCGTTGCGTCGGCAATTATGGCGGATGTCGGCGGCGATACAAGTCATGCGGCGATAACGTCACGTGAACTTGGCATAGCGGCGGTTATCGGCATTCAACGTTTGGATGTGTTGCGCGCGCTTGATGGCGCGGAAGTTACCGTTGATGGCACGAGCGGCAGGATATATCGGGGGCTTTTGCCGCTGCATCAGGTCGGCGGCGAGATGGAAGTAGCCAATCTGCCGTTGACAAAGACAAAGGTGGGGCTCGTCCTCGCTGACGTGGGACAGGCTCTTTTCCTGTCGCGTTTGCGCAACTATCCCCAGTTTGAAGTGGGACTGTTGCGGGCCGAGTTCATGTTGGGCAATATCAGTATTCACCCACAAGCTCTTGAAGCATTTGACAATGGAGAGCTTGCCGGCGTTGTTCAGACAAAAATCAAGGAACTGGAAGATCATCTTTCAAAAGTGTTGCGTGAACAGATGGCGGCAGGGCTGATTGTCTTGGATTTCAACCTGCGTGAATATGTGGGTGAAATAACAGGCTTGTCTGCTGAAATGACTGCCTTGGCCAATATGGAGCAAAAAAATGCGCACCATGAAGATGTGCTGTTGCAGCACCGCAAAATGCGTGAGATAGAGCATAAGATTGACCAGCACCTTGAGGCGGCTTCACGCAGGATGGAAGTGCTTAAGACCTCACCGGATCTGGAAGATCATGTCCGGATTATTATGGGTTATGATGACGAGCTCGCCCTACTGCCCGCTGGCGATACCGAGGCAGCCAAACGGGTTGCTGAAATTGAAGCAAGTGTTGTCGTGCATGTGCAGCGAATAAAAGACCTGCCCATTATAGTCGAATTGTTGAGAAATATTCGACGACTGCGTGAAGAAGTGAGCTTGCGGGCCGGCCTGAAAAAAGAGATGGATGATGTCCGCAACTTGCCGGATAAAATTCGCGCTGTGATAAAATCACGCGGTTTCCGTACCGGCAAAGAGCATTATGTGCAAACCCTGTCTCAAAATTTGGCACTTTTTGCCATGGCTTTTTACGGCAAGCCCGTCACGTATCGTACAACAGATTTTAAGAGCAATGAATACAGAAATTTGTTGGGCGGCAATCTTTTTGAATATCATGAAGACAATCCCATGCTGGGATACCGTGGCGTATCACGCAATATACATGATTGGGAAATTGAGGCTTTTAAGCTGGCGCGTGGAATGTATGGGGGAACGAACCTGCGCCTGATGCTGCCGTTTGTACGCACCTTGGAAGAGGCGCGTTCCATGCGTACCTACCTGGAACAGGTGCATAAACTTAAAAGTGGTCAGGATGATCTGAAAATCGTTCTTATGTCTGAACTGCCTTCAAATGCCATACTGGCAAAGCAGTTTCTAGCTGAGTTTGATGGTTTTTCCATCGGCTCTAACGACATGACACAGATGGTTCTTGCTACGGATAGAGACAATGCTCGACTTGCACGCATTTATGATGAAGAAGATCCGGCAGTTGTCTGGGCTATACTGGTAAATATTTTTACAGGTCAGAAATACGGCAAAAAAATTGGTTTTTGCGGACAAGGTGTTTCAAACAGTCTTATTTTGCGTGGCCTTGTCGCTATCGCAGGCATTACTTCGGCTTCTGTCGTACCCGATACTTACTATCAAACGGTTTTTGACATTGCGGCGGTGGAAGCAGAAAACACCCCCACGTCACACTTGGGGAACTGGCTTGTCCAGCAGCATCACAAGAATCTCGCCCTTCTTATGGAAAAAGCCGGCTATGGTCATATCCTGAAAAAATATACTGAGCCACAGGATATTCAGGAGTGGTATGAAGGCGAATTGCTGCGGAGACATGAGCAATTGCGTGAGCATTTGGATACGCCAAAGGAAGCTTTTTATCGAGCGGAATTGCAAAATTTTCGTTCAACCTTCCATAAACCTGTCATTTATGCTACCTGGCATTGGGACGACACAGTTCTGGACGCATTGCATCAGGCGGGATTCAGCACTTTTGAAGAGCAGGCAAAGGCATTGGAAATCTCCCGTGAATCAAACACATGATAAAAAATGGCAATCCCAAGCTCTGCCTAGTGACTTACGAAGTTTGACTTTTCCTGCAATAGAAGAGACCTCCGTCGCCGAACCGCTCAAAGTTCACCGACAAGAGGCAGCAAATGGCAGGTTTTTCGTTAAAACAGACAAGAACGTGCATATGTCATAGGCTTTTCCGCTATGTGAAGACGACGAGGTGTGGTGTAGACTTTTCTTCTATAAGTTTCATAATTTCAGATAGTATTTTTTCACTAGATTCGTTGGGTACTATGTCATTCGATCTTTCCAGCATCCGGTTTCGGAATATTCGCCGCAATGTCGGTCGTCACCCGTCGTCGAACCCGCTCGTCGGCCGCCGGCCGTGCGCCTGCCGCTTTTGCCGCCGGTGCTGGCAGGGCGTTATACAGAGCCCAGAAGGCGGGGTAAAGGCCGGTAACAATGCCGGGATTGCCCAGTTTGATATGCGGGCGAACGCAGGCCGCGAGGGCAAGCGCCAGCGCCCAGAGCGGCGTGGGCGTATTCCAGGGAGTTGAGGCGATTTGTGTTTTTTTGCACAAATTGCCTCCGTCGGCTGTCTCCAAGCCAACGGCATTCAGAAAGCTCAGCATTGCGGTTGCAATTGTCGGGTCCGCCTCGGGGGGGAGGGCCGGCAGCGCGGCTTCCCCGTTTTGTAATGCGGAGCAGGCGGCGAGCGCCGCCTGCAGCGGCGTCCATTCCGCAGGAAAATCGCGCGGCAGTTCAGCAAGACGGACATGCACCGCGTGCGCGGCGGATCTGGCGCGGATCGCGTCTTCCGTCCGCAGCAGGTCAAGCCCGAACGACTCCAGCAGGCGCAGACCGGCAAGAGCCTGCGGCTGCTGGGGCCAACGGCCTTCAAGGCGGACTTCTCCGCCCAGTGCCAGCGGAAGAGCCAGCAAAAAGAGAGCGAGTTCCGGTTCCATCGGCAGCGCCGATTGTCCCGGCGGACGCAGGGGGCCGGGTGTCACGCTGACACGGCTGTCTTCTACCGCAATATCCGCTCCCGCCGCGAGCAGAAGGGGCAGGGTTCTGTCCAGCATCAATTGTCGTTGCGGGTGCCGGACGAGATCAAGAACGAGCGGCGCGGCATACAGCGGCGCGGCCAGCAGAATGCCTTCGCCGAGTTCCGACGGAACATCCGGCGGCAGGGCGACGATCTCCGGCAGAATGCCCGTGCATTCCAGACGTATCGGCAGGCCGCTGCTTTTGGGGATCACATGCACCAGACGCGCGTTCATAACGGACAGAAAACGCCTGACAGCGGAGAGGTCCGCCAGCTTGAGGGAAGTTTCTCCCGTGAATTTGGCGCGTGAGGGGCGTCCCAGATAATGCCCCAGCAGCATGTACAGATTCCAGGCGCTGTCGCCCACATGCAGAGTTCTGTCAGGCGCGCCGAGAGGCGCGGCCTCGCGGGCGGAAACGCCGTCATCCTCTCTGGTCAGGGCGGCACCCGCCTGATTGAGCACTTTGACGCAGTCAATGACAGGGTCGTTCATGAGGCAGGGAGCGAAATGCGCAGGGGCGCCTGAAGCGGCGGCCAGCATAAGACAGGCCCGCGTGGCGCGGCAGGAAAGCGGCGCACGCATGACGAGCCGCACCGGTTTCTGCGCGGGGGCCAGATTAAAGGCCGGGCGGGTTTCTGTTTCTTTTTTATCGCCATCGTCGTCCGTATGCGCGTCAGGTCTCGGCAAAAACTCCGTGTCCTGCATGAGGGCAAACAAATGACCGGAAAGACGGGGATCATGACTGACTCTGGAGACGGCGGCCTCCCATGACGTCCGAAGAAATTTTTCTTCGGACGACTCCAGAAAACCCTTGCTGTTGTACATGCGCGTGATCAGGTTATGACGCCGCACGAGAAGTCTCAGAATGTCCCGGTCGATGTTGCTGACCACATCCCGCAGGATGCGGCGGGGTTTCTGGCTGTGCTGATGATCCATGTTGTTTCCTGTCCGGAAAATATGCGCCGGTGTTTTTCGTGCAAAGCTGTTAGCCCGAATCGGCCCTGCTGGCAAGGGGCACAGCCGGCATATCTTCCTATAATCTATTGGCATGCCTGATTGACAAGGTCTTTTTTTGAAAAGAAACCACAAAAATTTGCAAAAGGGACTTGACGTAAAGAGCGTTTGTTTGTTATTTAATGCGCAAGCAATGCGCCTCTGTACTTTATTATTGTGCTTGATCGGATTGTCTGGGGCGGGCAACGGGCTTCGGATCCGCCTCAAGCGGTGTATTTTTGTAACTTTTTAAGAGTTGGAGGAACGTATGCCGACGTTTGTCGATCCGTCTAAATGCGACGGCTGCAAAGGTGGCGAAAAGACGGCCTGCATGTACATTTGCCCCAATGACCTTATGATCCTTGACCCCGAGGAAATGAAGGCCTACAATCAGGAACCGGACGCCTGCTGGGAATGCTATTCCTGTGTGAAAATATGTCCGCAGGGCGCGATCACGGCGCGCCCCTATGCGGACTTTGCGCCCATGGGCGGCACCTGTATTCCTATGCGGTCGGCTGATTCAATCATGTGGACCGTCAAATTCCGCAATGGCAATGTGAAACGCTTCAAATTCCCTATTCGCACCACGCCGGAAGGTTCCATCAAGCCGTACGACGGCCATCCAGAAGGCGCCTGTCTGGACGATGAACTGCTGTTCACTGAAAAGGCTCTGGTTACTCCCAAGGAAGCTCTCGGCAAAAAATTTGATGTGGTCGAGGCCGACAGGACCGTTACAGAAATGGAACACAGCCGTTAGCCGCTAATCCCCAAAAGTGCGATAAGGAGAAATCATTATGCCTAAAATTCCGATGAAGGAAGCCGTCAAGGGTGTGGCTATTGCCGAACCTGCAGTGAAAGAACATGCGGTTGACCTGCTCATTGTGGGCGGCGGCATGGGCGCCTGCGGCACGGCTTATGAGGCAGTGCGCTGGGGCGACAAGCTGGGTCTGAAAATCATGCTCTGTGACAAGGCCGCTCTGGAACGTTCCGGCGCTGTCGCGCAGGGTTTGTCGGCCATCAATACCTATCTCGGCAAAAATGCCGCCGATGACTATGTACGCATGGTGCGCACCGACCTTATGGGCATTGTGCGTGAAGACCTGATCTTTGACGTAGGCCGCCATGTGGACGATTCCGTGCATCTGTTTGAAGATTGGGGTCTGCCATGTTGGATCAAAAGTCAGGATGGTCACAATCTTGACGGCGCCAAAGCCAAGGCGGCGGGAAAATCGTTGCGCAAGGGCGATGACCCTGTGCGTTCCGGCCGCTGGCAGATCATGATCAACGGCGAGTCATACAAGTGCATCGTAGCTGAAGCGGCCAAAAACGCCTTGGGCGAAGTTCGTATTATGGAGCGTATCTTCATTGTCAAGCTGCTGCTCGACAAAAATACCCCCAACCGCATCGCCGGCGCTGTGGGCTTTAACCTGCGCGCTAACGAAGTGCATATTTTCAAGGCCAACGCCGTTATGGTGGCCGCGGGCGGCGCGGTGAACGTGTACCGCCCCCGCTCCACCGGTGAGGGCATGGGCCGCGCGTGGTACCCTGTGTGGAACGCCGGTTCCACCTATACCATGTGCGCGCAAGTCGGCGCGGAAATGACCATGATGGAAAACCGTTTCGTGCCAGCCCGTTTCAAGGACGGTTACGGCCCTGTGGGTGCGTGGTTCCTGCTGTTTAAGGCAAAAGCCACAAACTCCAAGGGTGAAGACTATTGCGCCACCAACAAGGCCATGCTCAAACCCTATGAGGTTCTCGGCTATGCAAAGGGCAACGTGATTCCCACCTGCCTGCGCAACCACATGATGCTGCGTGAAATGCGCGAAGGGCGCGGCCCCATTTACATGGACACAAAAACCGCCCTGCTGACGACATTCGCCACCTTGGACGAGGAACAGCAAAACGAGCTGACGTCCGAAGCGTGGGAAGATTTTCTCGACATGTGCGTCGGTCAGGCCAACCTCTGGGCCAGCACCAACACCATGCCTGAGGAACGTGGTTCCGAAATCATGCCCACCGAGCCCTATCTGCTCGGCTCGCACTCCGGCTGCTGCGGCATCTGGGTGTCCGGTCCCGACGAAGCCTGGGTGCCGAATGACTACAAGGTAAAAGCCGCCAACGGCAAGATATACAACCGTATGACCACCGTGGAGGGCCTGTTCACCTGTGCCGACGGCGTGGGTGCCTCCGGTCACAAGTTTTCCTCCGGCTCGCACGCCGAAGGCCGCATCGCCGGCAAGCAGATGGTTCGTTGGTGCGTTGATCACAAGGATTACAAGCCTGAATTCAAGGAATCGGCCGACGAACTCAAGAAGCTCGTTTACCGTCCGTACTACAATTATGAAGCGGGCAAGGACGCGTCCACAGATCCCGTGGTCAACCCAAACTACATCTCGCCCAAGAACTTCATGATGCGCCTTGTCAAGTGCACCGATGAATACGGCGGCGGCGTGGGCACCTACTACACCACCTCCAGGGCGTTGCTTGACACGGGCTTCAATCTGCTCGGCATGATGGAAGAAGATTCAGCCAAACTGGCGGCCCGCGATCTGCATGAACTGCTGCGCTGCTGGGAAAACTACCACCGCCTCTGGACTGTACGTCTGCACATGCAGCACATTGCCTTCCGTGAGGAATCCAGGTATCCTGGCTTCTATTATCGGGCCGACTTCATGGGTCTTGACGACGGCAAGTGGAAATGCTTTGTGAATTCAAAGTATAATCCCGCTACCGGTGAGACAAAAATCTTCAAGAAGCACTACTATCAGATTATCCCTGATTAATCCGAGCTTCTATACAGACAAGGGGGGTGACCGCAAGGCGGTCGCCCCCCTTTTTTCCCGCGGCGGGAGGACGTTTACATCTTTAGCCGCAACGAAAACAACGCAGGAGGACCAGGATGTCCAATGCCATTCTCGTCGTGGGCGGCGGCTTTGCAGGCATTACAGCCGCCATTGAAGCGGCGGAATTGGGTCACGACGTCTTTATAGTCGAAAAGTCGCCTTGGCTCGGCGGCCGTGTGGCTCAGCTCAACAAGTATTTCCCCAAACTTTGTCCCCCCTCCTGCGGCTTGGAAATTCAATTCCAGCGCATCAGGAAAAATCCGCGCGTCAAATTTTTTACCCAGGCGGAAATTACGGCCTTGTCCGGCTGTAAGGGCGACTATACTGTAAAAGTTCGCTTGAACCCCCGCAGGACAGCGCCCCACAATGTGGATTTCAGTCTTTTGGCATCATCACTGACAGGTAAGACAGACAATGAATTTGATTTCGGCCTGTCCATGCGCAAAGGGCTTTACAAGTCCATGCCTTTTGCCTTTCCCGGCCGCTATGTGCTGGACACAAAAACGCTTTCAAAGTCAGACGCGGCGCGTGTTGCCGGCATCCGCTTTCTTGAAACAGCCGAAGAGCCGCGCGAGATTGTGCTGAATATGGGGGCTGTTGTTGTTGCAACCGGTTGGAAGCCTTATGACGTGACGAGGTTGACCAATCTGGGCGCGGGCGCGATAAAAAACTGCATTTCAAACATGCAGATGGAACGTCTTGCGTCGGCCAGCGGCCCGACCGGCGGCCGTATTGTCCGGCCGTCCGATAACAGGGCGCCGAACAGCGTTGCTTTTGTACAGTGCGCGGGATCGCGCGATCAGAACCATCTGAACTATTGTTCCTATATCTGCTGCATGGCAACTCTCAAACAGTGCCTGTATCTTGCAGAGCAGAATCCGAATGTCAAAATCACTGTGTACTACATTGATCTGCGCGCCCCGGGGCGTTATGTGAATGTGCTTGAAAAAGTCAGGGCCGAACCCAACGTATCTTTTGTGAAAGGCAAGGTTGCCGATGCAGGGCAGGCTGCCGGAGACAGAGTGACGTTGACGGTGGAAGACGCGGTGCGTGGTGAAAAGCTGACTCTTCATTATGACCTCGCAGTTCTGGCTACCGGCATGCAGCCGTCATTGGCCGGTGAAAATCCGCCCCTGCCTTTGCCCATGGATGAAGACGGCTTTATTGCGGGCGGAGAAGCAGCCGGCATTTTTGCAGCCGGCTGTGCGCGCATGCCCCTTGATGTGACGCGATCTGCGCAGTCCGGCACAGCCGCCGCTCTGAAGGCGGTGCAAACGGTGAAAGGGAGGTAGGGGGCATGGCCGGTAAAATTGGCGTCTATTTTGACATGCAGAACATCGGCGGTGGCCTGGATATTGAGGCGCTCGCTTCGCAGACGCGCGAAAAGTGGGGCGAACTTGTGCAGGTTGTCAAGGTGTGCCCTGTGCTGGCCTGCACTGTGGATGAGATCAAGGCTGACATAGCCTCGCGGCAGCTCGACGGAGTATTGCTTTGCGGCGCTTCGCCGCGGGCTGAGGCGGATGTGTACCGTCTTCCCGTGCAGGTTGAATATGTTAATCTGCGCGAACAGTGCGTGCTTTCCTACAAAAATCCTGACGGCAGCCCGCCGGATTTTGCCGCCGGCCCCCCTGAAGCGCTGAGTATTATGGCGCGGGACTATGTGAATATGGGCGTCGTCAAATTGCAGAAGAGTGAAAATCCTGATTCTGCGGCTGTCAGCGGCGTTGAGCGCATTCTCGTTATCGGCGGCGGCTGGACGGGCCTGACCGCTGCGGCCGAGGCGGCTGCGACAGGCTGTGAAGTGGTGCTGCTGGAAAAAGCGGACACATTGGGAGGCGCGGCCCGCAATATTCCCATGGCGTCTCCGCTCGCTCCTTTTTGGACTGACAAGCAGCCCACAAATTTATCGGAGAAAATAAGCGCGGTTACGGGCAATTCAAAAATTACAGTCTATTTGAACGCGCGCATGGAAAAGCTTCAGGGCCAGCCGGGCGAATTTAAAGCCGGTATCATCACGTCCGACGGCACGGTCAATGTGGATGTGGGCGCTGTTGTTCTGGCGACCGGCTGGACGCCGCTTGATGAAAAATACCTCGCGCCGATGGGCTTGGGGCGCGGCCCGAATGTGCTGGATGCGGCGCAATTTGGCAAAATGCTGGTTGCGGGCAATATTACGGCCAGCCGCATTGCTTTTGTGCTGGACATAACGATGGCTGAAGAGGCCGCGCGCGAGGCCGCCGGGGCAATGGCTGACAAAGCCGATGCCGAAAGCGGAGAAGGCGCGGACAAGTTTGTCAAGGAAGATTTGGAGAATATACGCCATCTTGCCTATTCCAATGCGGTAAACAGCGTGGCCGCGTTGCGTCTTGCCGATACGGTGTGCGACAAGACCAATGACGCCGCTCAGGTTTTTATATTGTACAAGGACATGACGGTGCCCGGCATCCTGGAGCGTTTTTACAAGAGGATGCAGGATCGTCCCGGCATCATGATGACAAAGGCCGATGTGACGGAAATTCGTGAATCCGGAGACAATATGCTTGTTGTTTGCAAAAACACGCTGTTGGGCATGGATTTTGATCTGGAAGTTGATCTGGTTGTGCTGCCCACTGGCATGGTGCCCATCACAGCCAAGGATGTTGTCGTTCAGTTTGACTACCGTCAGGGGCCTGATTTTCCGGATTTGCAGCTTTTTGACGGATTTGCCGATTCCAACTATATCTGTTTCCCTTATGAAACCAGACGTACCGGCGTTTATGCGGCCGGCTGCGTACGTCAGCCCATGACAATGGATGGCTGTGAGGAAGATGCAAAAGGCGCTGTGCTCAAGGCTGTGCAGTGCATTGCCTCAGCCTCGCGCGGGATTGCGGTGCATCCCCGTTCAGGCGATGCCTCCTATCCTGTGTTCAATTTTGTTCGGTGCACGCAGTGCAAGCGCTGCACTGAGGAATGTCCTTTCGGGGCGCTTGACGATGATGAAAAGGGCACGCCAAAGCCCAACCCGGCGCGCTGCCGCCGTTGCGGCACCTGCTTCGGCGCGTGCCCCGAGCGTGTTGTCTCTTTTGCCGATTATAATATTGATCAGATAGGCTCAATGATCCGCGAGGTCGTGGTGCCCAAGGACTTTAAAAAGGAAGGCCCGCGTATTCTGATTCTGGCGTGTGAAAACGACGCGTACCCGGCTTTGGATATGGCTGGCATGCGTCACAGGGCATGGAACCCCTTTGTGCGGATCATCCCTGTGCGCTGCCTGGGATCCGTCAATGCCATATGGGTGTCTGACGCCATGAGCAAGGGTTTTGACGGTGTTATGCTCTTGGGCTGCAAATACGGCGACGACTATCAGTGCCACTTTGTCAAGGGGTCAGAGATATGTGCAAGGCGCAAGGAAAATATCGCCGAGACACTGAACCGCCTTGGCGTGCAGCCTGAACGGGTGGAGCAGCTTGAGGTGGCTATTGACGAATACGACAGGGTTCCCGACCTGATTGACGGTTTTGTCGGCCGCATCATCGCCATGGGCCCCAACCCGTTCAAGGGCATGTAGGAGGTTGGCAAGTAATGGCACAATGTATTCTGAAACCGGATTTGCAGTTTGCTCAGGAACTCAGGGAATCGGGCGGCGAAAATCTCAAAAAATGTTTCCAGTGCGCAACCTGTTCCGTGGCCTGCCCGCTCGCTCCGGCCAATGCGCCATATCCGCGCAAGGAGATGGTCTGGGCTTCCTGGGGACTGCGGGATAAGCTGCGCGGCGATACGGATCTTTGGCTTTGCCACAATTGCGGCAACTGCTCTGATCTGTGTCCACGCGGCGCGCGTCCGGCAGATGTGATGGCCGCGGCCCGTACCATAATCTACAAGGAACTGACCTCTCCTTCCATTGTAGGCAAATGGATGAGCCGGGCTTCCGGCCTGCCCGTGCTCTTTCTTATTCCGACCGTTTTGTGGCTTGTCGTCTGGTGGATACGCGCGGGTTACAACAACGGCAACTGGTTTCCGCGTGCGGCAGACGGACGGATTGTCTTTGGCCAGATATTTTATGGTGATTATACCATTGACCCTATTTTTATGCTGACCTTCTTTGGGGCCTGTTTTATCCTGTATTGCGGCGTGCGGAAACTCTGGGACATGTTCAGGCCGCAAGGCAAACTGCTTGTCATCGGCAAAAAGAAATCCTGGTTCTGCCATCTTATTGATGTGCTCATGGAAGAAGTCGTCACACACAGGAAATTTGACGATTGCGAAGACGGCCCGATCACGGGCAAGGCGCCGTCGAACCGCAAATGGGGACATGCCGTTCTGGTCTGGAGCTTTGCCATACTGGCTTTTGTGACGGCGGTGGTGGCCTTGGGACATTGGGGCGGCAAGATTATCCCTGTGATAGAGATTCACACGCCCATGCCCCTGACATTTCCGGTCAAGATTCTGGCCAACATAGGCGCGCTGATGCTGTTCTGCGGCCTTGCGGTGCTGACGGCGCGCCGCGTCTCGCTTGATTCTGCCAATCACGGTTCCAGTTTTTATGACTGGTATCTGCTCGGCATCATATGGCTTGTCGCGGCGACAGGCATGCTGTCGCAGTGTTTCAGGCTGGCGGACGCCGTCAAACCTGCCTTTGTGGTGTATTATTTTCATCTGGTTTTTGTCTGGATGCTTTTTGCCTATCTGCCCTGGTCAAAATTGGGGCATCTTGTCTACCGCACAGCGGCGCTTGTATACGTCCGCATGTATGGAAGAAGCTGATTTGTTAACACACCGTGCTCCCACAGGAGGAGGCCGACATGTCAGATACAGATCGCAAAGTTTTTCCTCTGGAATCCGTGCTTGCTCTGATTGTGGGCAAGGAGGGCGTGAACATCAAGGATATCGCCGGTTATGTGGCCGGGCGTTCAGTCGCCTGTGACAGCTGCGCAAAGGCTGTGGGGCCGTTTGCTGCGGCCTGGCTTGCGCGCTGGTATCCCGGATTTTTGAAACTTGAATGGAAGGAAGATATGTCTTGGGAGGCCTTTGTCTCACGGGGCAAAAACGTTCTGGGCGACAATGTTTCATTGACGCCGATGGACGGCCGTACAAAGGCCATGGCTGATCAGGTGCTGGATTATTTGGGGGAGTTATTTTCAAGCCTGCAAACACAGACGGCCGCTGTGGCCGCCCTGGAAGAGCGGGTGGGCGCTCTGAAGCATGCTGAGGCGAGAGCAGGGGAGTTGCAGAAAAAATGTGATGCACTGGAAGCCAAGATTAAAGTCATGAATACCGATATGGGCGGCCTGCGTAAACAGGTTGCAGAATTTCAGGGCAAGCTGGCTGTGAGTCATGACGAACTGATGCAAAACATCAAGGACGCCATTAAAGATGGTCTGAAAGGCTTTGTCACGGCCGGCGCCGCAGGGGCTGATACAGGTGAAGGCGCGCCCGAAGAAGAGAACAGCGTTCCGGAGGATTTCGGTTTCGGCACTTCCGGGGCGGATAGCGACGGCTTTGGTTTTTAGACGTCCCGACTGAAGCTAATAATGTTTAGGGGCATGTAATGCAGAACCCTCAGGCTTCGGCAATTCCATCTTTGTCATAAACGCAAGAATTTACACCTGTGGGTGGGCATCGGGCGGCGGAGCAATAGGTCTGTACGTCTGCGAAAAAACGTAGTCGGACAGGAACCGCCGGAATTCCGGGTTGCTGTTATAATTCCGATAAAATTCCATATTCACGGTCATCATGTCGAGTACACTTGCTTTCAGAGCATCTTCACACTCAATGCGCGAATTTTGCTCGTCAGAGTTGCGCTGCGCGTTTTGGTATCCCTCGTTTTGAGCAACTCGTTCAGGAAGTGCGACAAGCAATTCTTTCGCTTCGTCCTCGTTTGTCCAGATACCGCCAAAACGCTTGTGAAACTCGTTGATGATTTCCGTGAGATATTCCATCTCCGGCTCTTTTATAAAAAACGTGCCGCCGATGGGGATTGGCTCAATCTCCGCGTCTGCGTCCCCCATCTGAATGGATATCATTGCCTGTGCCTCGGCGCGATAGCTGTCAAAATCCACGGCTTCAATAATGCCAAACGATAAATCCCCATCTTCCGGCGATGGCAACTTAGGCAAGAGCAGTGTCAAAAATATTGAAGTCATTTCCCATTCGACACTGCCGTACGGCAATATCGCCGCGAGGAAATTGTATGTTCGCGTGAACGCCTTTGCCGAGCCTTTGAATGTGATTTGTTCTTCCGTTGACAGTTGCTTCATACAAATCGGCGCAAGCATCAAGTATCGGGTCAAGTTCATTACGCTCCGCACCGCTCAAATAGAGTTTCACTAAAGTTCTGACCTGTGCATCGGAATAGACCTGCGTAGATTCCAATTTCCCTATGAGGTCGTTTAGCTTGTTTGCGTCCGTTTCGGACGATAGAATTGTGGTCTTATAGTATTTTGAAAACGCTTCCGCAATGGTATCTGTATCGTTCGCAAAGTCGAGAACAAACGTGTCGTTCTTCCCCGGTGTGGCACGGTTGAGACGCGAGAGCGTTTGCACCGCTTTTATGTCGGACAGCACCTTGTCAACATACATCGTATGCAAGAGCGGTTCGTCAAAACCCGTCTGAAATTTATCTGCGACAACAAGCATGCGGTACGGGTCATTCTTGAATCTCTTTTCAATCTCGCCGCTCGGAAATCCGTTGATGGAGGATTCGGTGACGACAGCACCTCCATATTCCTTCTCTCCGGAAAACGCGACAATCGCTTTGAATTGACTGTGCCGCGCTTTGAGGGCGGCAGTAATCGCGCGGTAATACTCAATCGCGCGGAGAATACTGCCCGTCACCACCATAGCGCGAGCCTTGCCGTCGACCTTGCCTTTAGCGATAATATCGGCCTGAAAGTGTTCGACTATCATCTCCGCTTTTTTCACAATCGTATCCGGTTGTGATTCGACGAACGCGCGGAGTTTTTTCTGCGCCTTTTTGTTGTCAAATTGCGGGTCGTCCTCAACCGCTTTGGCAATGCGATAAAAGCTCGTTATGGGCGTGTAATATTTAAGCACGTCCATAATAAAGCCTTCCTCAATCGCCTGTTTCATTGTGTATTCGTGGAATGGGCGATGTTTCACCTCATCGCCCTCACGATAAGCATCGCCGAACATCTCCAGCGTCTTGTTTTTCGGCGTTGCGGTGAACGCGAAATAGCTCGCGTTTTTCACCATTTTGCGCCCTTCAATGATAGCGTTGATTTTGTCCTCAAGCTCGTCGCTGTCATCGTCAGTAATGCCGGACAGGGCTATATTCATACTTGCGGACAGTCTGCCGCTCTGACTGGAGTGCGCTTCGTCGATGATTACGGCAAAGCGCTTTCCTTGATGTTCACCAGCGATATCATCCAGAATATACTGGAATTTATGGACTATCGTGATAATGATTTTCTTCCCCTGTTCAAGCAGCGTTTTGAGGTCACCGGAATGCTCCGCCCACCCGATTGTGCTTGACACCTGCATAAACTGCTTGATGGTGTTTTTGATTTGTTTGTCGAGGTTCACTCGGTCGGTAACGACAATCACGGAATCAAAAATCTCTTTGCCGTCTTTCCGTAACGTCACAAGCTGATGGGCAAGCCACGCAATGGAATTTGATTTGCCGCTGCCCGCGCTGTGCTGAATCAGATACCGCTTGCCTACGCCGTTTTCCTGCGCGTCAGCGAGTAAGTTCCGCACCACGTCAAGTTGATGATAGCGCGGGAAAATCTGCTTATACGATTTTCGGCGGTTGTCCTTATTCTCTTCCTCCGTCACCTGAGCATAGTTCAGCAGAATATTTGTGATTTCCGGCTTCGTGAGGATAGTTTTCCAGAGATAATCCGTCTTGATGCCACAAGGGTTAGTCGGATTGCCCGCGCCGCCTTTATTACCCTTGTTGAACGGCAAAAACCACGACGCTTTGCCCTTGAGTTCCGTACACATACGCGCTTCGCTATCATCCAGCGCGAAATGCACGATGCACCGTTTGAATTTAAACAACAATTCGTTCGGGCTTCTGTCGGTTTTATACTGCTGAACGGCATCCTCGACGTTTTGCTTTGTCAGTTGATTCTTCAATTCAAATGTCGCTATCGGTAATCCGTTGATGAAGATAGCAAAATCCAGCGCGAGATGGAGATTGGCGGAAGAGTAGGCGAGCTGTCGTGTGATGCTGAAAATGTTCTGCTCGTACTGTTCCCGAGTTTTTTCGTTGCCCTCTGTCGGTGGTACATAGAACATATCAAGCGGCAGATGCTTGTACCGCAATCCCTTACGGAAAATCTCAATCACGCCGTCGGTGGATAATTTGCCGCTGAGGTATTCGAGAAATTTCCTCTTTTCAAGCGGCGAATCCATAATATGCAGTTGCGCCAGCTTTGCTGCCTGCGTACTTTGCAGAAAGCGGAACAGCCGTGTTTCATCCACAGCGTACTCTACGTTATAGTCGGTATTCTCGCCCTGCTCATAACCGCTCTGTTCAACAAGCCAATTTACAATCAGGGTCTCGAATCCGTTCTCTTTTGTGTTCGTCGGCAAA
>JAISKZ010000018.1 GCA_031260725.1 Desulfovibrio sp. | reverse complement strand
TGGAAATACCGCGCGGAAAATGTGAATCTGTCAAGTTTGTGCCGTGCTCTTTAGGCAGCGCGCTTTTTTTATATTGATTCACCAGACTCGCGTCACGTGTCTGCGCAGTCAAACTATTCGTGAAGGGGAAAACTATGTCCACTCCTCTGGAAATGCAGCGCACTTTTGCTCTCGTCGGTACCGGCGGCTGCGGCAAAACTTCACTGGCCGAGATGCTTTTGTTCAACACAGGGGTTATCAGCCGCATGGGCTCCATTGAAGACGGCACGACAAGCCTTGACTACGAGCCTGAAGAAGTGCGGCGTCGCGGTTCTGTCCAGCCGGCCTGCGCGACCTGGCTTTGGAACAAAAACCGTCACTTTTTGTTGGATATTCCTGGTGACGACAATTTTACAGGGGATATGGCATGGTTGCTGAAAGGGGTGGACAGCGTGCTTTTTTTGCTGGATGCTGTGGATGGTGTGCGCCCCCTGACAAAAAAATTTTGGAGTATGGTGCGCGCGGAGAATTTGCCTGCCGTGATCGTGATAAATAAGCTGGATCGTGACCGGGCTGATTTTCAGATGGCATTTGACGGCTTGGCGGCTCTCGGGGTGAAAACAGTGGCCCTGCATTTGCCCATACGCCAGGGTGGCGTTTTCGCGGGTGTGGCGGATGTGCTCGGCGGCAAAGCTCAAATGTTTACAGAGGGCGGCGTTGCTGAAGCTGAGATTCCCGGTGAATTGACGGACGACGTGAATCTTTTGCGCGATGTGACCGTTGAAAATATTGCGGAAAGTGATGAAGCGCTGATGGAAAAATACCTTGAAGAAGGCAGCCTCAGTTTGTCGGACCTGCATGCCGGCCTGCGTGCAGGTGTGCTGAGCGGTGAACTGACGCCGGTGCTTGTATGCTCTGCGTTGGAAAACAAAGGAGGCAAAGCCGTTCTTGACGCCGTGGAGGCGCTTTTGCCTTCGCCGCTTGACCGCCCCGCCCTCACGGATATGGCGGGCAATGAACACAGCGTCATGCCGGATGGCCCGGCCGCCTGTTTTGTTGTCAAGACACTGGCCGACCCTTTTTCAGGGCAGTTTTCCATTTTGCGGGTGCTTTCCGGCACAATTTCCGGTGATATGGTTCTGCGCAATATGCGCAGCGAAGAAAATGAACGGCTTGGCAATCTGTGGTATCTGGCGGGCAAAAGTCAGACGCCTTGCAAGGACACCGTCTATCCCGGCGCAATCGTAGCAGTGGCAAAACTCAAGAACACCCGATCCGGCGATACGCTTTGTGACGAAAAGGCGCCCATTGCGCAGCCTATTCCAAAACTGCCGCCGCAGTTGATCACATATGCGCTTGCCCCCAAGAAAAAGGGGGAGGAAGACAAGGTGTATACCGCAATTCAGCGTCTGCTGGACGAGGACATCACCCTGAAGCTCGCTCGTGACGAGGAAACCGGAGACATACTGCTTTCGGGCATGGGACAATTGCATATTGAGCTCTCAGTGGAAAAGGCAAAACGTCGTTTCAAGATTGACATTGTGCTCAAAACGCCCAAAGTGCCTTACCGTGAAACGGTCCGCGGCAAATGTCAGGTTCAGGGGCGGCATAAAAAACAGTCCGGCGGGCGTGGTCAGTTCGGCGACTGCTGGATTGAGATGGAAGGATTGCCGCGTGGTTCCGGCTATACCTTTGAAGACGCCATTGTGGGCGGCGTAATACCACGTCAGTACATTCCGGCCATTGACAAAGGCATTCAGGAAGCGGCATCCCGCGGTTTCTTAGCCGGTTGTCAGGTGGTTGATTTTCGCGCCAGGGTTTTTGACGGCAGCTACCATACTGTAGATTCTTCAGAAATGGCTTTCAAAGTGGCTGGTTCTTTGGCGTTTAAAAAGGCTATGGAAGGACTTAAGCCTGTCTTGCTGGAGCCCATTGTGCTGTTGACCGTCTCCGTACCTGACGGCAGCATGGGCGATGTGATTGGGGATATTTCTTCGCGGCGAGGCAAGGTGCTTGGTTCCGATTCTCAGAGCGGCCTTACAGAAATCAAAGCGCATGTTCCCATGAGTGAAGTGTTGCGCTTTGCTCCTGATTTGCGATCCATAACAGGAGGCCAGGGGGTTTTTACGATGGAATTTGCCCATTATGAGGAAGCCCCGCAACAGGTCGCTGAAAAGGTGATTGCTGAATATCAAAAGAGCAGAAACGGGGAATAAATCAGATCGCTTGTATTTCAGAAAGGGCTGTCGGATTTTCGTCTTTGTCCAGTTGACAGCTTATGGCCGTCAGCAGGACATTTTCAGCGTGATCAGGCAGTAACCGCAGAATGCCGCCTGCAGCATTAGTGTGCCCTCCGCCGCCTAAACGCGCGGCGACGGATCGTACGTCTGTATTTGCGTTTGAACGCAGGCTGAATTTGTAGCGTTGCGGCTCGTCTTCACGTAACAGTGCGGCCACCTTGACGCCATGCAGCCGCCGCAAATGTTCCGCAAAGCCTTCCGTATCCTCTGGAATCGACTGGCATTCACGCAAGTCCTGCAGCATGACGCGGCAAAAGGCGATGCTGCCGTTTCGCGCCAGGCGAGCACGGGACATCAGTCTTGCCCATAGGCGCATGTGCCCTATGGTCCAGTTATTTTCCAGCAAATCACGCAGACGGGTCAGGTTGCAGCCGTTTTGCAGCAGACGGGCTGTTAATAAGTGCACGTTTGCATCGGTATTGCCGTGCCGGAAGCCGCCTGTATCTGTGATGATGCCCAGCGCAATCGCGTCCGCAAGCTCGCCTGCAAGCTGCAGACCGACGTTTGTCGCAACATAAGCCATAAGTTGTGTCGTCGCAGCCGCCGTGGGCATGATCCAGTTGGCAAAAGATCCCATCCCGTCACCAGGATGGTGATCAACATTAATGCCGACAAGCTTTGGCAGAATATCGGCCAGTTCGCGTCCCAAACGATGCGGTTCACCGCAGTCGAGCAGCAGGGCGCCCCGCGGCGTAAACGGCGGTCGTTTAAAGTCTGTATAAATTGTGCCGGGCATTGGGAAAAACGCGAGATATCGCGGCAGCCCGGTGCTGCTGTACAGCATGAAATCTTTGCCCATGGCACGCAAAATCAGTCCTGCCGCGGCCAGAGAACCTGCTGCGTCCCCGTCCGGATTAATGTGACTGGCAACGACAACATGGTTTACTTTTTCCAGGGCGGCAGCAATATTGGAAGCGCCGTTTTGAAACGGCACAGGAGTCAGCTCAGTCCGCAGCATAGATTTCTACCTGGCTGTCCACCATTTTTTGGGGCATGGCGCTTCAATTATCCGCACTTGCCCATACTGCTTGAATAACAGTCAAACCGCCATCAGCTGTGAGCGGATCATTGTTGAATTGACGCCGCAAAAGTCCGCAAGAGTATTTTGCAACATCGACACAGTGATTCCATGTGAGCCGCTGTCGTTCTTGGTCTACAGCGTCGCCGCTTCCTCTACCGTCTCAAATGCCTCAATAATATCACCATCTTTAATGTCGTTAAAGCTTTCAAGACCAACGCCGCATTCATTACCTTTAACTACTTCCCTGGCGTCGTCCTTAAATCGCTTAAGAGAATCAATTTTGCCTGTATAGATGACAACACCATCGCGCAACAGACGCGCGCCGGCATGGCGGGCAATTTTGCCGTCTTCCACATAAGAGCCGGCAATAATGCCGACCTTCGGCACGCTGTAGATTTTGCGCACAGCGGCCTGTCCCAGATATACTTCACGCTGCACCGGCGCCAGCATGCCCGTCATGGCATTTTTGATATCATCCACGAGTTTGTAGATAATATTGTAGAAACGTATGTCCACATTTTCATGCTCTGCAATATCTTTAATTTTTGCCGTGGGCCGTACGTTGAAACCAATAATAATGGCTTGTGAGGCGGAAGCCAGCAAAATATCAGATTCTGTAATAGCGCCTGCGCCGCCATGCATAATATGAAGCCGCATTTTCTCGGTGCTTTGCTTGTTGAGTGCTTCGGCAATAGCTTCCAGACTGCCCTGCACATCAGCTTTGATGACAAGATTAAGAGTCAGCGTTTCCTGAGCCGAAGCGCTGCTGGAGAGGAAGGTTTCCAGCGTGATTCGAGATTCGGATGCCAGATCACGCTCACGTTGTTTTGCCGCGCGGGTGTCTGCAATACGTCGGGCCACTTTTTCGTCACTCATGACAAAAAATTCTTCGCCTGCTTCAGGAACGCCTTCAAAACCCTGGACTTCCACAGGCAGGGATGGTCCAGCTTCTTTGATTTTTTTACCCTGATCGTTCATCAGTGCGCGCACGCGGCCGGAAAAGTGGCCACAGACAAAATTGTCACCCTGTCTGAGTGTTCCCGCCTGAATCAGCAGTGTTGCAATGGGCCCGCGCCCTTTGTCCAGCCTTGCCTCCACGATATGACCATGGGCTGCTTTGTCCGGGTTGGCTTTGAGTTCCATAAGTTCCGATTGCAGGGCAACCATTTCCAGCAGTTCGTCAAGACCTTGACGTGTTTTTGCCGAAACCTTCGCAACGATGGTGTCGCCACCCCAGTCCTCTGGCTGAAGTCCAAGTTCCGACAGTTCACGCAGCACCCGGTCAGGGTCTGCACCTGGCTTGTCCATTTTGTTGACAGCCACCATGATCGGCACATTCGCCGCTCTGGAATGATTGATGGCTTCGCGCGTCTGTTCCATAACGCCATCGTCAGCCGCCACAACCAGAATAACCAGATCAGTGATCTGAGCGCCGCGTGCGCGCATTGCCGTAAATGCCTCATGCCCCGGGGTGTCCAGAAAAACGATTTCACCGCGTTTTGTCTTGACGTGGTACGCGCCGATGTGCTGTGTGATGCCGCCGGCTTCGCCGCTCGTGATATCGGATTTGCGTATGGCGTCCAGCAGAGATGTTTTGCCGTGGTCCACATGCCCCATGATAGTGACTATAGGGGGGCGTGGTTTCAAACTTTCCAGCCTGTCTTCTGCCTGATTGAACAGGTAATCATCTTCAGAGAATCCCGTTTTTTCAACCTCATAGCTGAACTCAGCCGCTACGAGCGTGGCGGTGTCAATATCCAGAGAGTGATTGATCGTGGCCATGACGCCAAGTCCGAAGAGCGCCTTGATGATTTCATTGCCCTTGAGACCCATTTGGTGCGCCATATCCGCAACACGAATGGCTTCTGTAATGCGAATTTTGCGTTTTGCAGCTTTCAGGGGCTGCGTTTGCTGTACTGTCTGTTGTTCAAGTTTACTGTTTTTACGCCGTCCTTTGCTCCTGTTCAGGCGGGGAGAAACATCATCATCCTGACGGCGGCCAAAAGCGTCTTGCTGAAAATCAACTGTGCGGCGTCCTTTAAGGCGTTTTTTCTTGCTTTGGCCATCACGTATGTCCGTTGGGGAGGCAGGCGTCTGTTGCCCCACAGGCGCGGGACGGGAGCCGCCGGGAGCGGAGTTTGCCAACATGCGTGCGGGCCGCGGGCCGCGTGGTCCGTCTGGACGTGGCCCTGATTCGTGCGAACCGACGGCGGCAGGGCGTCCGCCGGGCGGACGCGGCGCAGAATATTTCTGCGATGATGGAGCAGGGCGCGAAATAACCTTCACCCCGAGGGCGGTTGTATGATCTTGTGTCCGGTGTGGCGCGGCGCCATTGGCGTCATGCTCACCATCAGCGCCGGAGTCCTTTGCCCTCATCTCTGCCGGACGTGAAGACAACGTGGGCGCTGAAGATCCGTCCGGCACGGCAGACGCATCAGGGCGCGTCAGACGTGAAGTTTTTGAGATTTTTCCATTCGGCTCTGCAGCGACAAAATGAGGCTGTTCAGAGCCGTCCGCGTTAGAACTCTGTGTTTCCGCAACGTCAGGCGTGTCTTTGTCAGGTCTGCTGACAACGCGTGCGGGACTTGTCTGACGGACAGGCTTTTTAGTTCTTGATAGGTTACGTTGAGTTGATTTTTGCTCCGTAGCGGCAACCTCGTCAACAGAAGCGGCAGGGGGCGTTTCTTCCGCAGCGGGAACATTGCCGGCGATTGGGATATCTCCTTCCATTGTATGCGTTGTGTCCGAGATCTCTGTTTTGTCGGCAGCATGCAGGGGGACGGACGCCGCTTGCTTTTCAGATGCGGATGATCCTGCAGAAGTCTCCGCTTTTTCTATAACAGGCTCAGGCTTCTGGTCAGGCGCCATGCGCTGGTGGTCAGATGCTGAAGAGCTTTGCCGTGCGCGGCTGCGGCGCACAATGATATCACGCTGGATGATTTCCGTACGTTCGACATCCTGCTGCTTTTGGCCGGAGAAATGATCGCGTACGCGTGTCGCATCATCCAGAGAGATAAAACTGACAGTGCTCTTGACCGGCATGCCAAGCTTGCGTAAGGCACGCAGCATGTCCTTTGGCTGTACCTCAAGCTCGGCAGCGATATCCTTAATTTTGATCTTTTCTTCAGGCATACTTATCCCCCCTACGCTTAGTACAGGGCCTGTATTGTGCAAATTTTACCATGCAGCAGGGATCGGAGCATAGATACAATCCTCTGCCGAATCTGATTTTTTCTGAGTCAATAATCAAATTGCCTGGAGCCATCACCGTATATCGCGCTAAAACGGCTTTAGGAAAACGCCGCCGACAAATGACGCACATGCGTACAGGCCCCTCAAATGCCGGCCAGTCTTTGTGCGCTGTGTGGCTATTCACCTGCATTGTCAAGGCGCTCAGCCGTTGTTTCGTCCTGTTCCGCAGACTGCACGACACCAGCGGGATGCACGGACGAGGGTTCTGGAGATTCTTCTACGACCGGCGCGAGGAAGTTGATGGCAGAACGCAAATCCGCTATACGCGCAGAACTGATAGACAGCTTTTCTGCAAGTTCTTCATCATCGGCGTCACGCAGACTGTCCAGTGAAGAATACCCGGCCGACAGCAGTGCCTCAATAGAAACCTCAGCTACGCTGGCCACCTGTTCAAGGCCATGGCCGATGGCATTGGCCTCGTTGTAGCGGCGCTCGGTAAATATATCTACTTTCCACCCTAAAAGACGTGCCGCCAGTTTGACGTTTTGGCCTTTGCGGCCAATGGCGTTGGTGAGCTGGTCGTCGGGTACAATAATTTCGAGAAGATTTTCTTCTTCGTCCACAACAATGCGCAGGACAAGTGCCGGAGCAAGGGAGTTGCGGGCGTAGGTGGCGATATCCGGACTCCAGATCACAATATCAATGCGTTCTCCGTGCAATTCCTGCACGATATTCTGTATGCGCGAACCACGTACGCCAACGCAGGCGCCTACAGGATCCACATCCCGTTCACGAGAAAGCACAGCAACCTTCGCGCGGGAGCCGGGGTCACGTGCCACACCTATAATCTGAACAACGCCGTCATCGACTTCCGGAACTTCACGACGAAAGAGCGCAGCCATATAGTCGCGGTGTACTCGGGATATGACAACCTGTGGCCCACGACCCTCCTTGCGCACATCAATGATAAGCGCCTGAACACGGTCGCCTCGTTTATAATGTTCCCTAGGGATTTGGTCTTCACGGGGTAAAATGGCTTCTGTACGGCCAAGGTTTATAATCCAGCCGCCTTTGTCACGGCGCTGGACTATGCCGGAGACAATTTCGCCAATACGATCCTTGTATTCTTCATAAATAATTTCCTGCTCTGCATCACGCATACGTTGAATAATGACCTGCTTGGCCGACTGTGCCGCAATCCGGCCAAGATCCGCCACGTTGACGCGAAAACCCACTTCGTCGTCAAGCTGAACAGTGGGATCGTGACTGCGCGCTTCCGTCAAGGATATTTGCGAATCTGTGTTTTCCACATTACCGTCAGAGACAACAATTTTGAATTGGAAGACCTCAATGTCGCCGGTTTCGTCGTTATAGGTCACTTCAATATCTGCCTCATCATTAAAGCGGCGCAACACAGAAATGCGGACCGCCTCTTCCAGCGTGTCAATAAGCATGTCGCGCTCAAGGCCCCTGTCTTTGCTGATCTGCTCAATGGCCTTTTTGAGTTCAAGATTCATGTGTGCCT
Source organism: Desulfovibrio sp. (assembly GCA_031260725.1). Taxonomy (GTDB): domain Bacteria; phylum Desulfobacterota; class Desulfovibrionia; order Desulfovibrionales; family Desulfovibrionaceae; genus Desulfovibrio. The sequence goes on along the minus strand of JAISKZ010000018.1, from coordinate 17,984 downwards.
CCGACTGACATATGTAGCTGTATCAGCATTGTCTGTTTTATAATTAGGTTGGGTTGCCTTCTGTTTTTGAACTACATCGCCGGTCAATTGAGTGGCTGTGTGCTTTCTGCCCGCGCCTTTCCCGGTTTGGCAGGCCGGCGAAAAATATGCATTCGGTTTACACGGCGTACATCTGCCCACGGCAGAGATACAGGCGGCAGTGTTTCAGGGCATACGTCGCCTTCAGCGGATACTGTGACAGGTTCCAGCACAAAAAAATCTTCTTGGACGGCGGCAAGCCTTCCGCGCCAGAGACGGCGGTGCGCGCAAGCGGCGTCTGTATCGTTGTGTTGCCCCAATGTAACAGGCATGTGCAATTTTACTTCCATTATGTCGCCAAGGTATGGCCGCATTTGTTCAAGATCAAAAAAGATGCGCCTGAGCCCGGGAGTAGACACTTCCAGTGTATACGCCGCAGCAATGAGATCTTCCACTTCCAAGGCCAAGCCAAGGTGGCGCGAAATTTCTTCACACTGATCTATGCCGGGAGATGCGTTAACGCCTTGTGTTTGCCTCAATTCCGGATGAGTGTCCACATAGAGCCGCACAATCATGCGTCCTGCGCGCTGTATTTCCACTCCCCACAGCACAAGCCCCAGAGAGCCTACAACAGGTTCTGCCAGTCGGATAACAGTTTCTTTAATAGTGTTTTCAATCATCTGCTGTTCCTGAAGTACAAAAAAAGGGGGGCCTGATCCAGGCCACCCCGTTGGAACGCCTGTTCCGCATCAGGATGTTTGCGGCAACTGATAAAAGTAACCGCACTGAAAGGTATTAATTAGTCTATGCAGACCAAAGCTGTCAAGGAGATATGGCTAAAATTTTTTACAAACGGCAGAACAAACATTCTTCATGGAGCGACTCGGTGGAAATGTAAATTTGTGCGGATCCGGCGTATTTACGGTTTCAGGCCCATCTTGCGCACAGACTGCATGCCGCCCATGGCATTGACCACGTCTGTAATGCCGTTGCGGGCTAAAATGAGCACGCTGTCATACGCGCGTAGACCTGTATTGCATATAAGCGCCACAGGCCTGTCCCGCGGCACTTCCGCAATTCTTGCCGCAATTTCCTCAAGGGGGATGGAATGCCAGTCCGGGTGATTCGCCTCAACGGCGCGCCCGGCGGCTGGGCGTGAATCTATAAAAAAAACCTTGTTTTTATCACGCTTTTGCCACAACTCCATAAACGCTTCGCCGGTGACAGGCGTAAAGCGCCCGGCCAGCACGTTTTCAGCGACATTGCCCGCCACATTGACAATGTCCATGGCGGCTGCAAAAGGCGGCGCGTAGGCGACTTCCAGATTGGAAATATCGGCGACAGTGGGTTTGGCGTACTGCAGAACGCCGGCTACGGCGTCCACCCGCGCTTTCAAGGCGTCACCGCCCGGTCCCGCGCCCTGTATGCCCAGAACTCGTCCTGTGCTTCTTTCAAGCACAAGCTCCAAGCCCATCATGTTCTTTTCCGGATAAAAATGAGCGCGGTCAAGCTGCTCGACGCCGACGCCCAGCGCGTCAAAGCCCTCTGCGACGGCGCGTTCTGCGGTAAGACCTGCTCCGCAGAAAGAGAGGTCAAAGAGTTTGATAGCCCAAGTTCCCACATAGCCGGGGAAGGTGGCCGTGCCGCCGGCCAGATTGGTGCCGATGACGCGTCCCTGGCGGTTGGCCATGCTGCCCAGCGGCAGATAGCCCATTTTGCCTGTAATGATATTTTTAATGGAGGCGCAGTCGCCGCCTGCGTATACGTCAGGGTCTGCAGTGCGCATATATTCGTCCACTGCAATCGCGCCGAACGCGGTAACAGGCAGATCAGCCGTTCTGGCCAGTTCGCTGTTGGGCAGAAATCCAGCCGCAAAAATAACGAGATCTGCCGCCAGTTCCCGCTTGTCGGTAACAACACCCTGTACCGCGCCGTCTTTGCCTGTGAGACGGAGCACTTTTTCAGAAGTGAAAACATCCACGTTATGGCTTGTACAGTCATGGGCAGCCATGCGCGCGCAAGAAGCGGAAAGCGCCCCCGGCAGTAACTGATTCGTCATTTCCACAACGCTTACCTTCACGCCCCACATGTCGGACAGCGCCACAGCCGCTTCAAGGCCGATAAAACCGCCGCCCACAATGACAGCTTTGCCGACACTGCCCTTCTGACAGGCCGAGCGTATGGCCGCCGCCGCTTCCAGCCTTGTGAGGGAAAGCACGTTGGAGAGTTCGCGCCCTTCCACCGGAGGAATGCGCGGACTTGCCCCCGTGGCGAGCAGCAGCTTGTCATAAGGCAGGGTTTGTTCCCTGCCGCTGACAAGGTCTTTGACAAGCAGGGTTTTGGCCGCGCGGTCAATGGCGAGCGCGCGCGTTTGGGTGCGCACGGTCACGCCCTTCATTCTGCGAAAAAATTCCGGATCGCGCACGGTGTGATAGGGAGTGGCGCGCAGATCGTCAAGATTGTTGATTTCACCCGAAATAAAATAGGGAATGCCGCAGCCGCCATAAGAAACATGGACGTTTTCGTCCACAATAATCACAGTTGCGTCGGGGTTCAGACGCTTGCAGCGGCAGGCGGCCTTGGGGCCTAAGGCGACGCCGCCGACAATCAAAATATTTTCAGGCATCTTCTCCCCCTTTCGCCCGGTAATGAGTTGTGCGGCACATTTTCTCCGCACCGTACCAGATTATGAAGAAGACTCAACGGCCGCACCGGCGGCAAGACGTGAAGGCAGTCCCTCATTATAGATAGGGGCACGCCAGTTCGTCGGCATGCGCCGGATCGGCAGGCATAAGCAGGCAAAAAAAGAAGGCGGACGCAAAACAACAAAGTGTCCGTACACAGGTTCGATTGAGCATGATTTTACTCAGAAGCCAGATCCAGCAGTTCCCTGCGTGTGAAAAGCGCAAGCAGATCATATCCCGCCGCTTTAAGCTTTTCACGTCCCCCTTCCTCCCTGTCAAGAATGGTGCAAACGGCAGAAACGGCAAGCCCAGCCTCGCTCACTCTGTCGCAGGCTTTGAGCAGTGACGCGCCGGTGGTGACCACATCTTCCAGCATGGCGACGGCGTCGCCCGCGCTGAAATTGCCGAGCCCCTCCACAAACTGGTTTGTGCCGTGCCCCTTGGCCTCTTTACGCACCAGAAGGCCGTGCAGCAAACGCCCTGTGCCGCAGGAGAGGACAGTGACGGCCGAAATCAGCGGATCCGCGCCCATGGTCATGCCTCCTACGCCCCTGATGTCAAGGTTTTTGAGCAGGTTGTTGAACAACAGTCCGATAAGCCTTGAGCCTTCGGCATGGAGGGCCGTGACCCTGCAGTCGAAATAATAATCGCTTCTGCGGCCGGAGGCCAAAACAAAATTGCCGACACGGTAGGATTTCTCCACCAGAAGTTTTGCCAAGCGTCGTTTATGATCATGCATAAAAATGTTCTGGTTGTGCGGGCTGTGCAAACACACGCGCAAAAACAGCGTCTTCATGTCGCAGACAGTAGGTTTCATCAAACAGGGCCGCAAGCGCCGCTTCGTTCAGGCAGGCGCGTATTCCCGCGTCGGCAAGCGCCAGTTCAGGGAAGGAACGGCGGGCATCCCAGCTTTTCATGGCAAGCCGCTGCACGGTTTCATAAGCTTTTTGCCGGGGCAGCCCCGTGTCAATGAGGGCGGTGAGCACGCGCTGCGAATGGTACAGACCGAAAGATTTTGCCATGTTTTCGCGCATGCGGTCAGGTTTGACGACAAGGCCGCGCAAAAGACCTGTCAGACGTGTCAACACATAATCGGCAAGAATTGTGGAATCAGGCATGATAACGCGTTCAACGGAAGAATGGCTGATGTCTCTTTCATGCCAGAGCGGCTGGTTTTCCATGGCGGCCAGAGCGTTGGAACGTATGAGACGCGCAAGGCCGCTCATGTTTTCTGCCGAGATGGGATTTTTTTTGTGCGGCATGGCGGATGATCCCTTCTGGCCTCTGGCAAAACCCTCTTCCACTTCCATTATTTCCGTGCGCTGCAAATGCCGCAGTTCCACGCACAGCCGCTCTACGCCGCCCGCCATAATCGCGAGCGCGGAGAAAAAGTGCGCGTAGCGGTCGCGCTGGATAATCTGTGTGGAGTGCTCGTCCGCCTTGAGCTTGAGACGCGAAAGAGCATTGTGCTCCAGTTCCGGCGAAAGGAAGGCGTATGTGCCGACGGCTCCGGAAATTTTACCCACGCGCACGTTTTCCGTCGCGGAACTGACGCGAGCGCGATGGCGGGCAAATTCCGCATAAAAACCTGCCATTTTGAGGCCAAAGCTCGTGGGCTCTGCGTGTATGCCGTGTGTGCGGCCCATGCAGAGCGCGCCTTTATGGCGGCGAGCGAGCGTTTCCAGTTCCTGCAGCAGGGTGTCGATGTCGGCGAGAATCAGTTCTCCCGCTTCAACAAGCAGCAGGGCGTTTGCCGTATCCACAATATCGGACGACGTGCAGCCAAGATGAATAAAACGGGCATCGTCACCCACTTTTTCTTCCAGACTTGCCAGAAAAGCTATCACATCGTGGCGTGTTGTCTCTTCAATAGCCTGTATACGCTGCACATCAATACCAGCCCGTGCGCGTATGACGGACATGGCTTCGTCCGAAATGCGTCCGGCATCGCGCCATGCCTCGCAAACGGCCAGTTCCACCGCAAGCCAGGCACGGTAACGGCTTTCCAGGGTCCAGATGCGCCCCATCTCCGACCGCGTGTAACGTTCGATCATGCGTTCTCTTATCCACTTATTCCGCTGTTCCGTGACGTTGCGGCCATGTCTTTCCGGGCCGGAGCGGCTGGGGGCGGGGGAGTTCTTTTCGGCTTTGCCTGAGCGTCGGCTTCCTTAGCCTGTGCCGGTTTTGCCTGTGTCGCATCGGTACCGACGGCAGTCGCCGCCTCTGTCGCGTCAGCCTGACTCCGGCTTTTTCCCGCAGAATCCGTCGGTTCGGCCGCAACCTCACCGTCTTCCTTGACGCCTTTTCGGTATCCGTAGTCACTCACATACCAGCCGTCACCTTTGAGCACAAAGGACGTCTGGGAGATGACCCTGGGCGCGGAAGCGCCGCAACGCGGGCAGGGTTCCGGCGCACTGTCCTGGGCCGATTTTGTCCATTCCTCAAAAAGATGCCGACACTGGGGACAAAGGTATTCGTAAATAGGCATGACAATCACTTCGAGGCAGGGGGCAGAACACGCCCTGTGTTTTGTTAATGATTATATTTATTATCCCACTTTGGGATGGCAAAAAATCCCGTCTTCAGGCGGCAGCTTCAGCATCTTTCTTGGGCTGTGTCGCCAAACAAAGTGTACATCAGGTAAAAAACTTTCGTTTTGCAATGGCTGTGAAGTTCACATGTCTGTATCGGCGAAGCCGATGTTGCCGGCTTTAGCTGTTGATTGAGGCCACATGCTTCAGCAGATGGAGTATTCACTTAGGCCTTGTGCCGGCTTTTGTCGCCCGCGCTCGTTGCTTCAGACGGTCCTTGCGGCGCTGACGACGGCGATCCAGTTCTTTTTTGCGTTCAATTTTTTTGTGAGCCATGTTGCCCTCCTTAATACGGCATCAAAATAGTATTTTAAAAGTATATGCGTATTTTTTGGAAAAATCCAGTGCCATGTGATCCGGAGAGATTCGCTTTTTCAATGACTTGATTCCGGTAATCCATTGTTCTTGTTTAACAAAAACATCAAAAATCATCACAAAGGTGAAACTCTCAAGATCAGGTATTTATGTATGGCTGTACCCTACCATGTCAATCGCACTTTTGCGCCCCGGTTTGCCATATATTCCTTGCAGTCCCGGATAGTGTATGTTCCGTAGTGCACAATGGAGGCAATAAGCGCCGCCGACGCGCCGCCCCGGCTGACGGCTTCGTACATGTGCCGCGGCTCGCCCGCGCCGCCTGATGCGATGACCGGGATAGACACAGCCTGCACGACGGCTTTTGTCAGCGTGAGTTCATAACCGTCTTTTGTGCCGTCCGCGTCAATGGAGTTGACGCAGAGTTCTCCCGCGCCCAGATCCTGGCAGCGCTTTGCCCAGGCAAGCGCGTCAATGCCCATGCGTTTTCGCCCGCCGTGGATCACGATTTCATAGCCGGAAGGGATGTCTGCGCTCACCGGCACGGCCAGCACGTCCATGCCCACCACAATGGCCTGAGAGCCGAAAGCCTCCGCTCCTTCGCTGATAATGCCGGGATTTTGCACAGCCGCGGAATTGACAGAAACCTTTTCTGCTCCGGCCAAAAGAACGTCGCGCATCTGCGCCGCATCGGAAATACCGCCGCCGACGGAAAAGGGGATGAAAATCTGTTCAGCCACGCGCTCCACCACATCCAGAAAAATGCCGCGCGCCTCTGCGGAAGCTGTGATGTCATAAAAAACGATTTCGTCGGCACCCTCTTCATAATAGCGGCGCGCGCTTTTCACCGGGTCGCCGATGTCTTCATTTCCGGAAAATCTTATACCTTTTGTCAGCCTGCCTTCCCTCACGTCAAGGCAGGGGATCACGCGTTTACTGAGCATGGCGCGCCTCCCGGCAATAGTTGTAAAAATTGCGCAGCAGGATGAGACCGGGGCGGCCGCTTTTTTCCGGATGAAACTGCACTGCCCACAGACCGTCGCGGCCATAGCAGGAACAGAATTCACGCCCGTAGACGGTTGTGGCGATCACAAAAGCGGGGTCAGGCGCCACATAATAGCTATGCACAAAATAAAATTCCGCCTCCGGCGAGATTCCCGCAAGCAGGAGGCTTTCTGTTCGAACGCGCAGGCTATTCCAGCCCATGTGCGGCACCGGGGCGGGCGAGCCGTCCTCCTGCTGCATATTGTCTGCAAAGCGGCGGCAGACGCCCGGCACGAGGCCCAATGTCCTTGCGTTGTTTTCTTCGCTGTATTCCAGCAGTATCTGGCAGCCGAGGCAGATGCCCAAAAGCGGTTTGCCTGTTTGCACAGCCCGACGCAGGGAGGCATCCAGCCCGGCGGCGAGAGCGCCCATAGCCTGACCTGCGGCGCCGACACCAGGGAAGACAATGCCGTTCGCGCTGTCCAGCACGGCCGTGTCCGCCGTGACGGAGCAAGGTATGTCAAGGTGTTCCAGCGCTCGGCGTACGCTCGTCTGATTGCCCGCCTCGTAGTCCAGAATGGCCAGCATGGCACTGTCCTTGTCGCAAAAAGTTCTGTAACCACCCAAGAAGACATACTGTCTGAAAACGCCTTGTCACGCAACAAAATTATGGCTGACATAACATTGTGGAGCGTATTTTTTTCAGATGACAAATACAATCATCACGGTTATAATACAAACCGTGATGATTGCACTGCCGGTTGAATCACCCGGCGTTGTGTTGTGTCCAGCATACCGCGAGGTTTCCATGTATTTCCCCACAGCCGGTATTGAATGCCACCCTCTTTTCCCCTTTTGCGTGGCCGTTGGCGTTTCCTTTGTGACTTCCATGGGCGGCGTTTCCGGCGCCTTTCTTTTGTTGCCTTTTCAGATGAGCTTTCTCGGCTACACTAATCCGAGCGTCAGCGCCACCAATCAGTTTTTCAACGTTCTGTCTTGTCCTGCGGGCGTGTGGCGTTATTGGCGCGAGGGACGGCTTGTCTGGCCGCTGACGGCCATCGTATCCATCGGCACCCTGCCGGGCGTGTTCGCCGGGGCCTTCATCCGCATCAACTGGCTGCCGGATCCCGCCCGTTTCAAAATTTTTACAGGCCTTGTGCTCCTGTATGTCGGCGGTAAAATGCTGTGGGATCTGCGCGGCAAAAAACACGCTTCCATTGTCGGAACCAATGCGCAGCATGTCGAGCGCAGCTTTTACGCCGGACAAAAAAACGGCGTATCGGGAACGGCGGTGCAGAGCAACGCCTGCACAAGGCTCGTTTGGAACAGCCGTATATTTATATTTGATTTTCAGAATCAAGAATTTGCTGTCCCATGCCGGGGACTTGCCCTGCTCAGTCTTGTGGTGGGGCTTGTAGGCGGGGTTTACGGCATCGGCGGCGGAGCGATTATGGCGCCCTTTCTGGTTTCCCTGTTTGGTTTGCCCATTTATGCCGTGGCCGGCGCCACGCTTTTTGCCACATTTTTGACGTCTGTGGGGGGCGTGAGTTTTTACTCTCTGCTGGCGCCGTTATACCCCGGCATTGCAGTGGCGCCGGACTGGCGGATGGGTCTTTTGCTGGGTCTTGGCGGCATGATGGGCATGTACATGGGCGCACGCTGTCAGAAATATGTTCCGGCGCGCGTGTTGAAATATCTGCTCGCCGGCATTTTGCTCTTTACAGCGGCACGGTATTTGGGGCAAGCTTTGTAAAATGTTCAATCCATCACTGTGGGATCCAAGCCTTTTATCTGTATATTTTTTCATGCGCGGCAGCTTCACCGTTGCGCATGAAAAAATACATAAACTATATAGATAACGATTCATGCAACATGACGGCCTGGGGGATATGCATAACCCTTCCCTGCTGCCTGTCGCCCTGTTTGACTCGGGCATGGGCGGTCTGACTGTGCTCAAGGCTCTGGCAAAATGCTTGCCAGCCGAGGATATGATCTACCTGGGGGATACGGCCCGTCTGCCTTACGGCACCAAGGGGCGTGACACCATCATTCGGTATACCCTCAAGGCGGCGGGCAAGCTGGTGGATATGGGCGTTAAAATGCTGGTTGTGGCCTGCAATACCGCGACAGCGGCCGCACTGCCCACAATTCGCGACCATTTTGCCCCGCTGCCGGTGCTGGGCGTTGTGGAGCCGGGCGCTATGGCCGCCGCCAGCGCAAGCCGCAACGGACAGATTGTGGTTATCGCCACAGAAGCCACTATTGCCGGAGGTGCCTATCAACAGGCTATTGCGCGTATTCGTCCGGAAGCGCGCGTGCTGGGGCGGGCCTGCACGCTGTTTGTCCCCCTCGCCGAAGAGGGCTGGATGAAGGGACCCATTGTCGAGGGTATCGCCCGACGCTATCTGAAGCACATTTTTACACCGCCCGTTACGGCCCTGAGGCCTGACACGCTGTTGCTGGGCTGCACGCATTTTCCCCTGCTGCTGCACGCCCTGCAGCGCGTTGTAGGGCCACATGTGCGCATCATTGACTCGGCGGCCACAACAGCGCAGTGCGTGAAGGAAGAACTGACCTGGCGCGCTTTGCTGCGAGACGCCGGGCATAGCGGCATCAGCCGTTTTTTGACCACAGACAATTGCGCCCGCTTTGCCCGCACCGGAAGTTTGTTTCTGGGACGTCCCTTGAAGCCGGATGAGGTAGATCTTATTGATTTATAATAAAAACAGAAGGTTGCTTACACAGCTGGTCTGATGCCCGGAACAGTGCGCACCGGCCCATTGTGATGCAATGAAAAAAATACGCCAAATTTTATCTTTGTTTCTCTTTTTTTATTGACACGTTGTCTGGCATTCCTTAAAAAGCAATGACTGGTGCACGGGAGCTTTGTCGTGATAAGCCCTGTCTGTTGTGGTCAATTTTGTTTCTGGAGTTCCCGCGGGGACGACAACTTTTTTGTTGCGACCACACGGCGCAACAAAGGTGACTGCGCACAAGGTCTTTAGAAAAGCCAAAACATAGGGTGCAGACGGTTCCGCACGGCACCACAATGGGGAAACCCGAAAATTCTATATGGAGAGCGAAAATGACAAAAGCTGAGCTTGTTGACAAAATCCGCGCCAAGGCTGGTCTGTCCGCAAAAGCCAAGGCTGAGGAAGCCTTGGACGCCGTAGTTGCCTCAGTACGCGAGGCTCTGGCCGCCGGTGATTCCGTCACCTTTACAGGTTTCGGCAGTTTCAAAGTTGTGACGCGGGCCGCACGTAAGGGCCGCAACCCCCGCACGGGCAAAGAAATTACCATTCCTGCCGGTAAAGTTGCCAAATTTACCCCGGGCAAGGGTCTGAAAGACGCCATCAAGTAAGGCATTGCCTGCCTGAACGGCATTTTGGCGGCGCTCTTGCCATGACAGGAAGACGCCGCCCTTATTTTTTGGCGGTTAAAAATTTTCGGGCGGAGGGGAAATTTTTCGCTGTTAAAGGCCATAACATATTAATTTTACATATTAAAAAATATCTTGCCTTTTCTGACCTAAAGAATAAAAATTTTTGTACGAAAAAGCTTGCATTGCGAAGAAGCATTGTATATTTTGACTTCGCAAATGGACATCACCTTAAAGGAAGGTACTTTATGAAAAAGTTAGCTACACTTCTGTTGGCTGCCGGTCTTGTGTTCGGCATGTCCACAGGCGCGAGCGCCATTGACTTCAAAGCTAAGGGCCTGTGGATCATGGCATTTGACTATGGTCAGAACGGCGGCTTCACCGGCGGCAACCACCAGACGGGTTACGCCCGCAACGGCATCGGCTCGGGCGAAGATGAATTCGAAGCTCGGCAGCGGGTGCGCTTGCAGTTGAACGCGGTTGCTTCTGAAGCCCTGTCCGGCACGGTCTTTTTCGAAATAAACAATACTTGGGGCCAAAACTCCTCGGGCGGCGCGTTGGGCGCGGACAAGACTGACCGCATCGCCTTGAAAAACGCCTATCTGGACTGGGTTGTGCCGGAGACTGACCTGAAGGTGCGCATGGGCATACAGGGCGTGGGCCTGCCGGGCTTCACCACCGGTTCAAACGTGTTCAATGACGATGTGGCCGGTATTGTGCTCAACTACAAGTTTAACGACAACGTGGCGCTGACCGCCCTGTGGGCGCGTCCCTTCAATGACAACTACACCTCCACCGTCGACTCCTACCGCACAAACTACATGGATAATGTGGACACTTTTGCCCTGATTCTGCCGCTGACCTTTGACGGCGTGAAAGTGACCCCCTGGGGCATGTACGCGGCCATCGGCCCCAACGCCTTTCGAACAGACGCCAACGGCAACTTCGCTGCCGACAGACTCAACACACCCGCGTCCTATGGGTATATCGCGCCGGGCATGCTTCCCGCCTTCGGCGCCTTGCACAAGGACGGCACTCCCGTTGCCAAACGCCTGGACTCCTACGGCGACGCATGGTGGGGGGGCCTGACCGGCGAAGTGACCGCGTTTGACCCCTTCCGCATCGCGTGGGATTTCAACTACGGTTCTGTAGCCTATGACGACAGCCATTATGACCGCAAGGGCTGGCTGGCCTCCCTGCTCTTTGAATACAAGCTGGACTGGGGCATTCCCGGCCTGTACGGATGGTACGCTTCCGGCGACGACAACGACCCGAGCAACGGTTCCGAACGCATGCCGAGCTTCTCCAACTCCAACAACAACAACGGCTTCTCCAGCTTCGCCTTTAACGGCAACCCGATGATCGGAGAGCGTGACCGCGTGCTCAGCACCAATATGACAGGCACCTGGGGCATCGGCGCCCGCCTGAAGAACGTGAGCTTTGTGGAAGACCTGAAGCACACCCTGCGTCTGAACTACATCGGCGGCACCAACAACACAACCATGGCAAAAAGGTACATGACCGGCGACCACGGCGGTCTTTATAACGCCTCCTCTGTCAGAGGCCCCATCGGCGGCCCAGCCGTCGGTCTGGATCCGCTGTACATGACCACGCAGGACGGCGCGGTCGAGATCGGTCTGACCACCGAATACCAGATGTATGAAAACTTCAAGATCTTTATGGACGCCTCCTACATCGCCACCATCCTTGACCACAGCTCCTCGGTGTGGGGCAACAGCAGCATAAACGGCGTGAGCGATCAGGTACGCGACCCGTGGAACATCAACCTGAACTTCGTGTACAGCTTCTAAAAAACGCGAAGCGACAGACGACAGCATAAACCGAAGGGGGCATTGATGCCCCCTTTTTTCGTGTATGCAGGTATTGCCATCGACGGAAGGGTATTATTATCTATGTGGTAAAGGCAGGCATAAAGAGGATGACTGAATAGTATGGACAATTCTTCCGTGTGGGGCAAGAGCCGCATGAACGGCGCGGTCATCAGCCGGGTGCTTCCCGATTTTTGAAAACTAGGGAGGGTATATGTCAACAAAATCAACATTTAATGAGGATAAAGTTGCTTTGCTTATCGGAAGCGTCATCTTTTTGTTGGCGCTGTTCAAGATCGGCAATCTCGACTTGCTGGGCTGGGTTGTGAAAACCGGCATATGGGTGGACAATCCCTTGAAGGCGTGGGCGCCCGCGGCCAAGGGACTGATGCCAGGCTGGGCGTCGGCGTTGGTGACGTATGCCGTGCTCACCACGATTTTGAGCTGCGGCATAAAGCTGCTCGGCGGCAATGTCGGCCGCTTCATCAGTGCGTTTACCGTAGTGTTTTTTATCGCGTTTCTTTGCTACATGCTGGGCGCGAACGCGTATATAGCTGCCTCCCCCAATCAGATCGCTAAGTTCGACATCCCCTGGGCAATGGGCTTGAGCACGGAAGCGGGCCTGATCATCGCTCTGGTGACGGGCATTCTGATAAGCAACTTCGCGCCCGGCTTGGCGGACAATCTGCGTAATGCCTGCCGCCCGGAACTTTTCGTCAAAATAGCTATTGTCATCATGGGTGCCGAACTTGGAGTAAAGGCCGCTGACGCCGCCGGTTTTGCCGGGCATGTCATTTTTCGGGGTTTGTGCGCTATTGTGGAAGCCTATTTGATTTATTGGGCAGTTGTGTATTATGTGGCCCGTAAGTATTTTAAATTCAACAAGGAATGGGCGGCGCCTCTCGCGTCCGGCATTTCCATTTGCGGTGTGTCGGCTGCCATTGCCACCGGCGCGGCCATTCGTTCCCGCCCCGTGGTGCCCATCATGGTTTCTTCGCTGGTGGTCGTGTTTACCTGCATTGAAATGCTGGTATTGCCTTTTGTTGCGCAATATTTTCTGGCTGGCGAGCCCATGGTGGCCGGTGGCTGGATGGGCTTGGCGGTCAAGTCAGACGGCGGCGCTATTGCCAGCGGCCAGATTACCGAATCGCTTATTCTGGCCAAGGCCGCTGCTGAAGGCGTTACATGGGCGCCGGGTTGGGTTTTGATGGTCACCACCACGGTAAAAATTTTTATTGACGTGTTTATCGGCGTGTGGTCGCTGTTGCTGGCATGGCTTTGGACGGCCAAATTTGACAAATCCGGCGGAGATCGCACCATGGGGTGGTCCGACGTATGGGCGCGGTTCCCGCGTTTTGTGCTCGGCTATTTGATCACCTTTCTCATCCTGCTGTTTATCTGCCTCCAGTCGCCGAACCTGCACGCAATCGGCAAGAGTCTGGCAGGCACACTCAACGGTTTTCGGACGATTTTCTTTCTGCTGACCTTCTTCACCATCGGCATGGTTTCCAACTTCCGCAAACTGCTGGAGGAAGGCATCGGGCGTTTGGCCATTGTGTATATCTTGTGCCTGTTCGGTTTCATCATTTGGGTTGGCCTGTTCATTTCGTGGCTGTTCTTCCACGGCATGACCCCGCCGCTGCTGAACTGACGATGTTTTCCTTAAGGAGGAAAAATTATGAGCGAAAATGAAGTCAAATTTCATGAAGAAATTCAGAAAATGGAATATGAACCGTTGGAGCCGGCGGAAATCAGCCTCGTTAAATGGAGTCTCGGTCTGGGTGTAACGTTGCTGGTGCTGCTTTTTGTGGTCAGCAAATTCCTGTTACCTGGCATACACTGATTGACTGATTTGAATCGTATTGTGCAGCGTCGGCGGCCTGAAGAGAAGATTCTCCTCTGGCCGCCGTTTGCGTTGCGGCAGAATTGTTACATCAACGACAGAGCTTATGCAAAAATTGATAATCTGTTTGAGGAGACAGTATGCCTCGCTATCAGATATGGTATATTGAAGGACCCAATGCTTCATTGAAAAAAAGCAGTGAGCGGATTGTTAACGCCGTTTCCTTTGCGGAAGCCTTGGCACCGTTCACTTGCTGGCCTGTGACGGAAAATTACAACCACCGTACCGCCAGTGCATGGAACCCGGGCACCTGTTTGTACTATCAACAAGGGTGGGAAGCCCGCCTTTTGCCCGATGACGAAAGTCAGTCTTGCCCTGATTGACGCTGGCGGCAGACGGGCTGCAGTTGTTGATACGCCGCGTTATATCGACACGCTGCTTTGCCCCGCTCTGACTTACTTTGCCTTTTCCCTGCCTTGCTGTCTTCGCGGATGATTTCATACAGAAGAACTCCTGAATCCAAAACGATGAACACCAGGAGAAACCTAACAGTTTCAGCCTGTCGTATGCTTGCTTAGCCGGACAGCATTGGTGAGCTGACAAAATGGCTCTTCGATGTTTACTGTAGAATTTGCCCAAAAGCGTTGATGCTTATAACAGGTCATCCGAGGTGGTTATGAAAGCAGAGGGAATGATTAGCCTTGGTCTTGGTTTGACTGCCGCATGAAAGACGGGCAAGCAATCTTTTCAGGTAAATCTTGAAATCGGTGCAGAGCGGGGAGTCAGGTATCATTGCCCTCATTATGGTGAGCTTTGTGGGGAGAAAAGGTGTTAACACCTATGGATTATTGCACTCAGTACGTTTAGGCGCATCTTCCCCAAGTACTCGGACAATGGAGTCATTACTGCCAAGTGCCCGCCTTGAAAGCCTGAAACGTCTATATTCCAGGCTGCTGGAATCAAGGCGCGGGGATATAGAAATACGGCGAATTTTGTCACCATGATTGATTTGACAGGAGCGCTAATTATGGGCTGATATATCCAGCAATTCCATAGTATAAACGACGAAGAGCCTCAAAAAACTAATCGGCTTTTAAGGGAGAGAGATAAATGGGAATGAATATGGGGATGTACAAAATTTAGCTGTGAGGGTTTTCTTGTATCAATTTTCTAAAAAATTTAGATTTTTTAATGCTTCCTACAAAAAGAAAACTCTCGAATATTTTGAAAACAAATTAATAGAGAGTCTTGTGGATTGCATGTTTTCGGCAACGTTTTGTTAGTTGCAAAAGAAGCTAATGTAAAAAAGCATAATATATCATTAACAGAATTTTTAAAAAGCGATCCGGAAAGACTAGAAAAAGTAAAAAATTTCATGGATGAGACTGGATTTAACACCATTTATAAAAAGTATAAAAATCAATTACATTTAAATTGTAATTCACTGTATATCAAAATTAGAAAAATTGTAGAGGTAGATTTTAATGATTTTATTGCTGTAATACAACTAAATCTAGATCCACATATACCACAGTCAATACCATCCCCCTGCGACACACCACCGGATCAATTTCAAGAACAAAATGCACCAGTGCAATACAGTAATCAATTTATACTGTACAAAATAGACCGTAATAACAACAAATTTTATTTTTCCCAGAATTGAATGAGAAAAATGAAAATCTATTTAAAGAAACAGCATATAAAAATGGGAAGGTATTTATTAGGATAGTCTATCCTGATGGAATTTCTAAGAATGTTGAAAGAAATGTTAGAAAAAAATGGTCAACATCCGTATATTGGAATATAAATTCAATGCCAAGTCAGTATAATGGATTATGACATTTGAGTGCTGATAAAAACTTGAATGTTTATGTCTCACTTCAACCCATTGCTGTCCAGTTAAGTGATAAGAGGTAATATGTAAATTGATGATCATTACGCCGTTCTCTGGCATCTTTGAGGCTGATGGCAGGATACACCCCGGGACAAGCAATTTTTCTTTTCCCTCAAAGCGATATCTGAGCCGCCACAACTGCCCATCTGTAGGGGTAACCATCAAGTAAAGACCATGACCGTACAAAAAGCTTGTAAGGTTTCTCTTTTGGCTTGGCAGAACGGATTGCTGTGTCTGTCAGGGGCATGGAGGTATCTCCTGTTTAACAAGTATCCAAACACGAAACATACCCCAAAAGATACCCCCTTTTCGTGGGCTTGTAATAAGGACTTTATGACGCCACAAGAAATTGCTAATCC
The DNA here is from genome assembly GCA_031260725.1 of Desulfovibrio sp. Classification (GTDB taxonomy): domain Bacteria; phylum Desulfobacterota; class Desulfovibrionia; order Desulfovibrionales; family Desulfovibrionaceae; genus Desulfovibrio. Next base: position 2,085 of record JAISKZ010000018.1, on the reverse strand, counting down.
CCGTAAAGACAAAGACCCGTAAGACTTTTGGAGCATTACGGGACATTATGAAATCTTTACTTGGTGCCGAAGGCGGGACTCGAACCCGCACGGATATAATCCACTACCCCCTCAAGATAGCGTGTCTACCAGTTCCACCACCTCGGCACGAAAATTTTGTGTATACCAACACGATTATCTTGACAAGCCCTGACGGAAAAATTTTCAGAGCGTGTACAGACCGCTATCCGAGTCAAGGATTTTTTGAACTGACTCTATCGAATGCTGTCCATGTATTCGGCCAGGGTATTTTCCCTGTGCCATGATGTAATACACGATATGCCATCCCAATCAATCGACAGATCTTGGAAATCTTTGCCCTCAGCCGGATTTTCCCATAGACTGTCCGACCGTAGTGCATCAAACCCCGATTCGCATTGATATGTGTGTGAAATAACACCGCTGGTTTAATGGCATATCACTTCAGCCCCAGAATAGTGTCATTGCGAGAAGCAGGGCAAAGCGGAGTGACGTAGCAATCAATATTTTTTAATAATTTTATATAGTATGTAAAAAATCATTCGATTGCCCTGGTCGGGTCGCTGCTTTATGTTGACAGGCGACATCCTTGAAAATTATATTCATTTCTATTTGTGGTGTAATATTGCATGCGTTTGTAACAAGGGCGGAGCAGTGGAATCGTTTCAGAAATTTTTACAGACATGGCCCGCCGCACGGCGGACCGACGGCGTGGCCTCGGCCACGCCGCAATCTGTGTTGTCGGTGCTTGACAAAGAGATTCTGCAGCCGGAAGATTTTTTGACGCTGCTCTCGCCAGCGGCAGCGCCGTATCTGGAAAACATAGCCCGAAGGGCGCACGAACTGACATTGCGTTACTTCGGACGGGCTGTGCAACTTTTTTCACCGCTCTATATTTCAGACATCTGCACAAACCAGTGCCGATACTGCGGCTTCAACGCCAAGAACAAACAGCTCCGACGGCATCTGACCGTGCACGAGGCCGAAGCCGAAGCCGGTGTGATAGCGGACATGGGCCTGCAGCACATTCTGCTGCTCACGGGCGACGCGCGCAAGGTTTCCTCGCCCGAATACATCGCCGATGTCGTGCGGTGCATCAAACCGCGTTTCGCGTCCATCGGCATTGAAGTCTACGCCATGACGGAAGAGGAATACGCCCTGATGTCGGCCGCGGGCGTGGACTGCATGACCATGTTTCAGGAGACCTACACCCCTGGACTCTACGACTGGCTGCATCCGGCCGGACCAAAGCACGACTACGCCTTTCGCCTGGCCGCGCCGGAACGCGCGGCGCGCGCCGGCATGTATTCTCTCGGCATAGGCGCGCTGCTCGGCCTGGAAAGCTTTGAGCAGGACGCCTTTGCCGCCGGTCTGCACGCCTGGTGGCTGCAACGCCGTTTTCCCGGCGTGGAAGTGAGCGTGTCTGTGCCGCGCATCTGTCCGCATGAGGGTGAGTTCGCCACACGTCACGCCGTGGATGACCGGCATTTTGTGCAATATATTGTGGCCACACGGTGTTTTTTACCGAGAGTCGGCATCACATGCTCTACACGTGAAAACGCGTTCATGCGCGACCATCTGGTGCCGCTCGGTGTCACGCGCGTTTCCGCCGGGGTGTCCACGGCGGTAGGCGGGCGCGCCACAAAAGGCAGCCATAATCCAGGCCAGTTTGAGATAGCCGACCACCGCGGCGTGGAGGAAATGACGACGGCACTCGCCGGCATCGGTTACCAGACCGTGCTGAAAGACTGGGAAGGCTCTACAGCCGACATGGCCTCATACCAGCAACGCATGGGAAAAAAGGCATTATCTAACTAACATATGGACCTGTGTGCATTATGGCGGCCACGAACCGCATTGTATCCCCCGCCGTTTCACGGTGGCAAATAAAATAAAAAAAACTATTACAAAAAAATAATGATTTTCATAACGACGCGGAACAGATGCCGACGTTTGACAGAGAAATCTGTTTTGTCTAAATAGAAAACACTATACTGCTTGCCGACTGTGGGGAAGTAGCTCAGCTGGGAGAGCATCGCCTTCGCAAGGCGGGGGTCGAGGGTTCAA
>JAISKZ010000012.1 GCA_031260725.1 Desulfovibrio sp. | reverse complement strand
GAATGGATCATGAGCTTTGATTACGGCAAGAACGGCGGTTTTACCAACGGCAACGGCCAAACCGGCTGGAACCAAAACGGCGCTTCGCCGTTCAAGGGGGAGGACGAGTTCAACGCCCGCTCCCGTGTGCATCTGCAATTGCACGCTGTGGCTTCGGAAGCGTTGTCCGGTACCGTGTTTTTTGAAATAGGCGACATAGTCTGGGGCAAAGCAAGCACGGGCGGTGCGTTGGGAGCAGACGGAACAATTGTGGAAGTGAAAAACGCATACCTGGACTGGATGCTTCCCGGAAGCAATACAAAAGTTCGCATGGGCATACAGTCTCTGCGTCTGCCGAGTTTCACCACAGGCTCGAACATTCTGGGCGACGATGTGGCCGGCATAGTCGCCAGCCACAAGTTCAATGACAATGTTTCCGTTACAGGCATGTGGCTGCGACCGTTTAACGACAACTACGCCGGCGAGACAGGCGGTATCAGACAAAACTATATGGACAATATGGATATCGGAGCTCTTGTCGTGCCGCTGAGTTTTGACGGCGTGAAAGTGACTCCTTGGGGCATGTACGCGGGCATCGGGCCGAACACATTCGGCAACGGTGATTTTAGCAGCCTCAAGGCGGGCTTTACCGCACAGGGAACCAGTTGGCAAGGAGTCCAGGCGGGTCTGCTGCCCGCAGGCGGAGCGATCCGCAAGGACGGGAGCCCCGTAGGCAAACGTCTTCACGACTACGGCAATGCTGTGTGGCTTGGGCTTACCGGCGAAGTGACGGAGTTCGATCCGTTTCGTCTGGCCTGGGATTTCAATTACGGTTCCGTAAGCTATGACGACAGTCATTACAACCGGCAAGGATGGTTGGGCAACCTGCTTTTTGAATACAAGACAGGCTGGGGTATTCCCGGCGTGTACGGATGGTACTCGTCCGGCGACGATGGCAATCCGGCCAACGGCTCCGAGCGTATGCCCCACTTGAGCGTAATTAACACGCACAACAATTTCTCCCATTTTGCCTTCAACGGCAGCCCGTATCTGGCCCGTGAGCGGCTGCTCGGCAACCAGATGTCTGGAACTTGGGGCATTGGCGCGCGCCTGAAAGATGTCAGCTTTATAGATGATCTCAGGCATACCCTCCGCCTGAACTACATCGGCGGCACAAACAGTCCGACCATGGCAAAACGCTACATGACCCCCGGCGGCAACACGGATTACATATCGTTTGCCGACGGTCCCAACTCTCAGGCCTGGGGCACAGGTCCGCTGTACATGACCACAAATGACAGCGCGGTCGAGATCGGTCTGACCACAGAGTATCAGGTATACGAAAATCTGAAGGTTCACATGGAAGCCGCCTACCTGGCCACGCTTCTTGATAAATCGCGCTCCGTATGGGGCACGTCGGTAATGAACGGCAAAGGCGGCAGCGATGACATGCGCGACCCATGGAGCCTAAACTTAGGCGTTGTCTACACATTCTAGGATGTAAGCATGACTGCCAGCAGCAATGCGCCACACCCCGGCGCGGATACGGACACCGGAAAAGATATTATGCACTATCTCGCTGCACTTGTCGGGGTCGTGATAATGTTCGGATTCGGCAATTTACCCCCTATTGCTCCCATTACCCCCATTGGAATGAAAGTGCTCGGCATTTTTTTGGGGATGATTTTTCTCTGGTCATTCGTCAGCATTCTCTGGCCGAGCCTTTTGGGAATTGTTGCCCTGATCATCTGTGGCTACGCGCCGCTGAAGCAGGTTCTGCATCTGTCATTCGGCGATACTGTTCCAACGCTCGTTCTTTTTGCCATGGTGCTTTTCGGCGCTATACAGCATGGGGGCGTTGCCAGATACATAAGCCGTTGGTTTCTTACACGTAAAATTATTAACGGAAAACCAACTGTTTTCAGTTTTATATTTATCTATGCCACATATGTACTCGGCGCGCTTTCGGCCAATATTTTGCCGGTGCTGTTGTTTATGTGGGCTATTCTCTACAGTCTGCTTGAAGATGTCGGCTATAAAAAAGGCGACAAATACACGGCAGTCATGGTTATCGGAACCATGTTCGGCGCTATTTCAGCTCAGGCGGCCAAACCATTCACAGGCTCCGCCTTAATGATTGTCGGCGCTTATGAAAAAGTCGCCCAAACGCAACTGAACTATTTCCATTACATGCTTTTCGGATTTATCATGAGCAGTTTGGGCATAGTGCTCTATACTCTGCTCATCAAATTCGTTTTTCGGCCTGACATGTCCAAAATTCAGGACATCAGCATTGAACGCTTTAACAAGGATCCGTTGCCGCCCATGAGTTTTCGCCAGAAAATTCTTGCGGTTTCACTGGTCGGTTACCTGACCCTTGTGCTTTTGCCGAGTATTCTTCCCAAAAGCTTGCCGGGAATTGCCCTGCTGGCCAAGATCGGCCCCCTGGGCTCTGTTATCCTTTTTGTGGCGGTTCTGTGTCTGTTCAAGGTGGAAGGCAAACCAATCCTGAATTTCAAAGAGATTGCCGGAAAATATGTAATCTGGGATGTGTATTTCCTCGTGTGCGCAGCCATGGCCATTTCCAGCGCCATGACGACAGGCCCGACCGGCATCACCGAGTTTTTGGCCAATCTTCTGGCACCAGTCCTTGGCGGCTACTCTCCCTATATGTTCGCCGTCATTTTGGCAGCCCTCGGCATGTGCCTGACGCAGTTCGCCAACAACGGGGTTATGGGCGTACTCCTCATGCCGGTAGTCAAAGCCTTCATTGCCCAAAACGGCGGCAACTTTGAGGCCAACGCGACACTCCTTATTTTCGCTTTGCATATCGCCATCCTGACTCCTGCGGCGTCACCCTATGCGGCCGTCATTTACGGAAACACGGATTGGGTCAGCAAGAAAGACGTGGCATTCTACGGCATTGCCATATGCATAATGTCCTTGTTGATGTACAGCATCGTCGGTGTGCCAGTCATGAATTTCATTTATTGAGTTTTGTTTCAAACATGTCGTAATGACAGGAGGTTCCCTTGAGCATCAAACTGGAAAAAATCACGCACATTATTGATGAGCAGCATGCAGCTGAAGAAAACATGTTGAAGGCAATGAAGGGAGGCAGCTATACCATAGACGCTCCCTACGTGAAGCTTAACCCCTACCTCATTGCCCCGTTGACGTCACTGGTGCATTTCACCACGCCGGATGAAACGGAGGCCACCGTGTTGGTCAAGGGAAAAGATAAGGCCGGCGACATGAGCTTTACTTTTCCCAAGGGCAAAGAGCATTTTCTTCCTGTGTACGGCCTGTACCCGGACCATGCCAATCAGGTGGAGATAACTCTCGGCAACGGAGCAAAAAAGAACTTGACCATTCAGACGGAGAAAGCTCCGGCCAGTGTGCATTTGCCAACAAAAATCAAGACGACTGCCGAATACCTGGGTTCAAACGTCATCTTCCTGAGCCCAACTTCCCCGGGGAGTCTCGCTGCCTATGACTATCGCGGCGATGTGCGTTGGTACGGCACACTGAACTTTGCCTTTGACGTCAAGCGCTCGAAAAACGGCCGCTTGCTCCTAGGCACGCATCGCCTGTTCATGCCGCCATACCATACCACGGGCCTTTTCGAACTGGGCATGATCGGCAAAATTTACAAGGAATTCCGTCTTCCCGGCGGCTATCATCATGATCAGTTTGAAATGGAAGACGGAAACCTGCTTATCCTGACACAGGATCCGCAACGCGGCACAGTTGAGGACATGTGTGTGCTGGTGGATCGCACGACGGGCAATATCCTGAAAACCTGGGATTACCAGAAGGTATTGCCGCAGGATGTGGGCGGCTCCGGCAGCCAGGACAAGCATGACTGGTTCCACAACAATGCTGTCTGGTATGACAAAAAGACCAACTCATTGTCCTTCTCGGGCAGGCATCAGGATGCCGTCATTAATCTCGACTATGATAGCGGTAAGTTGAATTGGGTACTTGGCGACCCTGAAGGCTGGCCTGAAGACTTTGCCAAAAAATACTTTTTCACTCCGGTGGGGGATGTGAAAAACTTCGACTGGCAATACGAACAGCATGCCGTCGTGGTTTTGCCGGACGGCGATGTCATGTGCTTTGATAACGGGCACTGGCGCGCTAAGGTCAAGGAAAAGTACATTCCGGCAAAGGACAATTTCTCGCGTGGCGTGCGCTACAGGCTTAACACGGACAAGATGGAGATTGAACAGATTTGGCAGTACGGCAAGGAACGTGGCGCCGAGTTCTTCTCCACCTACATCTGCAACGTAGAATATTACGGGGAAAACCATTACATGGTGCATTCCGGCGGCATCGGAACCTACAAGGGCGAGGCCTGCGATCAACCGGCCACCACGTACCGCGGCGACGACGAACAATATGTCACGCTGAACTCCATTACCGTTGAGCTGAAAGACGGCAAGGTCATGTATGAAATGCATATACCGGCCAATTACTACCGCGCTGAAAAACTCTCCTTGTACTGCCGGGAGGATACGCTGACCTTCGGCAAGGGGGAATGGTTGGGGACTCTGGGGGTAACGGAAGAGTTTGAAACCATACCCCCCGTGAAGGACAGCGGCACGATCCCCGACAAGTACAATCTGCGCTTGGGGCAGGAAACGGACAGACTGCTGGTAAAGGGCATCTTTGAAAAGGGCCAGTTGGTCATGGTACTGCTTGAAGGCGAACAAACCCACGCCTACTTTGTTCCCACAACCAAAAGGCCTTTTATCGCCATGTGCGTGGGAACTTTCCTGGAGGCGGACGACAGGACGGTTGAATTTCCGGTGAGCTTTGAAAATCTTTCCGGAAAATTTAAGGTGACCCTTATTGTTGATGAGAATAAGTACGATACCGGCGTTGAACTGATCGTCTAAACATCCGCCTGCATGGGGGAGGCTGTGCCTCCCCCCGATGACACGAGATGTGTAACGGGAGATGACGTATGGGTACCGTTTATGATGTTTTGATTGTCGGCGCTGGGCCTGCCGGCATGACTGCGGCCATATACGCGGTGCGCGCCAACATGAAGGTATTGCTGCTTGACCGCCTTTCCCCTGGTGGGCAGATGATCAATACCAATGAAATTGAAAATTACACTGGGGCAGGCAAGTTGAGCGGCGCGGAACTGGCCGTCAAAATGTTTGAGCATGTTCAGAGTCTTGGCGTGGAGTTTGACTACAAAACGGTGAAAAAGGTTACGGATGAGGACGCACTCAAAGTAGTCGTCTGCGAGGAAGATGACGCCGTTTACAAAGCGCGTGCCTTGATTATCGCCACCGGCACCGTCCCGCGCCGTCTGGGTGCTCCAGGCGAGGACAAATGGGTGGCCAACGGCATCAGCTGGTGCGCCATCTGCGACGGCGCTCAGTACCGCAGCAGGGATGTCGTGGTCATTGGCGGCGGCAACTCCGCAGTCGAAGAGTCTCTGTTTCTTTCAGAGATATGTAACAAGGTCATTGTGGTCACTATGCTTGACCTGACCGCTGACCCGAAAGCCTGCGAGCAGTTACGGGCGTGTCCCAACGTGGACATTTACACCTATCAGGATGTGCTGGAATTTACCGGAACGGATCGCCTGACCGGGGTTTCCTTCAGATCCACCGGGGCAGATAAGACCGTACGCCACGTCGACTGCGACGGTGTTTTTGAATACATCGGTTTTCAGGCGTCGTCCGAAATTTTTGTTGGCCTGGACATAAGCGACAAGTACGGTTGCATAGAAGTCGATTCCCGCATGCAGACATCCAAGTCAGGAATATTCGGCGCGGGAGACATTACTGCAAAGCATCTTCGTCAGATTGTCACTGCCTGCTCCGATGGTGCCATTGCCGCCAACAGCGCGGCGGCCTATGTCAAAAAACTGAGCCGATAGGAGGGCGAAAATGATCAGTGAAATTTCCCAACAGGAATTTAACGGGTTGGCTCACTCCGGGCCGGCACTGGTGGAGTTTTATTCCAAAACCTGCGGGCCGTGTAAAATGCTGAGTTTTGTTCTGCGCGAGATAGACAAAACCATGCCGGACTTCCCCATCTACCAGATTGATTTTGATGCGAACCAGGAGCTTAAGGAGCGTCTTGGCGTCAAGGGCTTTCCGACCATGATTTTTTTCAGGGACGGTAATGAGGTGGAAAGAATGGAGGGTTTGAAGCAAAAGCCCGCCATTGTTAAAGCCATTGAAGGCCTGATTGTCTGATTTTGCAAATGCTCAGGGAAAATCCTCTCAGCTGGGCATGACCCAATTTTAAATGCTCCCGTTATTCCGGCAAAGCGATAAATTGCGCCCGTAGCGCGCGGATGCGGTCGCGCAGTTCGGCAGCCAGCTCAAATTCCAGCTCGCGCGCAGCCTGACGCATTTCCTTTTCCAGCGTAAGCGCGCAGGCGGCTGCCTCCTCGGCAGTGACCGGCGGCGCGGCCTGCGCCTTGTCGCGGCCGCGTCTGCGGCCAGCGGCATCCTTTTCCACATACAACGTATTCAATGGAGATTCAAAACTTTTTTTCGTGCTTTGCGGCGTGATGTCATGCGCAATATTATATGCTGACTGTCTCGCCCGCCGCCGGCTCGTTTCGTCCAGAGCGGCCTTCATGGAAGCAGTCATTGTGTCGGCATACAAAATCACCTGTCCGTTCACGTTGCGCGCGGCCCTGCCGAAGGTCTGTATCAGGGAGCCTGCTGAGCGTAAAAAACCCTCTTTGTCCGCGTCCAAAATACAGACAAGAGAAACCTCGGGGATATCAAGCCCTTCTCTCAACAGATTGATGCCGACCAGCACATCGAACTCTCCCAGCCGCAGTGACCGGATAATCTGCATGCGCTCAAGCGTCTCAATGTCTGAATGCAGATAGCGGGCTTTAACGCCCATATTGCAGCAGTATTCCGTCAAATCCTCGGCCATGCGTTTTGTCAGGGTTGTGACGAGCACGCGTTCTCCGCGCGTTGCCCTTGCGCGGCATTCACTCAACAGATTTTCCATCTGGCCCGTGACGGGCCGGACATCCGTCAGCGGATCCAGCAGACCGGTGGGCCGAATGATCTGTTCGGCCACAACGCCCTGCGCCTCACCAAGCTCATAGCGTCCTGGCGTTGCCGAAACGTACACAACCTGATTAATCAATGCCGTGAATTCTTCAAAACGCAAGGGTCTGTTGTCTAGGGCTGAAGGCAGGCGAAAACCATAATCCACCAAGGTCTGCTTGCGGGAACGGTCTCCTCTGTACATGCCGCCTACCTGCGGCACCGTGATATGCGATTCGTCAATAAACAGCAGAAAATCAGGCGGAAAGTAATTGAAAAGGCAGGCAGGCGGTTCCCCGGGCTGGCGGCCGTCCAGATGACGGGTATAATTTTCAATGCCGTTGCAGTACCCGAGTTCTTCAATCATTTCCAGATCAAGCTGTGTGCGCTGTTCCAGACGTTGCGCCTCCACAAGTTTGCCCTGATCCTTGAACCAGGCCAGACGTTCGGTCAGTTCCAGACGAATGTCGTTCGCGGCGCGCTGTAAATTATCCCGTGCTGAAACAAAATGACTGGCCGGAAACAGGACGGTTTTTGCGGTTTCGTTTAAAATTTTGCCGGTGAGCGGGTCAATTTCGCGCATGGCGTCCAGTTCGTCGCCGAAAAACTCCAGACGCAAAGCTTGCTCATGGTGATAAGCGGGAATGATCTCCAGCGCGTCCCCGCGTACGCGAAAAGCGCCGCGGTGTAAATCGTAGTCATTGCGTTCGTAGTGCACTTCCACAAGACGGCTGATCAGACTATCCATTGACAGATGCTGCCCGACCTCAACCGGGATGACCATTCTCGCGTAATACTCCGGTGAGCCCAAGCCGTAAATGCAGGACACCGACGCGACAATAACAACATCACGCCGCGTTAGCAGGGTGTGCGTGGCCGCATGACGCAATTTGTCAATATTGTCGTTGACGGAAGAATCTTTTTCAATATAGGTGTCGGAAGCAGGCACATACGCTTCCGGCTGGTAGTAGTCATAATAGCTCACAAAATATTCCACGGCATTGTGCGGAAAAAGCTCGCGGAATTCATTATAGAGCTGGGCCGCCAGTGTTTTGTTGGGCGCCAGTACCAGTGCCGGACGCCCGCACTTCGCGATCACGTTGGCCATGGTAAACGTCTTGCCGGAAGCGGTCACGCCAAGCAGCACTTGGGCGCGCACGCCGGTGTGCAGATTGTCCGCCAACGCCGCAATAGCCCCCGGCTGATCGCCCATAGGCGTGTAGTCTGTCTCAAGCAAAAAAGACACGCTGTCCATCAACGGAGTATCAATCAATGTCGGGCTTTTACAGGCGTCAGCGCAAAACCGTCACCCCTGCACGTCAGGCTGACGGCCCCACCCTTTTTCAGGGTTCCGAAAAGCATCTCGTTCGCCAGACGATCCTCAAGCTCGCCGCGTATAAGGCGGCGCAGGGGACGCGCGCCCATGCCCGGATCAAAACCTTGACGGGCCAGCCTCTCCCGCGCCCTTGCCGTCACGGAGAGGCGGACATTGCGCTGCAGCAGCGACTCGCGCAATTCCGCGACAAACTTGTCCACAATGCGCAGCATCATTTCCGGCGTCAAAGTCCTGAACGGCACAAGAGCGTCCAGACGGTTGCGGAACTCCGGCGTAAAAATATTTTCCACTGCCTTCAGCGCCTTGTGCGCCGCGTCCCGTGGAGCGGCATCACCAAAGCCGATGTTTGCTTTTGCCATTTCAAAAGCCCCGGCATTGGATGTCATTATCACAATGACATGCGAAAAATCCGTCTTGCGCCCTGTGCTGTCTGTGAGTGTCGCATAGTCCATTACCTGCAGCAGCACATTGAAGATGTCGGGATGGGCTTTTTCCAGTTCGTCCAGCAGCACCACGGAATACGGCGCCTTGCGCACGGCCTCGGTGAGCATCCCCCCCTGATCGAAACCCACATAGCCGGGAGGGGCGCCGATAAGTCTGGCAACGGCATGTTTTTCCATATATTCGCTCATGTCGTACCGCAAAAACTCCACATCCAAAAGACGGGCCAGACTGCGGGCCACTTCGGTTTTGCCCACACCTGTCGGCCCATAGAACAAAAACGCACCGGCGGGACGCCGCTCGCCCCCGAGACCCGCGCGCGCTCGAAGAATGGCCCGAACCGTCAGCGCAACGGCTTCATCTTGACCGAAGACCAGATTTTTTAAATCCCTCTCCAGATTCGCCAAACGCGCCCGCTCCCGCCCGGAAACAGAGCGCAAGGGAATGCCGGCCATGCGGGCCACAACGCGTTCTACGTCGTCTGTGCTCACGGCCGGAGGCCGCGTTGCCGCGTCCGCGCGTTCAGCATACCGCCCAAGACGCACGAGCGCTCCTGTCTCGTCCATGACGTCAATGGCCTTGTCCGGCAGCAAGCGATCCCGTATATGCCGGGAGGCAAGGTTCACTATTGTTTTGAGCACGGCCTGACTGTAGCGCACATGATGGTGATCCGCATAGCGGCCGCTGAGCCCTTTCAAAATAGCCAGACAGTCTTCCGTACTCGGCTCATGCAGGTCAATGCGTTGAAAACGCCGTGCCAGCGCCCTGTCTTTTTCTAGATGGTTGCGGTATTCCTCATATGTCGTGGAGCCGATGCAGCGGATATCGCCGTTGGCCAGCGCCGGTTTCAAAAGATTCGAAGCATCCATTGAGCCGCCGGACGTGGCACCGGCACCGACGAGGGTATGGATTTCATCAATGAACAAAACAGCGTCGGGCATGGCCTTTAATGCCTGTATGACAGCTTTAAGCCTGTTTTCAAAATCGCCGCGGTAGCGTGTGCCCGCCAGCACAAGGCCCATGTCCAGCGCAAAAAGGCGCGCATCGGCAAACAATGGCGGTACGCGACCTTCCACAATGCGCAGGGCCAGACCTTCCGCCAGCGCTGTTTTGCCGACGCCCGGGTCTCCCACAAAAAGAGGATTGTTTTTCCGGCGGCGGCAGAGCACTTCCATAGCCCGTTCCAGTTCTTCGCCGCGTCCGACCAGCGGATCAATCTTGCCCGCTCTGGCGTGCGCCGTGAGGTCCACTGTGTATTTCGCCAAGACGTCAGCGCTATCTTTCGTCTCGTCATTTTTCGCCGTGACTCCGCGTGACCCGGCGCCGTCTTCCAGTCCGTACGAAACAAAGGTCAGCACGTCCAGCCGGTTCACGCCCTGCCGACGCAGGTAATACACGGCATAGCTTTCCTCTTCATCCAGGATGGCGACCAGCAGATCCTCAATCTCCACGCGCGCGCGGCCGGCTGAACGGATATGGCTGACCGCCCTCTTCAGCACGCGCTGCACCCCGACTGTCTGCGTGACCTCATAATCGCCGGCGGTCTCCACCGACGTCAGCTCGCTGTGAAAAAATCCTTCAAGCTGTTCCCGCAGCACAGCCACGCCGACGCCGCTGCCGTCCAAGACAATTCTGCCTTTCGTGCTGTTGGTAAGCGCGTACAACAAGTGCTCCACAGTCAAAAGATCCTGCCTGCGCCGGTGCACTTCCAGAAGCGCGTCCCGCAGGACGACCTGTACGTCGTGGCTTAACATTTCAGTCTCTGTTTATACCTGAATAAAGATTTATCAGTATGTGTCACTATGCCTTTTCCATAGTGCACCTGAGGGGGAATCCCGCTTTCCGGGCCTTGAAATGCACCTGATTTACCCTTGCCTCCGCAACTTCCCGCGTATAGACCCCGCACTGCCCAATACCGTGCTGATGCACGGCCAGCATAATAGAGGTGGCCTGCGCAAGCGTTTTGTGAAAAATGCCGCACAGAACGCCGACAACAAAATCCATGCTTGTATAATCGTCGTTGTGCAGCAGCACGCGGTACCTGCCCGGCTCCTTGAATTTTTTTTCAACAATAACCTGGGCGTTGTCATCACAATCAGGTCTGTTCAGCGGCATGAGACACCCCCTCAGGCAAACCGAGTTTTTGCCGCCAGAAGCGCCGCTGTTCTTCACTGAACACAAAGGACAGACTTGGCGGCATGCTGTTTTGCCGCTGCCATGCCTGATGGAGATCATGATAACTTTTTATGCTCGCCTGCCCTTCACCAAAGCCCAGTCGCCACGCGGCGCGCAGAATGTTCTCCGCTTCTCCTTCCAGTTCTACTGCCGTTATGAAGGGCAGCACGTCCAGATCGGCCTCCATATCTTCCCAGCGCCACTGCTCGCGTATTTTTTCATACCGCGCCGCCACACGAAAGCCCAGTCCCTCCAGCATACTGCGCATGCATGGGCCATTCGCCACCTCCAACTCATGCTCTTCACGCGCCTTGAACCGCGCTCCCTGCTGCTCCGCCGGCAATTTGAGCGTGAGCACATAACGCGTTTTTCCCGGCCATTCCTGCGCACGCAGACGCAGCAGTCGGCTGCCCGCGACAAGATCGGCAGAGGAAGTGTCAAAGACCTCGTTGCTCTCAAAATGAGCGCCCAGATTGCGCGCGCCCTGCGCTTTCAGCGCCTCGCGCACAACGTCAAAATCAACCTGCAGATATTTACGCTCAATTTCCAGCGACATGACTGTAACTCTAAACGGGCTGTGACAAATTAAATTGATATGGCATTTTTTAATGCCGACGGAATAACTGCTGCTGCAGCGCGGCAACCGTCGCAATACCGCCGGCGGACGCATCCGGATACACAATCGGGATATAGCCGAGCCGCCGTGCTTGGGCAAGGCGCGCTTCCTGCGCCGTCACAGGTCGAACCTGACCGTTGAGATCCACCTCGCCCCATAGCACGCATTTCTCCGGCAGAGGCACGTCATAATATGAAGAAAGAACAGCCGCCACCAGTGCCAGATCAAGTCCAGGTTCCTGCAGACGCATGCCGCCCCCCACCTTGGCGTAAATATCCACCTGACTGAAGTTGAGTTTAAGCCGCTTTTCCAGCACTGCCAACAGCAAATGCAGGCGATTGACGTCAAAGCCGAGCGCCGTGCGGCGGGGGATGCTCAAAAACGTGCGCGCCACAAGGGCCTGCACCTCCACAGCCAGCGGACGCTGCCCATCCACCGCCATGACCACGGCAGTTCCGGACAGTGACGGGTCGCGTGCGCCCAGAAAAAACGTGGACGGGTCGTCCACCACCCGCATGCCGTCCGCGCCCATGCGAAAAACCAGCAGTTCCTCGTTCGGGCCAAAACGGTTTTTAAACACGCGCAACAGGCGAAAGGTATGGCGGCGGTCGCCCTCCAGCGAGACAACCGTGTCCACAGCGTGTTCCAGCAAACGCGGCCCAGCCAGCACCCCGTCTTTGGTGACGTGCCCGACCAGTATCAGGGTGACGCCCGTACGACGGCAGGTTTCCAGCAGCATTGTCGCCACGGCACGCACTTGACTGACGTTGCCCGGCAGCCCTTCCGCCTCAAGGCTTGTCATCGTCTGCACGGAATCCAGCACCAGCAGCGCGTACCGCCCTGCGGCGAGGGCATTGAGCACGTCTTCCACGCGCGTGGTAGCGAGCGCCGTCAGATGGGGATCAAGCAGGCCGAGCCGTTCGGCCCTGGCCTTGATCTGAGGCAGGGATTCCTCGCCGGTGGCGTACAGCACAGGCCGCGCCTGCTCCGCCACCAGCCCTGCCACCTGCAAGAGCAGCGTTGATTTACCAATGCCCGGTTCGCCACCCACAAGAATGCCCGCTCCGGGCACAAGCCCCTTGCCGAGCACTCTGTCAAGCGCTGCGAGGCCGCTGCCGTAAGGGGCATGGCCAACGTCGGCCACATCGCGCAGGGCTATGGGACGGACTTCCGCAAGAACAGCCCCGGCAGGCTTGTGGCCGGCCGAGCCGCGCGCCACGGCCACGGCCTCAAGCGTGTTCCATGCGCGGCAATTGGGGCACTGCCCGCGCCATTGCGGCGTTTGCGCCTTGCAGACGGAACAGACATATACTTCACGCGTTTTTGACATGTCCGAAAGAGTACGTAAAAAGCCCGGCAGCCGCAAGCGCGGGGCTGCATTCATTGTCTTGAACATATTCAAGGCACACGCACAAGCTGAAAACGTTTGGAAACAACGACGGGAATACCGGCACGCTCTTCGACAGATTCGACAGGGCGGCAACCTCAGATTGCGCACTTCCATAAGGCTTTTTCCATCACATCGGCAATCTGCTTCACGACAAAAGCAGCGTCAATACCTTGCGCCGCGCAGCCTTTGCGGGTAATGAACACACATGCGCACCATCTCCCGCCTGTCTGCTGCACCCCCTGTTCCCGCCCTGATGGTTCAAGGCGCATCCTCCAATGCGGGCAAAAGTCTGCTCACTGCCGCCCTCTGCCGTCTGCTGACGCGCCGGGGGTTCAAGACAGCCCCTTTCAAAGCCCAAAATATGGCCCTGAATTCCTTTGTAACGGATGACGGCAAGGAAATGGGGCGCGCACAGGCCTTGCAGGCCGTCGCCTGTGGCCTGTCCGCCGACGTGCGCATGAATCCCGTTCTTCTCAAGCCCACCTCCCATACCGGCTCGCAAATTATTATTATGGGAGAGCCGGTGGGCCAAATGCGCGTGCGTGAGTATCATCTCTACAAAACTAAGGCCTGGCGGGCCGTGCGCAAAGCATACAAAAGTCTTTGCGTGGGAAAGGACGTCATGGTGCTGGAAGGCGCGGGCAGCCCGGCGGAAATAAATCTCAAGGGCCACGATATCGCCAATATGCGTATGGCCCGCCTTGCCGACGCCCGCGTGCTGCTTGTCGCGGACATTGACCGCGGCGGCGCGTTCGCCGCTCTTGTCGGCACCATGAGCCTGCTCGGCCGCGCCGACAGGGCGCGCGTGGCAGGCTATGTGCTCAACAAATTTCGGGGCGACGCCACACTGCTTACATCGGCGCTCACCGCTGTAAGCCACCGCACGCACAGACCCTTTCTAGGCGTTATTCCCATGCTGAAAGACCTGCATCTTCCAGAGGAGGATTCCGTCAGTTTCAAATTAGGGATCACGCCGGGGTTTTTTACCTCAGCCGGCCCGGACAAAACATGCCCTCCCCAAACACTTGATATAGCGGTGACAGACCTGCCCCATATCAGCAACTTTACGGATCTGGACGCGCTACGCGCAGAACACGGCGTTCGTGTGCGCATCCTGCGGCAGGCAGAAGACTTCGGCGTCCCGCACGCTGTCATTCTGCCCGGCAGCAAAAATACCGTTGCGGATATGCGCTTTTTGCAAAAAACCGGTCTTGCGGAGGCTATTTGCCGTTTTTCCGAACAGGACAATGCGACTGTCGTGGGCATTTGCGGCGGTCTGCAAATGCTCGGCCAAAGCATTGATGACCCTTTATGCATTGAGGGGGGAGGCAGAGCAGCATGCCTCGGGCTGCTGCCCCTGCGCACGCGACTTCGCGAGGCAAAGCAATTGCGCCGCGTCGCAGGCAGAACGCTTGAAACTGTAGCCGGCTCCGTCTTGTCAGTGGAAGGCTATGAGATACGCCATGGGCAAAGCGAGCTGACAAGCCGCCGCAAAAAACACGACCGGATGGCGCCGGTTATGGAGGATACTGCGGGAAGGGTATTGGGCTGGGGCCGTCTTGAGCCGGACGGCCGTGCGCGCGTGTGGGGCGCCTATTTGCACGGCCTTTTTGACGCGGATGACTTCCGGCATGCTTTTTTAAACCGCCTGCGTGAAAAGGCGGGTTTTGCGCCGCAGACGGGGCGTGTTTACAGTCTGGGCCCTGAACTGGACAGGCTCGCCGATGTGGTGGAACAAAATCTCAACATGCTCTCCGTATATTCTCTGCTGGGGATATGATGATTTTTATTCTTCTTTGATACAATACGGCTCTGATAAAGCAGTTACACCAAATCATGCGAAATTATGGACATGTCCGTGCAAGGACAACGCCCTTTTGCCCCATCGGATGCAAGCCCGGAGAAAAAAATACACAACTCCCTTTAATCATCCTCTCTTTTACTCTGGCGCAGCTTGTTTTGCTGCTCTGCACCAGCACCGCATAAGGATGCTGCCTCGCCCTGCTGGCGTGTCTCATAACGGCATATGTGTGCGGTTGCTTCCGATTTTGCGCGGCGCATCGCGTTGACGCAAGGCCGCTGATTCTTTATCCTGACCAGCTACAGCGCCGAATCAGGAGAAAGGGAAGCAGTCGTGTCGTATCTTGTCTATGTCACTGTGCCGGATACAGACGAAGCCGATGCAATCGCCCGCATGCTGGTTGAAGCCCGCCTCGCGGCCGGCGTCAATCTGCTGCCCGGCGCGCGCTCTGTCTACCGTTGGCGAGGCGAAGTGCGTGAAGCCGGGGAATGCCTGCTGACGGCCCAGGTCAGCCGCGCGGCGTTCGGCGATTTTTGCGCGGCGGTGCGGCAAAACCACAGCCATGAAGTGCCCTGCATCGTCGCCCTGCCCATTGGAGAAGGGTACGCCCCTTTTTTGAGCTGGATTGCGGAAAACAGCCTGCCGTCAAAAGAACGGGAAGCGTAAAAATTGCTGTCCCCGTTGCCCGCGACAGATCCTCGGCATAAACAGCAAAGCGTTTTGAGAGGAAACCATGTCCATCTATATTTCAGGTTCTCTGGCCTTTGATCGCATTATGACATTCCCCGGCAGCTTTCAGGACTATATTCTGATAGACAAGCTGCATCAGATCAACGTGAGCTTTATGGTGGACAGCATGGACGAACGCCGCGGCGGCTGCGCCGGCAATATTGCGTGGTCGCTCGCCCTGCTTGGCGAAAAACCTGTCATTGTGTCCTCGGCTGGACGCGATTTTGACGCCTACGCACAGTCGCTTGCAAAACGCGACTTGCCGCTTGACGGCATCCGCCGCAACACAAACGTGTTCACATCGCTGTGCTACATCACCACAGACATGAACGGCAACCAAATAACAGGCTTTTATCCCGGTGCCATGGCGCTGCCGGCGGACTACGCCTTTGACACGCTCAGTCAGGACACAGACATAGCCATCGTCTCGCCCGGCAATATGGACGACATGTGCCGCCTGCCCGCCCTGTACCGCGACGCGGGCGTGCCGTATATTTATGATCCGGGCCAGCAGTTGCCCATGCTTTCCGCCTCCGACCTGCTGAAGGCTGTTGAGGGATCCTTTGCCTGCATAACCAATGACTATGAGCTCAAAATGATCTGCAAAACCACGGGCAAAACCGAAAACGAGATGCTCGGCCGAACCCTCTGGCTGATAACGACACTTGGCGCGCAGGGGGCGCTTGTGCGTGGCGCGGACGGCACGGAAACGCTTATCCCGTCGGCGGCGCCGTCAAGCCTGGTCGACCCAACCGGCGCGGGCGACGCGCACCGCGCGGGCATTGTCAAAGGCCTCGCACACGGGCTGCCCATGCCCGAGGCCGCGAAACTCGGTTCTGTCAGCGCGAGCTTCGCGCTGGAGCACACAGGCACACAGGAGCACAAATTCACAAAGGCACAGTTTAAAAAACGCTATGAAGCCGCATTCGGACCAATGCCGATTGCCCTAGGTTGAACGAACAAAAAACGCCGCCTGTCGTAGTGAAGCAGCGGGACAACGCATGGAAAATAGGCCCTCTCCATGAGCGGCAATTTTATGCTTCAGGGCTGCGCACTCTATGTATTGAATATCCATTCTGATCTAAGCGTCAGCCTCAATCAGCCGCGCCCTGCCGTTTATCGTTTTTTTTATGGCTTGAGCGTAAACGCAAGCGCATGGGTGCATGGCTGATGCCGAAAACTTTACGCAGGGCGCGCTCCAGATAGCGCAGATAATTTTCAGGAACGCACTCGGCGTCGCTGACAAAAAAAACAAAGGTCGGCGGGGCTGTCTCAGCCTGCGTCAAATAAAAAAACTTTGCCCGCGCACGTTTGACCACCGGCGGTTGATGAAGAGTCAACACTTCCTCCATAGCCCGGTTAAGACGGCCAGTGGATATGCGCACCCGGCATTCCTCATGAATTTTGCAGGCCAGCGGCAAAATTTTATTCAAATCATGGCCTGTGGCCGCAGAGACTGGCAGCACAGGCACATGCGCGCAAAAGGTCAGCATGGCGCGCACATTTTTCGCAAGCTGCTTCAGCGCCTCAGGCGGCGCAAGATCGCATTTGTTGATCAGCACAAGAAAAGGAGTTTTGCGCGTGTCCAGCAGGTCCATAAGGCGTTTGTCCTGCTGGCTCACGCCTTCGGCGGCGTCCAGAACAAGCAGGGTCACGTCCGCTATGGCGCTGGATTTGAGCGCCGAGCTGACGGAATACTGCTCCACGCTGTCCGTTATTTTCGTGCGGCGGCGTACACCGGCGGTGTCTACAAAGACATAATCAAGACAGTTTTTGACACAGCGTACGTCCACGCTGTCGCGTGTGGAGCCGCCCGTCACGGAGACAATCATCCTTTCTTCGCCGGCCAGCGCGTTTACAAGCGAAGATTTCCCGGCGTTCGGGCGTCCCAGCATGGCAAGACGCAACACCGGTGCTTGAGGAGCGGGCGCTTCCGCCTGCTCGGGCACAAAAGCCGCAAGCATTTCCGCGAACAGCGAGATATTGTGGCCGTGCTCAGCGGAAACCGCGATCAACGGAAAACCTAGGGCGTGAAATTCTGCTGCAAGCTCGTCTTCCCGCTCCAGACCGTCAACCTTGTTGACCACACAAAGCGCTGGCAAGCCCTTTCGGCGTATATGTGCGGCCAGATGCTCGTCCAGCGGCAACAGACCCTCGCGCCCGTCCACAACAAGGGCAACGCCGACAGCCGCAGCCAACGCCATCTCAGTCTGGCGCAAAATATCCGCCTCAAAACCGCGCAGTTCTTCAGGCCCTTCCGTCACGACGGCGTGCGCGCCCAGAGTGACGCCGCCTGTGTCCACAATGCCGAAAACAGGCAAACCGTCACGCCGCACAATGCCATCCATACGGTCGCGTGTCACACCCGGCCTGTCGTGCGTAATGGCGCGGTTCGCGCGGATCAGACGATTAAAAAGTGTGGATTTGCCTACATTGGGCCGACCGGCCAGCACAATGCGGGGCAGGGAATCGGACATAACGGCAACCTTGGTAATTATGACTGTCACTGTATCAGAGACAGCTTATCATCATTTGCGGCAGAAGAGAAGCCTTGCGGGCTGCAATGGATTGTCGTCAGAAAGCATGGATTATCTGCAGGGCAGTGGACGACTCCTTGGCTGTTATGTTGCACAAAGCGTGTGCTGCTGTTTACCCGAGCGCAACACGGCGTCAATTTTTTATTGCAGCATACGGCGGCCCCAGACAGCCTGACCGAGAGACAGCCCGCCGTCGCCGGGCGGCAATGCATGGTGCGCAAGCGGCGTCAGACCCCGCTCTTCCAGAAAGCGCGGCAAAAGCCGCGCCATAATAGCGTTTTGCATGACCCCGCCCGAAAGCCCGACTTTGCCGACGCCGCAGGCGCGTGCGGCGCGTGCGGCCATGTCCGCGAGCCCGCGAGCCAGGCTTGCATGAAACCAGGCCGCTATGGCGGCTACAGGCTCGTTGTCGCGCTGGGCCATCACAACGCGGTTAAACAGGGCAATACTGTCCAGCGTAAGCAGACCGTCGCTTTCCGTGACCGGCAGCGGCAGGCAGGCGCCGTTCGCCAGCAGGGCGGCGTCCGCGACCTCTTCCAGACGCACTGCCGCTTGACCTTCATACGTTGTTGCCCGGCACAGGTTCAACTGGGCCGCAACCGCGTCAAAAAGGCGGCCACAGCTTGAAGTCAGCGGACAGTTCAGATTCCGGGCCAGCATTTCCCGCACAGCGGCCTCGGCGCGGGCTTGGCTCCCCTCGCCCTGCTCGGAAGGCAAAAGCCCTTGCGCGCTACAACGTTCCCGCAAGGCTAGGGCAATACGCCAGGGCTCGCGTGTGGCCGCGTCCCCGCCGGGCAGAGGGAAAGGCGCAAGAC
The DNA here is from genome assembly GCA_031260725.1 of Desulfovibrio sp. Classification (GTDB taxonomy): domain Bacteria; phylum Desulfobacterota; class Desulfovibrionia; order Desulfovibrionales; family Desulfovibrionaceae; genus Desulfovibrio. The sequence continues at coordinate 3,334 of JAISKZ010000012.1, read as the reverse complement.
GGCCAACGCGCTGCCAGCGCGCAGCGGCAATATCCATAAAAATCACTTCTCCGCCCCAGACAGTTCCGTCCCCGCCAAGGCCGGCACCGTCAATACACAAAACGAGCGCCGCTTCATAACAGTTGTTTTCCGCCAGTACCGAGGCGGCATGAGCCGCGTGGTGCTGCAGCCGCATGACCTGCAAACCTTCTCCGGCGGCGCGGGCGATCGCGTAACGGGTGGAAAGAAAATCTGGATGCAGGTCGCAGACAATGGCTTTGGGCTGTGTTTCCAGCAGGGTTTCCAGACGCACAGCCACTTCTTCATAAAAAGCCAGCGTGGCCGGATTTTCCAGATCACCGATATGCTGCCCTACAAAAGCCGCAGGCCCGCGCGTGAGACAGACGGCACTTTTGAGTTCGGCGCCTGCGCCCAGAACGCAAGGCCCGTCGTCCGGCAGGAAAACCGGCGTCGGCACATACCCCCGCGCGCGGCGGAAAAACAGCGGCGCGGCCGCCCCTGCTCCAGACATAGTCGGCTGGAGGGCTAGCACGCTGTCGTCCACACGCGACAGAATATCCCTATCGTGCAGCAGCCAGGCGTCGGCCATGTCCGCAAGGCGCGTCACGGCCTCGCGGTTGCCGAGACAAATGGGCTCGCCGACGGCGTTGCCGGATGTCATCACCAGTACAGGCGGCACAACCGCGCGTGCCGCAAGCCAATCAAAAAGTGCCGCGTGCAGGGGCGTGCAGGGCAACATCAAGCCCACGCTCTTCATGTCAGGGCCCACCTCCGCGGGCAGTCCGCCGGAAGCGCGCGGGCAAAGCACAATGGGCTTTTCCGGGCTTTGCAGCAGGGCCTCGTGTTCCGGCGTCAGATCGCACAATGATCGCGCAACCGCCACATCCCCCACCATCAGGGCAAACGGCTTGTGCGGACGCGATTTGCGCCGCCTCAACTCCCGCAGGGCCGAAACATCGCGGGCACTGCAGACAAGCTGAAAACCGCCCAGCCCCTTGAACGCCAAAATGGCGCCGCACAGGAGCGTATTTCCTGCGCGGGCAAGGGCATTGCGCTGATTTTCTGCTGTAGGGCCACTTTCAGGCACGCCTTTTTCCACAAACCACAAACGCGGGCCGCAGACAGGGCAGGCAATGGGCTGAGCGTGAAAACGCCGGTCAGCGGGGTTTGCGTATTCCACCGCGCAGTCGGGGCAGAGCGGAAAGCAGCTCATGGTGGTGGTTGCCCTGTCGTATGGAGTGACGCGTGTAATGGTGTAGCGTGGGCCGCAATTGGTACAGTTGGCGAATGGATAGGCGTAACGGCGGTTTGCCGGGTCGCACATGTCGGCCAGGCATTCCGCGCAGATGCCCACGTCAGGACTGACCAGCACATTGTGCCCTGCACGGCCGCGGCTTGCCGTTATGACAAAGTCCTTTTCGTCGGACAGTAGGGGCTTGTCTTCCGCGTCAAGCGACACAACACGAGCGAGCGGTGGGGCTTCTTTCCTCAGGCGGACGGTGAAGCGGCCCACACGGGATGACTCGCCCTGCACCTCCACGCGCACCCCGTCAGATGTGTTGCCCACCGAGCCGGTAAGCCCCTCTTCACGCGCCAGCCTATAGACAAAAGGGCGGAATCCGACGCCCTGCACCTGCCCTGTGGCGGTAAAAACGCGACGTATTATCAGTGGGAGCATGCTGCGCCGTCAATCCAGACTCAGAATTACGGAAAAAGCCTTGAAAAGCACCGTCACCGTATCGCCGGCGCACAAGGGCGTATCCTCAGACTGCCCTTTGCTCAGCAGGGCGCACACCTGGCTGCCCTCCGACAGGGCGACCAGCACTTCCCTTGCCGTCGCGTCTTCACGCACCCGCTCCACAAAGCCGGGGAAACAGTTTTCTCCCAGCCCGGACGGGATTGCCGCACTTCCGCCTTCATGAATTTTGCTCGGCAACAGCATGATCCAGGGCGCCTTGACGCTTGCGTTGACCAGCATGCCTTCGCTGAGGGTCAGATTACGGCAGCTTTCGTCCGTAATAAGAGCTCGGACGAACAAACCTCCGGCTGTGCCCAGCACCGCTTCCACCAGCAAACCACCTTGCCGCAGGGAAATAATCCTACCTTGAAAAACGTTTCTCGCGCTGGTTTTCATGGGAAGCTCCCTTTGCAGTTGTTCGCGCAGCAAATTCCACGCTTCACGCGGGTCGCAGCGCATGAAGCCCCTGCGGCCGGCATTTGCGCGCTGGCCAAGAAAAATATCCACCACAGACAGGGGTATGCCCTGCCGCCCTAGTTCCACAGCACGGCTGTAACGCAAGGTTCTGGCGTTTAAAAGGCCCTCCGGCAGGCCGCAGGCCGCGCCGCACTCCTGTAGGCTGCGCCGCACGTAGCTCGCGTCGCAACGTGCCAGATTGCCTTTTACCGGATACAGCATCGGATTTTCCAGAACACTGCGCAGGCGGCGGCTCACCGTGCGCGGCAGCGGCACCTCGCGCGCATAAACGCCACTCACGCGCACGACGCCCGCTTGCAAATCCAGATCTTCGGGGCACAGGGCGAAAATTTCAAACAGACGCAACCCCCCGTAGCGCAACAAGATAAAAATAAGCCACATGCGCAGACGCGGCAGCCGTTCACGCGCGCCGCGCGCTGCTGCCGCGCGTTCCCGGAAGCGGCTTTCGACGGCCAGCAGTTCCTGCGGGCTTATCCGCACATTGTTCCGCAACAATGCCTGCGAGTCCCGCCGCAAAAGACGCCGACGCAGAAAAGCCATATCCGCAGCGGAACACGAACGCAAAAACGCGGCCAGATGTTCACGAGTTTCAGATTGTTCCATGTTTGCCCCATGTATATCTCCCTCTTTATAGGCTCAAGTCCTGTTTTGTACAGTCTTCACGCTTTGCGCGCAAAACGTGCTGCCCTTGCCGTTCTGCCGTGTCTCGTGAATAATATTAAAAATTTCTTCAAAGAGAGGAAGATTTATGTTAAAAACTCGCTTTCCCGCCTTTCTGAAATCGTGCCTTGCCCTTGGGATCTTTCTTCTGGCCGCCCAGCCGTCCGGCATCATGGCGGAGGAAATGGTCATTTCCGGCGCAGCCAGCCTGACAGAAGCGTTTACGGAACTGAAGACCATATTTGAAAAACAGCGTCCCAGTCTGACGGCGCACGTCAACTTTGCCGCGTCCAATCCGTTGCTCAAGCAAATGCAGGAAGGCGCGCCGGTGGATGTTTTCGCCTCCGCCGATCAGGCCACAATGGACAAAGCCGTGGAGTCAAAAATTGTGGACCCGGCCACACGCGCGGATTTCGCCCGCAACGGCCTTGTGCTGATCGTGCCGAAGGGCGGTAAAAA
>JAISKZ010000007.1 GCA_031260725.1 Desulfovibrio sp. | reverse complement strand
CCCGTCTCGGCAGCAAGAAGCATCCTTTTTACCGGGTAGTGGCCGCCACGGACGAAACCCGCCGTGACGGTCGTCCGCTGGATTTTCTGGGATACTACAACCCCATGGTTGATCCTGCGGAAGTGAAGCTTGACGCGGCCAAAATCAGAGAATGGCTTGCGCGCGGCGCTGAATCCACGGACACGGTGCGCTCGCTGATAAAAAAGCACATGCCCTAGCTGGAGACGGCGTTCCCCCGGCGTGGCCTTTGTCATTTTTGCGTTTCTTTGAATTTTGTGAGGATGCAGGCAGTGAAAGCCCTGATTGAGTATATTGCCAAATCTCTGGTGGATCATCCTGAAGCGGTGCAGGTCAGTGAAACGGAAGGGGATCAGGCCTACGTTCTTGAGCTCAAGGTGGCAAAAGAAGACGTGGGCAAGGTTATCGGCAGGCAGGGGCGTACCGCCCGCGCCATACGCGCCGTGCTGAACGCTGTTTCCACCAGGGTGAAAAAACGCGTGGCGCTGGAGATTCTGGAATAACGCCGGCAGCGTTGCATGGCGGATTCCCTGATTCATCTGGGCACGCTGCTGCGCCCGCACGGCATTAAAGGCGAGATCAGCGCGGACTGGCATGCGGCCTCCCTGCCGCCGCCGGACGCGCTGCTGTGGATCACCGGTAAAAACAGCCCGCCGCAGCGCGTCAGGGCGCTTTCCTGTCGCCGCCATCAGGGGCGTCTTCTTTTTCTTTTTGAGGGAGTAGCGGACAGAACCGCCGCAGACGCACTGCGCGGACAAAAGCTTCTGGTTGAGCGCGCCGTGCTGCCGGAGCCGGCGGAAGACGAGTCGTATGTGCAGGATCTGCTCGGCGGTGACGTCCTGCTACCGGACGGACGACGTCTCGGCCGTTTTGACCATCTGGAATGTCCCGCCGGCCAGGATATCTGGGTAATCATAACGGATGGGGGAGACGAAATATTGTTTCCGGCGCAACCTTGCTTCATCCAGGGCTTTGATGCGGCAAAGCGCGCCGTGCAGATAAATCCTCCGGAAGGGCTGTTGGACGTCTATCTCTCCTGAAGACGCATACGGACGGCATCAGCAACCGGCAAAATTTGTCTGCGATTTTTGCGCAGGATCGCTTCGGCTTCTGTTTTCGTGAATAATCTACGCTATGTCAGATATCGTCAAAGATACATCCGTTGCGGCTGGCGACGCGCGCGCGCCGGAAGAACTGGCGCTTGACGGCGTGCGCTATGTGGATTTGCCACATGCGGGCCGGCATTGGCGGCTCGGGAGCGTGAACCCGCGCTGGCGCGAGGCGCTGACTGTGCTGGGGGTGAACCCCAGGCAGGAGAGCGTCAGCGCGCTGGAAACGCATGGGCTGTGGCTTGCGCAGGCTGCTGCGCCAGCGGCGGCGGTGATGTGCTGCGGTCTCGGCAGCGCGTGGCCGCACATGGGGCGTGAACTGTACGACAATTTTCCGGCTGCCAGAGAGGCGATGGATCACATCGCTGCAGTGGCCGACTGGGACGTGCTCTCGCTGATGGACGAGCGCGACGTGGAAAAAATAAGCCTTACCCGGTGGCAGCAGCCCTATCTTTTTTTGCTGGAATACGCGCAGTGGAGCCAGTTGGCCTCTTTGGGGCTACGGCCTGCCCTTATGTGCGGGCACAGCCTCGGGGAGCTGATCGCGCTGTGTTTTGCGGGCGTCTATGAGCCGGAAGTGGCGTGGTACATACTGGACACGCGCGCCCGGCATATGGCCGAACTGGAAGCCGCTTCAACGCGTGAAAACGGCATGATGGCGGTGCACGCCGGAGCCGACGTGATTGACGAGATGCGTGGCCTCTGGCCCGCGCTTGTCGTTTCCAACTACAATACGCCGCGGCAGTTCATTATCAGCGGACCGCGCGAAGCGCTCTCGGAAGCCCGCTGGAGCCTGCGGAAGCGGCGTATTCCGTCTATTATGCTCAATGTCGGTCTGGCCTACCACCATCCCGCCATGCGCGTTTTGCGCGACCTCTCTTTACGCCGTCTCAATGCCCTTGAAATGTGCGCGCCGCGACTGAAAATGCTCAGCAATGTCACGGCAGGTCTGTACCCAGAAAATCAGCCCGATATCTGCCGCTTTATCACAGACCTTGATGAAAATGCCGTGCGATGGACAGAATGCGTGCGCCGCATGCGGGATCGGGAAGGGATACGCCATTTTGTGGAACTGGGGCCGCAGGACACGCTCTGCAGCTTGACGACGGACATTGCGCCGGACGCGTTTTGTCTGCCCGTAGCGCGCAAGAGCAGGGAAACAGAGCAGATGCAGCAGGCGTGCGCCCGGCTGTATGCCCTGGGTTTTCTGCCGCGCACCGCTGTGCGCGCCTGCGCCGACGCCAGAGCGGGGAAGGCCGTGCCTGCTGTTGCGCAGACCGACGCGCTGTCTTTTGACGCAACGCCGCAAAAGGCGGCAATATGCGCGACAGGCACAGCGCCGCCCCTGCCCGCGGAGCGGCTGCGCCGGCTGATGGACATTCTGGCGCAGGCAAGCGGGCGTCCGGCGGGAACAATCAAGCTTGAAACTGATCTGCGCTATGATCTCGCGTTGCGCTCAAGCCGCTTTCCGTTGTTGATTCAGGAAATTGAAGACAACTTGGGTCTACGCGTTCATTTTGAACGTCTCCTCGGCGTTGCGACTGTGGGAGATCTTGCGCGCGCGCTGTGGGAGACCGACGCGTCAAGGAGCGCGCCGAACGAAACTGACACTGCGGGCGAAGAACGCGGCGCGGCGCGGAAACGAACCGTGCCGGCTCTGTGCCGCTATGCGCTGCGGACAAGCGAACAAAACGCGGATGAAACGCCGCCCCTCTCTCCGGCTTTTCTTCCGCCTGACCCCTGCGGCGGGGGCGCGCCACTGCGCCGCAGCGATGTGCTGGCCTGCTGCGTGTTTGACAGGACAATGCTGCCGCAGCTTTTGAGCGGTCTTGCGCCTCTTGACTGTGTGCTTGCCGTGCCCGGGGACATGCTGGACGAGTGCGCGTCGCTTGCCAAAGCAGGCTCGCGTCTTGTGTCTCTGTCGTTTGACGGAGCAGCGCTGCCTGATGCGGAGGCCGCGCGCGCCGCCGTTGAGGCGCTTGCCGCAGACGAGGGGCGGGTGGACGGCCTGTTGTTTGTCTCGCCTCCAGATGCCGCGCTTGAAGAAAGCTGCGACATGGCCCTGTTTGAAGCATGCCGTTGTCCGGCTGCGCACGCCGGTCTGCGCTATGTCCTGCATTTCCGCAGGACTCCCTTGTCCGCGTTATCCGTTCCAGCCGTAGCGCGGTTCGGACAGATTGCCGCGGCTTCGGCGCGCGCGGGGGGGGCTGTGCCGCGCATTGTCCGTCTGGCGGACGACGGCAGGCCGGTCGGCTGGCACGAACTTGGGGACATGCTGGCTTGGGAGGTTTTACGGGGCACGGAAGAAAACGTGCTGTGGGCGCGTCAAGACGTTTTTGACGACGACGACGCACCGCCCCGGCGCGGCTTTGTTGAGCGTCCGGAAGTTTCTTCCCTCATTTTTCCCAATCCGCGCCCGCTGTGGCCTCCTTCCGTCAACACTCTCGACGGCTCCTGTCATTTTTCCCGTTTTGCCGATCCTGCTCTCTCAACATGCCTGACGCCGCAATATGCCATGAACACGGGAATCTCCTGTCTTCCCGCAAGCCGCGCCATGCAGGCGATTGTGGAAGGGGCGGGGCTGCTTTTCCCCTGGTTGACGGTTTCAGGGCTTTCCGACATGTGTTTTTTTGACGCGCCGCTCCTGCCCCCCGGGGTCACTCGTGAATGCCGTCTTGCCGTGAAAGCGCAGCCCTGGATGCTGCACGACAGGGTCATAACGCGCATGTGCCGCGCCGTTCTTTCCGTGCGCTGCCTGACGACCAACGGCCGCCGCACCGACAAAAACGCGGAGGTGATCAGCGGCATGGCGCTCATGTCGCTGGCGCCGGCCGCAACACCGCCGATCTGGGACGCGCCCGGCGCAACGGACATGGAAGGAAACGCTGTGCCCGCAACGTGCTACGACGCCATGGGGCTTGGCGCGCACTGGCGTCTGATCACGGCTTTTGCCGCACTGCCCGACGATATGTATCAGGCAGTCATGCCCGCCGCGGAAGAAGGCATTGCTCAAAAAGGAAATAGTCGCTATACTGAGATTCTGTATATTGTGGAGGGAATTGTTCAGACTGCCTGGCTGGCTGTCGCCTCGCGCGGCGGCGCACTGCGCGCCTCTTCGGCGGAAATCGCAGCGGTTCTGCGGCTGTGGCGTCTGAACGCGGCCGGATTCATCCTTTTCGGCGCCTTGGGGCAGGTGCACGGCAGGCGGCTCGTGCAGCTGCGCAAATCGTGGGAGGAAGGCTCCCTTTTGCGCTTTGACGCTCAGGTGACGGACACGCAAGGGCGTGTGCTCGCCACGGTGCTCCATCTGGAATTTTCCAGCAATTTTAACAACAATGACAGGTAACCAGATGGCGCGACCCACATTAACAACACGGCAGACGCGCTTGTTTACGGCGATGTTCCTGTATCTTTTGCTGTTGCTTCCCGCGTGCGCTTCCAACAAGGCAGGCAGCAAATCTCCAGAACTTCCCGCCCGGCACTGGCTGGACGAAGCCCCCGGCGTGCCGGTGGAAAACAAGGCCAAGCTCGAAGCCGCTGTTCCCAATCTCTATGACCCGAACAAGATATTCGGTTTCGACGACTGCGTCTTTTTGTCTATCCAGCAGTCGCCGATGCTGGTCAACAGCGCGGTGAACCTTGAAATCAAGCGCGTGGCGCTGACAGACGCCGTCTGGAGATACCTGCCTGAGCCGCGCATGACGATCAGGGTTTCCAATAATCTGACACAGTACAATACAAACACAAAAGACACGCCGGGCGATTACGGGCAGACAAAATTTGATCTCGGTTTTTATGCCGCCTTTCCCAATCCTGTGGCTACATATTTTGAACACCAGACGCAAAAAATCATGGTCAATCTGGCTATAGCCATGCACCGCAAGGCCGTAGGCGAGGCGATTTACAAAGTAGGTCAGGCGTATCTGCAGCTTCAGGCCAGACAGCAGATTGTGAATGCGCAAAAAGAACTTTTGCCGCTGGGCAGGGAGCTGATCAGTTACTGGCAGCAGGTGGAGTCTGTGGAAGGCCGTCAGGGCGTTTCGCTCAATCTGGCAAAGCAGCATGAGCGTGAGCTGGGGCTTATTGTGGAGCAGTCCGTCATGCAGGAGACAATGCAGCGCACACAGCTTAAAATTCTTGTCGGCGTTGAGCCACAGCAGCGTTTGCAGGTGGATACCGGCAGCGTTGACGGTATACTGTCCGGCTTTGACGGCCGCAAACTGACATGGGAAGCACGCTGGCCCACGTGCGAAGATGAACTTTTGTTGCGCGCTCAGGTCAAGCTGGGGGACTACAACATTATTGTGGCCTGGGCGCAGTATCTTCCCCTCATGCGTCTGGATATCAGCAAATATCCGCCTGCGGGCCAGTACCAGCCGACCGGCGGCACCGAAGACATGTTTTTGCATTTTACTTTTGATTTTCCACTGCTTGACTGGGGGCACCGTTATCGGGGCGTGCAGACGGCCCGTATGAGCAAGGCGCAGGCCTTTCACGATCTGTCGCGCAAACGGGCGGACTATTCCAACGAATGGCTGCAGGCGGATCAGAATGTCACGCTGGCCGAAACAGAATTCAAGCTGGCAAAAACACGTTTTGGCACAGCCGAACTGCAGTACAAGGAAGCCAATATCGCCTTTTCCGAGGGAACGGAACAACTGCCCGCCGTCGCCGACCGCCATGAGGACATGGTAAAGGCGCGCATTGCCCTGATTGAAGCGGAACTGAAATACAAGCTGGCCACGCTGAAATGGATGTATGTCGCCAATCTGCTTCAGGAGCGTTTTTTGGGTCTGCCGGCCGGAGAGGTTCTGTAATGCCGCACGTTTTGCCTGTTGTTTTGCCGCTCTTGTTTTTTTGCCTTTTCTCGGCATCTGCAACGATGTGCAGCGCGGCGGAGCCCGCATCCGTCATTCTTTCCGGCAAGGTCGTGACCACCGTGACACGAGCCGTGCCCATGCCGTTTAACGCCATTGTGGACGATGTGCTGGTCAATCCCGGCGACCTTGTGGAACAGAGCGCGCCTCTGCTGCACTATCATCTGCAGGAAGAGGCTGAACGCGTTTTGCAGCGCGAGGTCACAACCGGCGCGGGCACAGAGGAAACCAGAAGTCAGGTGCTGGAGATGGAACGCCGCCTAGCGGAAATGGCAGCTCAACGCAACAAGGCGCGCCACCTGGCGGATTCGGGCCTGGGATCCAAACTGGCCTCGGCGAGACTGGAAGACGACGTGCGCTCCCTTCAGCAGCGCATTGAGCTGCTGCGCAGCACCATTCGCAAGAAAGAAAGCAATTTTGCCGCGCGGCTGCAAGAGCTGGAGGGCTATTACGGCGTGCCTGTCAGGGAAGGCGAGCAATTGCCGGCTTCGCTTGTTCTCACTTCGCCGATCAAGGGGCATGTGCTTGCACTGGACGGCACGCTGAACCCGGGCGTGCTGTTGAACGCGGGTGCCGCTCCCGTTCGCGTGGGACGGCTGGATCCTATGCTGATTCAGGTGCATGTGTATGAGGCTGAAATAGCCGGCATCAAGGTGGGCGACAATGCGACAGTGGAAATTCCGTCGCTGGACAATAAAAAATTCGCGGCTGCGGTCAATGAAATCTCCTGGGTTTCCACCGACATGAATGTGTCAAATCCGTCGTATTACATGGTGGAGCTCAGCGTGTCCAATCCCGATCTGGACCTCAAGCCCGGCTTTAAGGCCGTGGTGCATTTCGGCGGGAGAAGGTAACCCGCCGCGATGAAGCTGAAAAGCATACCGCGGCGTCTTGGCTATGTTGTCGGCGCGCAATGGGCGCGCGATATTGCATGGACCGTTTTTACCATTCTGCTGGCCCGTCATAGTAAGGACATGCTCGGGCAGATCATGCTGGCCCTTTCGTACGGCTATCTTGTCAAGACAGTGGCTGACGTGGGATTGAACGATTTTCTCCTTTCCTCCTTTGCCCGTCGCGAAAGCCGCCCCCGTGCCCTGCTCGGGGAAGTGACATGGCTTAAGCTCTGCCTTCTGCTGGTGGCCCTGTACATCGCGTGGGCTGTGACCGGCGCGCAGGGCTACACGCCGGAACTGCGTTTCATTGTCCTGTGCATTGCCGCGGGCTTTGGCCTTGACGGCGTGAGCGAATCTTTTTTCGCGCTCTGTCAGGCCCGCGGCCGGCAGGATATGGAAATGCGCGTGCGCGCGCCGACGGCGCTGGTCGGAATCGGGTACGGCATTGTCTGCGTTCTGCTCAATGCGCCGCTGGCATACATAGCCCTGTACAAGGTTGTGGAGTCGCTGCTCTGCATGGCGTCCGCCGCGCTGGCCCTCGGGCGCAACCCCTTGGCCCGCATAGGTTTTGCGGACATGATGGATCTTGTCCACCAGATGAAGAGCGGTCTTGTATTTACCTGCATGACCATCTGCGCCATGTTCTATAACAAGCTTAACGTCTTTTTTCTCAAGCGCTACGGCGGCGACACGGCCGTCGGCGGCTACAGCGTGGCCTGGGAAATGGTGGAAGGACTGACCGTTCTGCTGACAAGTGCCTTGCTGGGCAAAGTGATTTTTCCGATTCTGACAAAATTGTGGAAGGAGGATCGCGTTGCGTTTTGCCGTTTGTCAGGTCAGACGGCGCGTTCTCTCTGGGCGGCTTCTCTGCCCATGATTTTTGTGATCTGTGTTGAGAGCGATCGGCTTCTGCCTTTTATCTACGGGCAGGATTACAGCGGCGCCGTTGCGGCGCAACGCCTGCTGACGCCCTGTCTCGCCACAGCGTTTCTGCACAATCTGGCGGCGTACGCCATGATAGGCATGCGCCGCCATGTGCTGCTGCTCTTTTTTTATTTGAGCGGCATGGCTGTCAACATCATCTGTTGCTGCACGCTTATTCCGGCCATGCCGCTGGAAGGCGCGGCTCTTTCCTTAACTGTGACAAAAGTTTGGGTTGCGTTGCTGACGGTCAGTTTTTTTCAGTGGGCCATCCGACCCATGCGACTCGCCCAGTGGATTCTTATGCTCGCCGCAGCCGTGTCAGGCGTCGTCCTGTGGTGGGGAACCGGCCTTGTTCTGCCGCGTGAGGTCGCTGAACTGGCCGGCCTTGCGCCGCTGCTGGCTCTGCTGTGGCTCTGGCGGCCGCCGCCGCCCTTTGAAAAAGACTCTGCCTGAACAGACGAAAAACTTGCGCGGCATGGCGGAAAAATGACGCCATTTTACTTTTGTACCGACATTACAGGCAGTCCGCTTAGAGAACATTTTGCTATTGAAAGCATCCACATGTTTCAAATTGATCCAAAGCAGAATCTTGACGCGGGTGATGCTGGCAGACAAAAATTTTAAGAATTATGCGTATTTGGGGCTGCCATCAAAAGAAAGTCCCTGTCTGTCTTTGTCGGAAATGAACAGCTGCCGCGCGGGCAACGGCCAGACAATACCGGGGGCCGGGTCGTCAAAACGCAGGCAGTGTTCATCGTCCGGCGCGTAGTAGTCTGTGCATTTGTATACAAATTCCGCCTCGGGGCTCAGCACCAGAAAACCGTGCGCGAACCCCGGCGGCACCCAGAACATCCGGCGGTTTTCGTCGTCCAGCACAGCGCAAAAACTTTTACCGAACGTGGGGGAAGAGGCGCGCATATCCACAGCCGCGTCGTACACGCGCCCGCAGATAACCCGCACGAGCTTGCCCTGCGGTCTGGCGAGCTGATAGTGCATACCGCGCAGCACGCCCGCGCGGGATTTGCTGTGGTTGTCCTGCACGAAAAGCCACGCGCCGCAATGGGTCTCAAATTCGTTCTGGCGGAATGTCTCCATAAAAAAACCGCGTTCGTCGCTGTGCACGCGCGGCGTCAGCAGCACAGGGCCGTTTGGGGCAAGGCTGGTGAATTCCATGTGGCGTTTCCCGTGTCAACCCTGTTTATCAGCGCCTTTCCAAAAGCCGCAACAGGTATTTGCCGTAGTCTGTTTTTTCAAAAAAATGCCCGGCATTCTCCATGGTCTCGTCGTTAATCCAACCCTGCCGCCAGGCTATCTCTTCCAGACAGGCCACTTTGAGCCCCTGGCGCTCCTCAATGGTCTGCACATAGGCCGACGCCTCCAGAAGGCTTGTGTACGTGCCCGTGTCGAGCCAGACAAAACCGCGCCCGAGGCGCTCCACGCGCAGGCTGCCGCGCTCCAGATAGGTCTGGTTGACGCTCGTTATCTCCAGTTCGCCGCGCGCTGACGGACGTATGGTTCGCGCGACGTCCACCACCGCGCTGTCGTAAAAATACAGGCCGGTCACGGCAAAAGAAGAAGGCGGGCACGCCGGTTTTTCCACAATGGCTGCGGGAGCGCCCGCCCTGTCAAAGGCAATTACGCCGAAGCGTTCAGGGTCTTTGACCATACAGCCGAAAATGGTGGCGCCGTCGGCAATAGACACGGCACGGAGCAGTTTTTCGGTGAAATGCTGGCCGTGAAAGATATTGTCGCCCAAGACAAGACAGACAGGCGATGCGGCCAGAAAATCTTCGGCTATCAGAAAGGCCTGGGCAATGCCTTCCGGCTTTGACTGCACGGCATAGTGCAGATCAAGGCCGAAGCTGCTGCCGTCTTTGAGCAGCTTTTCATACTGCGGCAGGTCTTCAGGCGTGGAAATGACCAGTATCTCGCGAATGCCGGCCAGCATGAGTACCGACATCGGGTAGTAAATCATGGGCTTGTCGTAAATGGGCAGCAGATGCTTCGACACGCCGAGCGTGATGGGGTGCAGCCGCGTGCCTGTGCCGCCCGCCAGAATAATGCCTTTATAGTTCATAACGCCGGCCCGTGCGTTATACGTTCGTGCCCAGGCGTTCGCAACGGTAGCTGCCGTCCAGCACGGCCTGCCACCAGGGCCGGTTTTCCAAATACCAGCGCACTGTTTTGCGCAGTCCTGACGCAAAGTTTTCCTTGGGCCGCCAGCCGAGTTCCCGCTCTATTTTTGCGGCGTCGATGGCGTAGCGCGCATCGTGGCCTGGGCGATCGGCCACAAAACGGATCAGTTCCTCGTAGCGGCTGACGCCTGGCGGCTTTTTCGGGGCGAGCTCTTCCAGAATCCCGCACACGCCGCGCACGACCTCAATATTCCGCTGTTTGTTTCTGCCGCCGATGTTCCAAGTACCTCCCGCACTGCCGCGCGCAAGCACGAGCAGCAACGCTCGGGCGTGGTCTTCCACATACAGCCAGTCACGCACCTGCGTGCCACTGCCGTACACGGGCAGCCCGCGCCCGGCAAGCGCGTTCAGGATGGTCAGGGGGATGAGCTTTTCCGGAAACTGGCGTGGGCCGTAGTTGTTTGAGCAGTTCGTCACCAGCACGGGCAGCCCGTAGGTGCGCTGCCAGGCCCGCACCAGATGGTCGGAGGCCGCCTTGCTGGCCGCATAGGGCGAGCTCGGGGCGTAGGGCGTTGTTTCTGTAAACAGCCCGCCGTCGTCCACCAGATCTCCGAAAACTTCGTCTGTGGAAATGTGCTGGAAGCGGAAATCGCGGGCCTTTTGGGGATCGGCCGCCGCAAGACTTTTGACGTGGCGACGGGCTTCCTCCAGCAGCACAAAGGTTCCCCGCACGTTGGTTTCAATAAAGGCGGCAGGTGCGTCAATGGAGCGATCCACGTGACTTTCCGCCGCGAGATGCATGACGGCGTCCGGTGCAAACACCTCAAAGACCGCGCGCATGGCCGCCGCGTCTGCAATGTCTGCCTGTATAAAATGGCAGCGCGGATCGTTTTTTACCTCCGCGAAAGACGCGGCGTTGCCGGAATACGTGAGCTTGTCCACATTGACGACGCGCAGGCCAGTGGCAAGCGCCTCGCGTATGAGGGCTGAGCCGATAAAACCTGCGCCGCCGGTGACAATAAGAGTTTCAATCATGAGGAAATGTCTGCTTCATGGAAAAAACTTATCATGCAACGGCAAAAAATCAAGAAGCCGTTTTCACCCACCACGCGCCCGGACGCGGCGACACAAAACCTCGCGGCGGTTCACCGGCGGATAATATGTTCCGCCGCAGGCGTGCCAGCGCCTCTGGCACGCCGGGAAACCACCTCTTTCTGTTACCCTGCACACCTTCAATGCTGTCCGGCTAAAGGACAAACTACACGCGACACCTGCCATCAATCGCACTTCTGATTGGCGGCAGACTGATTGAAAACCTCTTCTCCGAGCAACTTCCGTAAGTTGGCTGTAAAACCCTGTACAGAAAAATATTTGTCAAAAGCCCTACAAGGACTGTCTCCGAATTTTGCCAGATACTCTGGGTGCTCAATATAGCTGCGCATATTGGCCGACAGCGCGGCGGCATCTCCGACCGGAACAACATCAATATCCTGCCCATTTTTGAGGATTGCGGCATGCCCGACCGCATCGGTTACGACGCACGGCATGCCGAACATAAGGCCGTAGGTGACAACAATGGGCATGGGATCATCAAACGAAGCGGATACCAAAACATGCGCCTTACTGTAATAACTCAACAATTCCTGCAAAGGCATATTGGGCAACATGATTATTTCACGAAATTTACCGGCAGTTGTGAAGATGTTTTTTGCGTACTTGGAATTGGCGTTTCCAGGACTGCCGATAATATAGAATTTTGCTTTACTTCTCAGTTCAGCCGGCAAGAGTTCAACTGCCTTGATAAAAACATGCTGCCCCTTACGCGCATCAATGCTTCCCGCGATGAGAAAAATCATTTCTTCAGCATGTTCTGCCTTTTCCGGCAGAACATGCTTATCTATGCAGTACAGCAGGAGATCCCCTTTTTTGCCAAATACTTCGGCTAGAGAATGGCTGTAAACGCTTCCGCACCAAACAGAAAACCTCAACATGCGCAACTGTGAAATGTAGTTTTTAAAAAATTTTCTCATATGCAAATTAAAAGACATCTCTGTTTCATGAAGCCATAAATAGAGATGTTTACAAACCATAGCATGGTTGATTATAAAATTTAATGAGACCATACTATTTACTATTACAATATTAAATAGATATATAAAATTTTTTAAATTTATATCATATGACAAACTAAAAATAGTTTTATAAACAATAACATGCATTCCTGTTTCTTCAAATGCTGCGCGCAATGGTCCGTCAGTAGGCGATATAACAACTGGAGTTACTGCAAATTTTTTCTGTAATACACGTGCCATCTGCAATAATGCTTGTGGTGCACCTGTTCGTGAAAGTTCGTGTGTAACAAGAAGCACCCTATTTTCAGACAACCGCACAAAGTCCAAAACAGTTAATAATTGCTCAAGATTTTTATTTTTCGCTTTTGTTTCTTCTAATTCATCAATAAAACAACTATTCACATATAAAACAAGATACCCCCATAATTTGTGCCAGTTCTCTCTATACCGCAACGTAGAGATAATTTTTACAAAAAGGCATATTGATCGCCATAATATATTAAGTGGCCTGTAAAATATCGCATGAGACAAGTCAAAAACAAGCTCCTTAACATCCATGAAAAACTCCGTTTGAGATATAATTCCATGTTTCATCAAGGCCTTTCTCAAGGGTAATTTCAGGAGACCAACCTATCGTATTTCGTATTTTTGTAATGTCAAGAATACTTGAAGGCACATCAAATATTCTTGATGATCCATATCTAACAGAAATATTACAATTTATAACATTGTTTAACATATTTATTATATCATTCAGCGTATGCCCTATTCCTGATCCAACATTATAAATCTCACAGTCAAAATCACTTTCAGAAACATTAATAAATGCTTTTACAATATCATCTATATAGATAAAATCTCTTATGATGCTGCCATCACCACATACATGAATCGGCTTATTGTTCAATACATTGCCCATAAAGACGGCAATAACGCCCTGTTCGGCTGTTGTTCCTTGCAGCGGGCCATAGGGATTTGCCAGGCGGAGAGAACAAGTTTTAATACCATGAAGGCGATGGTAGAGCGCAAGAAATTTTTCAATGGCAAGCTTTGAAACGCCGTAGGAACAAATCGGCTCCGTCGGATGATTTTCAGAAATCGGGACACCTTGAGGAACACCGTAAACAGTTCCGCCGGACGAAGAAAAAATAATTTTATCGACTTTTTGCTCAACCGCTATGTCCAGCAGGCGCAATGTGCCACAAATATTGCTGTCGGCGTCGAACAATGGATCATCGTTTGAAATTTTCGGCAATGTCGTTGAAACAAGGTGAAAAAGCACATTCACGCCTTCAAGTGTTGCCCGCAAATCACCCTGATTAAAAAAATCACCTTCTTGCACTTCAACAAGAGGCAGAGTAGACAACACCGTCGCAATCGGCGACGGGTACTTATCAAACGCTTTGACGCGGTAGCCTCTTTTCGCAAGAGCAAAAACCAGATTACAGCCGATAAATCCGCTTGCACCCAATACGGCGACAACAGGAGCGCGAGAAATGCTCACCGCCCTCATTTTGGCCCTCGATCGCTATATTGCTCTGGGACAATGAGTTCCCAATACAAATCTTGTATGCCGCAGCCAAACAAAAAAAGTCGTTCAAAAGCGTACGCCAGACTTGTCCAAGGGAACCTGCTCGGAGACGTAACCTTGGAAGAACTCATAAATCCTCAATAACGAACAAAGAAGATGCCTGTTATTTAAACCTGTTACCCTTGACTGCTTAACCAGACAGCAATATGTTAATCCTTTCGCTTTTGGCAACTGCCTGTTTTTGAAGCCAAACCCGGTAAGAACTTCACTGGCGCCGGCCTACATTCAGCCCATAAAAATCCGCCGCCATCACTGCCGCATCCCTGTAATCACACTTCACCAATGCTTTGGCACGAGCCTTCTCTCCCATTGATTTTCGTAATTCAGGGTCATCAGCCAGTATACACAATGCCCTGTACCAATCGCCTTCAGTTTCAGCTAAAAAACCATCCACACCGTTTTCAATGAATCGAGCGTAACTGTCTGAAGGGGAAGCAATGGTTGGCACGCGCACAACCCCGGCCTCAAAAATTTTTAATTCGCTTTTTGCGTCATTGAAGGACGTTTTTTCCAAGGGCGCCAAATTAATGTCGGCTTCAGCTGTCACGGCAAGAAGTTGCTGATACGGCAATATTGGCTTACGCTCTATACGATTTTGCAAATCAGCAAAACACTGAGGCAAATCCAGCAGACCCACCAAAAGGAAGCGTGCTTCCGGTCGCTGTCCCATAAATTTTGCCAGAGCCTGCGCGCATTGTTCAAAATCTGTCTGATGGGTATACGTTCCGCTGGCATACAAAATCATCAGACAGCCTTTATTGCGTTTTATTTGCGCCTGCGCACATATGATGTTGGCCAAATTCATCTGCTCGCCATTAAGGGTATTGGGAATTACCGCTGTTTTGCCGATAAATTTCTCCATAGATCTCGCCAAATATGGAGTCGAGGCAGTTCCCTTATCGCACTGGGCAAGCACCTGTAGATAACCGCGTACCCCTTGCCTATAGTTTTCCTGTCCCCAAGCGGGCAAACAGCGATACATTTCTATTTGTTGAATAATGTCCAATTCAAAAACCAGATCATCATAATCTGCTACCAAGGTAACGTCACGCCGCTTTAAGTTAAGCAAAATGGAGGTCAAGCCCCTGTCACAATCATCATAACGGAAAACAACCACCACCTTAGGGGGGAGCCTTAAATTAAGCAAACAGATTTGATACCGCTTGACAATAACAGCATTAAAACCCATCTCACGCAATCCGGCGGCAATGTTATCCACCCTATACCGCTGCGACTGTCCTTCACAACCAACAATAAAAAGCACATCTACCGCTGAGATGAATCCCCAAGGTAAAATTTTTATCGGGCTGACCTTATATAAAATATAACGCAGAACAGCCCGGAAGGCTGATATAATGCCTTCTGTCCGCGCCTTGCGATAAAACTGCTTTGCCCTGTTTTTCAGTGTTTGGCACAATGACGCTATTCTCAAAGTATCTCACCGTTGTAAAAACACCGCAGCAGTCATTAAAAATTTACCAGACGCGAGACAAACATGCGCCAGCGATAGCCAAGCAGACGCTTACTTAGATTGGGAACCTCCCGCAGCAGCGCCGTCAAAGGGTACACAACATTACACAGACGAAACCACAGCGGCATAGCGTGTTTGCGCAGCAAATACATACGACCGCCAGCGTACGCATCCGCCTTCGCGTACAGTCC
This sequence comes from Desulfovibrio sp., assembly GCA_031260725.1. Classification (GTDB taxonomy): domain Bacteria; phylum Desulfobacterota; class Desulfovibrionia; order Desulfovibrionales; family Desulfovibrionaceae; genus Desulfovibrio. Next base: position 35,070 of record JAISKZ010000007.1, on the reverse strand, counting down.
AGGATTGCTGAAATTCACAACAGGGTGCCGCACGCACACTGTCGGCGCGTGCCACACAGTGAAGCCGGCCTGAAACGCCCGCAGCACGTAATCCGTGTCTTCGCCGCTACCCCAAGGCGTTTCCGCGCCAACGCCGATCTGTTCGTCAAAGACACCTACAGCGTCCACACAGGCTTTTTTGTAAAATTGCACAAAACTGTAGCTGTATCCGAAAAGGGAATATTGATTCAGTCGGTGTATTTTACTTTTTGCCGCAACACCCTTGCAATCATCCAAATCAGTTGTTCCGCTCAACAACATGTCGATTTCAGGATGATAGCAAAACAGATTAAGCACATTGGCAAGCGTCTCAGGTTCATACACGCAATCATCATCAGGAAAGGCGACATACTCTCCCGCCAGCAGCGGTAGGGCCAGATTGCGCGCCTTGGAAAGCGAACGTGTAGGAGAAGCAATGAGATGCGAAATAGCCAATTGACCGGCAAATTTTTGCGCCAAGGCTTGCGCACGCTCCGTGCAAGCCTCCCCGTGTACGAGCACCACCTCAAAATCCCGGCAGGTCTGCACCACAAGACTGTAGAACAGGCGCTTAACCAGATACAGTCTGTCGGTGGTGACGACAAGCAGGGAAAATTTCACGCGGCGCACTCCGCCGCTTTTTCATCCGCCTCAAATTCCGCAACAAAGGCGTTCACAAGCTCGCAGGGGAGCACACCGATCACGAAGGTTTTGGGCAGATTATTGCCGGGCGTCACAGCGACACCTGGACACAGGGCACACAGACTCCCTTCCTGCAGGAAGTGGGAACCGCCCGAACTGCCTGAAAAATGTATAAGAACAATAAATCAATTGAATACCCCGCGTGTATCGCGACAGATAATATCGAACTGCGCAGGTGTGTCAATTATTTTTACGGAAAGCGCGGGCGCTATGAATAAAAGCACAGACCTGGCGCGGAGGGGATCATCCCGGCCTGCGCGAGCTTGTCATAAAACAGGCGCAGGCCCTGTTGTTCTTCCTCGCCGAGGCTGTACACAAGGCCTTTGCGGTAATAGACGAGCAGTTCCTCGCGTGAAAGCGGGCAGCCGTAGCCGGTGAGGTTCAGAATCACGTCCATGTGCGCAAGGCCCCAGTCCCGCGCGCGGCGCAGCAATGCGCCGGGGTCGTCCGCGAAAAGCTTTTTTTCCACAGCGTCGCGGCTGATCACCCACAGCCCGAAAATGAAGGGCAGACCCGTCCAGTCCCGCCAGGCTTCGGCCATATCCACACGACAGGGATAGTCGGGATGATTGCGCAGACGCAGGGCTTCGTCGCCGATGGCAAGAAAGGCCACGGGCGGCTCGGCCAAACGCAGGGCCTGCTCGACGGAACCTGTGGAAAACTTGACGTCAAGATGATAACGGAAGCGCATGAGCAGACGCAGAAGGGCCACAGACGTGTGGGTTTCGCCGCTGATCAGAATCTCGCGCCCGTTCAGGCGCTCAACGGGCAGGCGCGAAAGCAACAGCACGCTCATGACAGGGCCGCGCGAGCCGATGGCAAGATCGTTCACGAGATAATAGCGGTCCGGCCTGCATGCGTATTCAAAACAGGAACACGAAGACACGTGCAACTCCCCCCTGGCCATCATGTCGTTGAGCAGCGCCGGAGGGCCGGAAACAATTTCAAAATTGTGCGGCAGAATGCCCGCTTCCAGAGGATGATAAATGGGCAGCACGTTGAGATAGCCTATGCGGCCCATGCGCAATGTGACAGAATTCACGCCCCCCCCCGCAGAAGTTCCAGGTCCGCGTGCGATTCACACCCGAAAAGACGCTCGTCCGCCAAAAAACAATGCAGAAGCGCAAGACGCCCGTCTTCAAGCGTAAAGGCGGCAAAACGGCAGTTGGTTCCGCCGATATCCACAACGAGAATGCGCCGCGCTGTATGTGCCGTCATCTTTTTGATTTTTCCCCTTCGCGGAACCGCGCAACAAGATGCAGGGCGGCTGCGGCATCGTCTGGAGCGATGAAGCGCGCCTGCGCCCGCGCGCGGAACCAAGTCAACTGGCGTTTGGCGTAGGCGCGCGTATTTTTCAGCCAAAGCCTGCGGCATTCCTCAAGGCTGATATGCCCCATAATATGCGAAAGGCTCTCTGCCGCGCCGATACCGGACCATCCGGGAGCGCCGGGATTATCGCAGCGTTCAAAGGCTTGCCTTGCCTCGTCAAGCGCACCCGCAACGAGCATCTGATCGATACGACGGGCCAGACGCGGCGTCAGGACGGACAGAGCCGCATTCAGCACAAGCAGCGGCCCCCGGCACATCGGGGACGACATGGCGTGAGCGTGCCACCAGCTGAAAGGCTGGCCGGTGGAGCGCAGGACTTCCAGCGCGCGCAGAATGCGCTGTTTGTCGTTGGGGTGAATACGCGCGGCATACCTTGGATCCGCGCGGCAAAGTTCCGTATGCAGGACGGCCGAACCCTCTTTTTCCAAACGCTCCGCAAGCTCCGCGCTTACGGCCGCATCCACAGGCGGCACAGCGGCGATGCCGCGCAAAATCGCCTGAAAATACAAGCCGGTGCCGCCGACCAGCAAGGGTGTTTTGCCGCGAGCGAGAACGCCGCGCACTGTTTCAAGCGCTTCCCGCGCCCATTGCCCGGCGCTGATTTTACGATCTGTGGGCAAAAAACCATAAAGATGATGGGGGCAGCGGGCGCGTTCTTCCGGCGCAGGCTGCGCCGTGACAATCGGAAAATCGGCATAGACCTGACGGGAGTCGGCGTTGATCACTTCGCCGTTGAGCGCCTCGGCGAGAGTAAGGGCCATCGCGGTTTTGCCCGACCCTGTCGGCCCGGCCAGACAAACGACGGCAAGGGCGTCGCGGTCCGTCACGAAACGCGAAAGCCGCCGTAAGAAGGCCCAAGGCAGGGCGTGCCCTGCCGCACTTCGCCCTTCCCGTATTTTTCCATCAGTTTCAACCGCACATTGTCCGGCACAAGGCCTGTGACGTCCGCGCCGTGGCTGGCCGCCGCCTTGACAATAGTGGAGCTGATGAACAGCCACTGATAGTCCGTCATCAAAAAAACCGTCTGGATGCGGCGCTGTAAACGACGATTCATCAGGGCAAGCTGAAATTCATACTCAAAGTCGGAAACAGCGCGCAAACCACGCACTAGAGCGCAGGCCCCGCGTCTTGCCGCGTATTCCACAGTAAGACCTGAAAACGGCTCCACAATGACGCGTCTTTTGTCTTTCAGTGCTTCGCGGGCCATCTCCACACGCTCTTCATGACTGAAAAGCGGCAGCTTGGGCGTGTTGTCCGCCACCGCCACAATAACCTGATCAAAAACGTCGCCGGCGCGTCGGATCAGGCTTAAATGGCCGTTTGTCAGCGGATCAAACGTGCCGGGATAAAGAACTGTTTTCATGGCGACGTCCAGATACAGATACGCGTTCTGCCGAAAAAACGCTCTGCCGACAGCGTGAGCGGAGCGGGTGGTTCAAACGCGGCCTCTTTTTCAATTTCCGCCGTGACAAAGGCCCCAGGGGCCAACCAGGCATTTTCAAGCAAAGCTGTCAACGACGGCGCAAGCAAATTTTTGCCGTACGGCGGATCCAAAAAAACCAGATTAAAGGTTCCCGTCGAAGGACGTTTCAAAAAATGCAACGCGTTTTCACACACAATGCGCGTTTGCGCGTGAACCCCCAATGCCGCGACATTCCCACGCAGACAGCGCACGGCATGGAGCGCGTTTTCAACAAAAAGCGCGCGTGGCGCGCCGCGGCTCAGGGCCTCAAAGGCCAGACTGCCGCTGCCGGCAAAAATATCCAGCGCGCGCGTTGTCTGCCAGTCAATACCCCGCGCTGTGAGCATGGAGAACAGCGCTTCGCGCGTTCTGCCCATGGCAGGGCGAAAACCTTCCCCGCTCACGGTGTTAAGCCTGCGTCCGCCCAGGGTTCCTGCAATAATGCGCACGGCGATTCCACTACAGTTAAATATGCCCGCGCCCAGTATGCCCGTCATCAGACCCCGGCGCAAGACCCCAAGTTGCCTTCGCGTTGCGACGCGCATATACTGCCGTTATCGTCGTCATTTTTTGCACAGCTGAGAACGTCGTGCCCTGGAGAAGCCATGCCTGAACTGCGACAGAATATTGTGGATGATCTGGCTTCCGTGACGACCGAATCATGGCGCGCATTCCAGATCATGTCGGAAATGGTACAGGCGCTGGACACGCTCAACGCCCTGAATGTCAACTGTATTTCCATTTTCGGCTCGGCCCGCTCCGCTCCGGACAGCATTCACTACCAGGACGCCGAAAAAATCGCCCGCCTGCTGGTAGGCGCGGGCTTCGGCGTTATCACCGGCGGCGGCCCCGGGATCATGGAAGCGGCAAACAAGGGCGCGTGCGAGGCAGGGGGCGAATCCGTCGGGCTGCACATCCGTCTGCCGCACGAGCAGAGCTGCAACAGCTATGTGAAGACCCGCTGCGATTTTCGCTACTTTTTCATCCGCAAGTTCATGTTCCTCAAATACGCCATGGCCTACATCGTCATGCCCGGCGGTATGGGCACCATTGACGAGTTCTCGGAGGCATTTGTGCCGGCGCAGACAGGGCGCACCCGGCCGGTCCCCATCATCCTGTACGACTCCAGCTTCTGGAGCGGCCTGCTCGAATGGATGGGCACATCCATGAAAGAGGGCGGCTTTATTTACGAGACGGAAATCAACAAACTCGTCACCGTTTGCGACACGCCGGAAGACGTGGTCAGCCGTCTGCGCAAAATCATTATCGTGTAGGCAAACAGAAACCTCTCTGCATGTATCGTCTGATTGTATATAAACCGGGCAAGCATGGCGGGGTGTGACAGCCTTGCCGCACGTTTTTGAACCGTCCGGGCCGGTGCCCGCCCCGCCTGTCGGGCGCACGTGGGAAGGGCTTATGGACATGGCCATCGCGCTTGCCCATAAAGGCGCCGACGCCGGCGAAACGCCTGTGGGCGCCTTGCTGACCGGCCCGGACGGACGTATTCTCGCACAGGCCCATAACGCGCCCATACGCCTGCACGACCCAACGGCCCACGCAGAAATACTGGCGTTGCGCGCGGCAGGGAAGATGCTTCACAATTACCGCCTGAACAACTGTACCCTCATTGTCACGCTGGAGCCCTGCCCCATGTGCGCGGCGGCGCTGGTGCAAGCGCGGGTGGGCGGGCTTGTTTTCGGAGCGGCGGACGCGCGGGCCGGCGCCGTGATTTCCCGCGCGGAATACCTGGATGTTCCTTTCTGCAACCACAAAGTCTGGCATATGGGCGGCATACGGGCACAGGCCTGCGCCGACCTCCTGCGGGATTTTTTTGCCGCGCGGCGCGCGACCGGATAAATGACGATGTGCCGGGCGCGCCGTGCTTTCGACCTGAGTGGCGCCGAACCTCTGTTGACCGAAGGACAAAGCTCCATATATACTGCATGCATGCAAAGCAAGCCCATATTGAGCCGTCTTCCCGCGCTGGAGCTGACACCCTTCGGCCCTGCCGGCCCAGAGGGCGAATACCGTTTTTTTGCCCTGCGCCTGCCCCGCCCCGGCTGGGAAAGCTGGCGGCCCGGCCAGTTTCTTATGTTGCGGCCAGCCGCTTTCGGGCTTGAACTGCCCTGGGCAAGACCCTTCAGCATCTGTCATACGACTGCCCGTTGCCTGATATGTTTTTTTCAGGTTTGCGGACGAGGAACGCGGCGCATGGCCCAGCTGAAACACGGCGAAGAGGTGAATGTATGGGGCCCGCTCGGCAACGGCTTTGCCGTGGAACCGGACAGCCAGACCCTGTTGCTCGCCGGAGGCATGGGAATTGTGCCCTTTGTGGGCTATGTCAATGCGCATCCCAAACCGTGGAACACAAGTATGCTTTTTGGTCATCGCGAGCCGTTGCAATGCTACCCTGTTGACAACATCCACGAATACATACCGCTGGACAGCCTGCGCGAAACAAGGCACGGAGAACTGGATAATTTTATCTTCACCTTGAACGAACGCATGCGTGACTGCGCGGAACAAAACGGCCTTGTGCTGGCCTGCGGTCCGCTGCCCTTTTTGCAAACTGTGCGCAAATTCGCCAAGGAACTCAAGGCGCGCACGCAGATTTCGCTTGAGAACACCATGGCATGCGGTGTAGGGGCGTGTCTTGGATGCGTGACCAGAACAAGCGACGCCTGGCCAACTCCGGAAAAACGCGGCGGTCTCGTGCAGGCTTGCCGTCAGGGACCTGTATTCTGGGCTGATCAGGTGAAATTGTAAAATTTATGGATATCTCAGTCACCCTGCGCGGGCAAACTCACGATCTTGCCCTCAAAAACCCGGTGCTCACGGCGTCCGGCACGTTCGGCTGCGGGCTGGAATTTGCGCCCTACGGCGATCTGAAAAGTCTGGGGGGCATTGTGGTGAAGGGCATTTCGCTGCTCCCGCGTGAAGGCAACCCCTGCCCGCGCGTTGTGGAAACAGCAGCCGGCATGCTCAATGCGGTAGGCCTGCAAAACGACGGTGTGGAAGACTTTTGCGCGCACAAATTGCCGTCCCTGCCATGGCGGGATACGCCGATTATTGCCAATATCTATGCTGCATCCGCAGATGAATTTGCCGATCTGGCCGCCCGCCTGAACGTGGAAGACGGTGTGGCCGCCCTGGAAATCAATGTTTCCTGCCCCAATGTCGCCAAAGGCGGCGTGCTTTTCGGCCAGGATCCGACGCTTGCCGCCGCCGTCACGAGCGCTGTGCGCAAAGCCGCGCCGCGCAAGCATGTTATGGTCAAACTCTCGCCGAACGTCACGGACATAGCGCTCATGGCGAAAAGTGTGGAAGAGGCGGGTGCGGACAGCGTTTCGTGCATCAATACCCTGCTCGGCATGGCTGTTGACCTGCGCTTGCGCCGCCCGAAGCTCGCCAACGTGCTGGGCGGCCTTTCCGGCCCGGCCATCAAGCCTGTGGCGTTGCGTTGCGTCTGGCAGATTGTGCAGGCCGTGCATATTCCCGTTGTCGGCGTAGGCGGCATTGTGAACGCCCACGACGCGCTGGAGTTCATTTTGGCTGGCGCACACGCGGTACAGATAGGCAGCGGCAATTTTATGCGCCCGGACTGCGCCTTTGCTGTGGCGGCACAACTGTCGGCTGCCTGCGAAGAAATCGGCATCACAAGCATGGAAGAACTGCGCGGAACCTTGCAAAACGGGTCAGCCCTGCAATGCAAACACACGGCAACGGCATGACGGTATCAATTATTCCGGTATGTTCCAAACAGGAATTCACAAGTTTTATCAACCTGCCCTTTGCTGTCCACGCGGCTGCCCCGCTGTGGGTGCCGCCCCTCGAAAATCAAGAGCGTGCACTTTTAACGCCGGACGAGCATCCCTTTTGGGATTTTGCAGACAGGGAGCTTTTTCTGGCGTTGCGCGCCGGACGGCCCGTGGGACGCATAGCCGCCATTGTGGATAAAAAATACAACGACTTTGCCGGAGAGCAGTGCGGGGCTTTCGGCTTTTTCGAATGCGAAAACGACGAACAGGCCGCCCATGCGCTGCTGGAAACAGCGCGCTGCAGTCTTGCCCGCGCGGGCATGACCTTCATGCGCGGTCCGCTGAACCCCTCCACAAACTACACCTGCGGCCTGCTGGTGGACGGCTTTGAAAAAGCCCCGACAATCATGATGCCCTGGAACCCGCCCCGGTATGCCGAAATGCTGGAAACATGGCTTTTGCGCAAAGAACAGGATTTATTTGCCTGGCTTATTGAGCGCACGCGATTTTCTCTGCCGGACCGGCTACGGGATGAAATAACCCGCCTCAAAGCCGAGGCGCGCTTCACACGCCGCTCGTCCTCAAAAGCGACCCTTGCCGCGGACATACGCATCATGCTTGACCTCTACCGCGAATCCTGGGCCGACAACTGGGGTTTTTCTCCTCTTTCCGAAGCAGAAGCCGAGCAACATGTCAAGGAGCTCAAGGAGATACTGAATCCGGAATTTTTCGTCCTCTTTTTCCATAACGACGAACCTGCCGCCGGCATGGTGGCGCTGCCGGACATGAACCCCCTGCTCAAACGCCTGAACGGCAGGCTGGGCGTCACCGCGCTTTGGCATTGGTGGCGAACAAGAGAGCAGATCCGCAGCGGGTACAGAATAATTCTTTTCGGCGTCAAAAAAGAATTCCGCCTGCTTGGCCTGCCCTTGCTGCTTCTGGATTACATGTTGGAAAAAGCCAGCGTAAATCCAGACTTTCAGTGGGTGGAAGGTTCCTGGGTACTGGAGGACAATACGGCCATCAATGATCTGCTTGAAGATTTTTCCGGTATAATCACAAAACGCTACCGCATTTACCGGCGGGAAATCGCATAAGCCGGCACGGGAAAATTTTCTGGAACATCGCCATGAACAATGACCATCTGGCCGGCAAAAACGTGCTCGTTACCGGCGGCACAGGTTTTGTGGGCCTTCATCTTTTGCCCTTGCTTCAGGCTGCAGGCGCGCGCGTCACTTGCCTTACGCGGGCGTCTTCCCGCACAGGGCGTCTGCCGCGGGGCGTTGCAGCGGCCCAGGCTGATCTTCAAAGCGGAGCCGGGCTGGCTGAAGCCCTTGAAGAACAGGATGTGGTCGTCCACTTGGCGGCCCTGCTCTTCGGCCTTGGCTGGCAGGACTATCTGCGGGCCAACGCCCTTGCCGCCTCAGTCCTTGCCAAAGCGCTGGGGCACCTGTCAACAGGGAACAGGCTGCCGGAACGGGTTATTCTGGTCTCAAGCCTTGCGGCCACAGGTCCCTGCTGCGTCGCCCCCGGCGTGACGGACACAACTCCGCCCGCGCCCGTCTCCGCTTACGGCTGGTCAAAACTCATGACGGAGCAGACGCTCGGGAGGGCGATCGGCGACCGCCTTGTTGTATTGCGCCCGCCGATCATTTACGGCTCGGGCGACAAAGGCCTTTTGCCCGTCTTCAAAGGCGCAGCCAAAGGTATTGCCGTCAGTCCCGGCGCATTCCGGACTTTTCCCGTCTCCATTGTGCACGCCAAAGACATGGCAAAGGCCGTTCTGCGCTGCTGCGCGGCACAGGCCAACGGCGTCTACCACGTCAATGACGGCGCGCGGCACACTATGGCCGAGTTCTGCAGATCTATGGGCCGGACATTGAGGGATATAACCGGCAAGCCCGGCACTATGCGCGTGCTGCGCATGCCCTTGCCCGTCATGGCCGCCACTGCCGCGCTTTCCACAGCCTTCGGCTGTATGCGCGGCAGATTGACAGGCCCGCAAGGCCGCGTCCCTATCTGGAATTTCGACAAATACCGTGAGGCAAAGCAGTCCGGCTGGCTGTGCGACTCCTCCCGTATACAAACAGAACTCGGCTGGACGCCAGCGGTCAGCCTGAGCGAAGGTCTGGCTGAAACCGTAGAAGGTTACCTACGCGAAGGGTTTTTATGATCAGCATTCAGGAACTTTCAAAAGCCTTCACAGGCAAGGATATTTTCAGATCCTTTTCCCTTGAGGTGGATTTCGGAGTCCGACTGTGCGTCTGCGGGCCAAACGGCACGGGCAAATCCACACTGCTGCGCCTTATCGCCGGAGCGGAATCGCCTGACGGAGGCAGGGCTGTTCTGCCCAAAAACTGCCGTTTGGGCTATGTGGAGCAGGAATTTACGGAAGAAATCCTGGACGCGCCACTGCTCGGCTATGTGCTGAATGTTCTGCACGACTGGAACAATTTCTGGAAAGAATGGAAAGCCGCTGCCGACAGCAAGAACGACGAGCGCCTTGCCTCACTCATGCGCCGCCAGACAGAACTGGAGGCACTATACGGCTATAACCCGGAACACCGCGCCAAAGCCGTTCTCTCCGGCCTGGGCTTTGCTGAAAATAAATGGGCGCGCACCTTGCGCAGCCTTTCCGGCGGCTGGCGGGAACGCGCCAAACTGGCGCGTGTGCTCACGGCAGGAGCTGACGTGCTTTTATTGGACGAGCCTACCAACCATCTGGATATGGACGCAGTGGAGTGGCTCGAAACTTTTCTGCTGGATTTCAAGGGCGCGCTTGTTTTTGTGGCCCATGACCGCGTTTTCATGGACAAGGTGGGGACGCACATTCTTTATCTGGGCCTTTCCCGCCCCGTTTTCCGCAAGACAAACTATACCGGCTTCCTTGCCGTTCAGGCAGAATACAACATGCAGCGCGAACGCGAAGCCCGCGCCCTACAAAGTGAAATAGCCCGCAAAATAGCGTTTGTAGATCGCTTCAGGGCCAAGGCATCCAAGGCCCGTCAGGCCGGATCTCGACAGAAGATGGCAAAAAAGCTGGAAAAAGAACTGGAAGATTTGCGCCCTGAACCCAAACGCAGGGAACTCCATTTTTCCTGGCCCGAGGCGCCACATTCCGAAAAAATTGTGCTGGCCGCCGTGGACATGGCTTTTCATTTTTCTGACGGCAAAAAACTCTGGCCGCCGCTCACATTTACGTTGTACCGCGGCCAGCGCGCGGCGCTGGTGGGCCACAACGGCTGCGGCAAATCCACGCTGCTCAAACTGCTGGCAGGCGTTCACGAGCGCAGCGGCGGCAATCTTGTTTCCGCCTCGCAGATACGCCTTGGCTATTACACCCAGCACCAGATGGAAACACTGCGGCCGGACACGACCGTGCTCGGTGAAATACGCATGCTCTCAGACCCGCACACAACCGAGGAAGAACTGATGAGCGTGCTCGGGCTTTTTCTGCTCGGGCAGGAATACTTTGACCGCCAGGTCAGCGCCCTTTCCGGTGGTGAAAAAAGCCGTCTTGTGCTGGCAAGCCTTTTTTTGAAACGCTGCAACACGCTGCTTTTGGACGAACCCACAAATCACCTGGATCTGGAAAGCCGTGAGGCTCTGATAAAGGCCCTGCAAAAATATAACGGCACGCTCGTCATGGTGGCCCATGACCGATGGCTGCTTTCGCAGGTGGGCGCCGAAGTATGGGAACTGGACAGAAACGGCATTGCCCGGCACAGCGATTTTGCCGCCTACGACGAATCGCGACGGGCTCTCCAAACTGTGCGGCCCATGCCGCAAACCGACGGCAAATCCGCCCCGGCGTTCTCACGGGAGGAACAAAAGCGCCTCAAACGCGAGGCGGCTGACAAACGCAACGCGCTGCACAAAGAGATCAAACCCCTGCAAGACCGCTATGAAGAACTCGAAGCACGGCTGGCCCGCGTGATTGAAGAACAAAGCGAAGCGGAAAACCTGCTGGCCGACCCGGCTGTGTATGCCGATCACACGCGATCAGCCGACCTGCTCACACGTTTTGAAGAGGCGCAACGGCAAAGCGAAGAGATTCTGGAAAGCATGACCAGTCAGGAAGAAAAAATAGCAGCGGTCAAGGCAAAATACCGGCAGGAAACGCTCTGAAATCATGACTTCCTGTTTTGCGAATCGTCAAAAACCCGTACAATGGCACGGGCATCCATGTCGTGTTCAAGGGGCAGAAGCGCCAGACGACGGAAATCCTCCGGCCGATCTACATCCAGCTTGAGATCCGGGCGACAGAGCCAGGACTCAGCAGGATCAAAGGTGGAAATGCGATACACGGCCGCATTGTCCCAGATGTAATTCAGGCAGTGTTCGCGCTGTGAGGGTTTGTCGGCCCGTTCGTCCAGCTCTTCCAAAAGCTCGCGGGAAACGACTTCAGCCCCCAGACCGTCCGGCCAGCGGTTGCCGCGGGGGATGTGGTTATAGGCATAGTCGCAGTCGACGAGACCATAGTGCTCAATCAGACGGTCAACTGCCTCCCCCCATATCAGTGGGTTATCCGCGCACACACGCACTACCAGATCCGCGTCCGCGGCTTTGGCCGCCAGAACAAGGCGGGCAAGCACATCATCTTCAGGTCCGGCAAAACAGGGCACCTTGTGCCGCCGTAAATGGTCGAGCAGCGGTTCGTCACGTTCAGTATCCGGCACGGCCGCTATGATCTGATCCAGATTTTTTGCGCGCCCCAGGCGGCGCGTCACCCAGTCAACAAGCGGCATATCCCGCAGGCAGAGCAGAGATTTCATGGGCAAACGGCTGGATCCCAAGCGGGCCTGAACAACAGCCACAATTTTGCCTGTCGGCATGACGATACCCTCCGGCAGTGCCGGCAACGGGGCTGTTAATCCGCCAATCCGGCGGCATGCATCATAAGAGCGATGACACGCGCCTTGTTGTCGGTAAAGTCGAGTCGTGACTGGCGTTCAAAAAAACGCGCCCTCCGTTTGTATTTCAGCATGGCCAGAAATACATTGCGGATTTTAGCGTCGCTGATGTTGTCCATAATGCCAAGAAAAGCAAAGCCGTTGCGCGGCCGGGCAAAGGCATGGCCGGCTTCGCGTTCGTGATGGGCCACCACCATGGCCGGCACGCGCATGTGCGCCAGCTCGTACACGGTGCGTCCGGCGGAGCAGACGGCCAGATCCGCTCCTTCCATCATCCGGCTCATCACATTGGTGGCCCAGGTAAATTCCACAAGAGGGTTGGCAAGCTCCCGCAAACGGGATTCCATAGCCTCCTTGTGAGCATACCCCGGCCCGGCCACAAGGCGGATGGCTATATTGTACGCCCGGCAGACCGGCTCAATAACACTGAGCACACGGCGCGAAAAATCTCTGGAGTCTGTGCCGCCAAACGTAATGAGCACGGTTTTGACCTGCTGCCGCAGCACATTGCGACAGGCGCCCACAAATTCATCCCGCAGACAAAAATACTCCGGTCCGCAACGCAGACGCTCTGTGCTCCCGGCGCTTTCATAGAGCGCGTTGACAACAAGATCCGCCATAACAGCGCCGGCCCCCTCGTCTTCAAAATTAACGCAGCACACCCCGGCTGAGACAAGCCGGCCCATATACGGCGCGTCAGTATTCAATATGTCGTTGATCACCATATCAGGACGCAACGCAAGCACCGTGTCGGCCAGATGCTCCTGGTTCTGACGCACAATGCGGTAATCCTTGCGGGCAATACTCTCCACGGCGAGTTCGCTTCCGCGTGTGCAGACAAAGGAAATCTTGTGGCTGCTTATCTCATGGGCCAGCATAAGCGCACGAAAAACATGTCCCAAGCCGATGGCCGGATAACCCGCAACCACAAACACCAGATGCCGCCGCAACAGCAGGCGTTCGCAGATCCACCAGTCCTGGTAACTCTGAATCTCAATGGCCCGTTCGTTAAGAAAGTAAGGAATAACCCTGGGGTGGCCGGTTCCGCCACCTTGCAGCTGGTTGAGACGCACAATGATCAGCGCCCGGCTTTCCACCAAAAACTGCTCTTCGCCGATGCCATCGTCAAGCAGACGCTCCAAGCTGCCGTCGCGCACATTCCATATACGCTGCCGCACGCTTTTGACCGTAACAAGGCTGTCGGCCTGCGCTTCACAGTATTGTTTCCATGCGTCTTCCACATCCACCCAGGTCAGCAGGGGACAGGAGGCGCGTAAAATAAGACAGTGTTCGTAACGTTCGGCCAGTTCGGCGAGTGCGTCGCGCAGTTCAGCCACGATGTCCAGGCTTGTAAAACGCAGAGCGCTGTTGCGGCGGCATTCAACGCCCGAGCGTTCACAGACAAGCGCTATCTCCTGACTGTCCGTGACAACAAAAACATCCACTCCGGCCGCCACTGCGCGCGCGGTGTGTATGGCGCGGTCAATCAGCGTGACGCCGGCAAGCCGTTTGACAAGCTGATCCGGAATGACCGCGTTTTTTTTCACGGCCGGAATGACTATACAACATTTTTTCACGCATACAGCGCCTTCAGCCACGGTCTGATCTGCCATAATTCGTCGCGGGGGAGGAGATAAGCAATTTTGATATTATTTTTCAGCCCCGCGCAAAGAGCACAGCACCTCACGCGTTGCCATCAGCATATAATTGATATCCTCATTGCTCAGCCAGTGCTGGAAGGGGAAAGACACCATGCTGTCAAAAAAATCGTCGCCGCACGGGCAGGAGGCTTCACCGTAGCCGAGACGGCGGTAAAAATCATAACGGTTCAGCGGGATGTACTGTACAACGCATTTCACTCCCTTTTCAAAAGCCATGGCGCGAATAAAGCGATCCCGCATATCCGGGCCTGTTGTCATACGCGCCGCCAGCAGGTGATAGTTGTGGCGGCGGGAATCCACGCGGTGGAATTCCAACTCTTGAAAATCGGTAAGAGCATCAATGAAATACAGAGCTCTCGCCCGTTTTTCGTCATTTATCTGATCAATCCGCTCCAGCAATTTGACGCCAAGGGCGCATTCCACCTCGCCCAAACAATAATTGTGGGGCATCAGCGCCTCGCCGTCCAGCGTCGGGATGTCCACGTTGCCCATGGCCGGCTTCCAGTAGTCCGGCCGCTCAAAAACATAGTCGCAGTGCCCGTTGTGACGCAGCGTCGGCACCACAGCCGCCAGCGCGGGATCACGCACATACAGCATGCCCCCCTCGCCCAGCGTAGTAAGATTTTTGTGCGAATGAAAGGAAAATATGCCCATATCGCCAAAACTGCCGGACTTTTTGCCGTCCACTTCCGCGCCGACAGCCTGAGCAGCGTCTTCAATAAGAATAAGCCCGCGTTCCCGACAAAGAGCCGCTATTTCCGGCATGTCTGCGATATAACCGTACAGATGCACAACCACCACGGCTTTTGTATTGGGCGTCAGCGCTTTTTTAATGCTCTCCGCAGTGACGACGCGCGTGAGCCTGTCCACATCCGCCCAGACAAGACGGACGCCTTTTTTCACATACGGGTAAGCCGAAGCTGTAAAAGTATGCGCCGGAATAACCAATTCATCGCCAGGCTTGAAGCGGCAGAGCTGGGCCGATATTTCCAGGGCGGAACAGCCGTTCATGACAGTGAAGCAGGAACCTTCGGCAACATTCTGGTAGTGTGCAAAACAACGTTCAAACTCACGCATGTGTCGACCCTGCGTCAATGGGTCGGCACAGCGCATGGCTTCCACAACCACGGCGATTTCCTCTTCCGTGTAGCGGATGGAACGTCCGCTGAAATTGATTTTAGTCTCCACAAAACATCCCTTGAAAAGATTCCCTTGAAACGCGTTCAATAATTATGGCAAATTCTATTGCTACATCCGTTTGAAGCGTTCGATGATGTTTTCTTTGGTCAGAATTTTTTTGAAATCAGGGCCAAGCCGGTTTGCTAAAGGCTTTTCATGCACAATGCTGGCTTCATACAAGGCGTCGTACTGCGCGCCACTCAAATGACGGCAGATGCCCTTTGGCAAATCAATGCCCTGACGTGACATCATTGCCATAATATCTCTGTATTCTTCAGGATAAATGTCTTCCTGCACAGAAAGCGCATAACAGTTGGCAATGCCGTGAGGCATACGCAGCACCATGCTCAAACCCGCGGAAACAGGGTGGACCGTACCAACGAAACCGGCAGCCATTCCGCCCAAAAACGAGGCAATCATCATTGTCTCGCGGTTTTCCTCACTCATCATGTCATCGGAAAGAAAAATCTTTTTGCACAAATCCATGGACTTGGCTGCCAGTGCGTCTACAACCACGTTGCGATACGAACCGGAAATACTCTCAAAGCAATGCATCCAAGTATCTATTCCTGTATAAAAATACTGATTTCTGGGCACGCTCGCCGTCAGATCAGGATCAAGCAGCACCTGATCGAACATGGTAAAATCGCTGTTCATGCCGAGTTTCAGATTTTTTGCATTATTGCGCACAATACCTGTACGCGATGTTTCAGAGCCGGTTCCGGAAAGAGTGGGAACCGCGATTTTATACGGCGCGGGATTTTTGACAAGCTCCCATCCCTGATAGTCTTCGGCCTTGCCGGGATTTGTCAGCAGATTGCCCACGCATTTACAGGTGTCCAATGTGGAGCCGCCGCCAAAGGCCAGCAGGGCGCAAGGCTTGCGCCCGCTCAAAAAAGCCCCCGCATCGGCGGTGTATCCGTCTACGCTTTGCGTTGTCGGCTCCTCGCCGGTATCCACATAGTGGATCATGTCACGGCTTTCCACGGGCAGCCGGGCGGCGAGATCCTTCCCCTTAAAATAATGGTCAAGAAAAAACAGGGCCGGTGCGTCTCTGTCCACCGCGCGCAACGGCGCCAGAATATCCCCCAGTTGAGAAAGCGCGCCCTTGCCGATCATGTAATACTCGACATTTTTCGCATTTCTGTACATAAGAACCTCAATTATGCCCGTTCCTGCCAAGCCTGGACGGTATTTTTCAACAACATGGCGATGGTCATAGGGCCAACGCCGCCGGGCACAGGCGTGATGGCCCGTGCCTTGCGGCTCACGCTTTCAAAATCCGCATCGCCGCGCAAGCCTTGCGGCGTACGGTTAATGCCCACGTCAATCACCACAGCGCCCTCACGCACCATGTCAACCGTGACAAAACCCGGACGCCCCACAGCGAGAAACAAAAATTCCGCGGTGCGGCATTCGCCCGCAATATCCGCCGTGCGTGAATGGCACAGCGTCACTGTGGCGTCTGAGTAAGCGCCCGGCCTCGCCAGCAGCATGGCAAGCGGTTTGCCCACAATATTAGATCTGCCCACAACCACCGCCTTTTTGCCGACGGGGGAAAGGTCATAACGCTTCAACAGTTCCATAACACCGGCGGGAGTGCAGGGCGCGAAGCCCGGCAACCCTATGGAAAGACGCCCCACATTTTGCGGGTGAAAGCCGTCTACATCCTTTGCCGGATCAATAGCCAGCAAACAGGCTTGCGCGTCAAGGTGCGGAGGCAGCGGCAGCTGCAGTAGAATGCCGTCCACATTCGGACGAGCGTTGCATTCGGCTATCAGGGCCAGCAGTTCGTCCTGACCTGTCGCCGCAGGCAGGTGAAAGGCAAAGGAAACAATGCCGACCGCAATGCAGGCCCGCTCCTTGTTACTCACATACACCTGCGAAGCAGCGTCCTCGCCAACAAGAATAACGGCCAGCCCCGGTGGCCGGTGGCCGTCGGCCACGCCGACCGCCACCTGTGCCGCAAGTTCCTCACGCAGTGCAAATGCGATTTTTTTACCGTCAATCAAAATCATTCAATGTCGTTTCACTCTCCGGCCCCGCCAAGCGAATAGTATTCCGCCAGCATAGGGCCGAAGTACTCGGCGCTGTCACCAAGTTCTTCTTCAATGCGCAACAGCTGATTATATTTGGTCATGCGCTCTGAGCGACAGAGCGAGCCTGTCTTGATCTGCCCGGCGTTGACACCCACGGCCAGATCCGCAATGAAATTGTCTTCCGTTTCACCTGAACGGTGAGAAATTACCGTGGTATACGCCGCTTCCTTGGCCATTTCAATGGTATCAAGCGTTTCAGTGACAGTGCCTATTTGATTCAACTTGATGAGAATGGAATTGGCCACGCCCTCGGAAATGCCTTCAGCCAACATGGCGGGGTTTGTAACAAAAACGTCGTCGCCCACGAGCTGCACTTTTTCGCCGAGCGTCGCGGTGAGCATGCCCCATCCGTCCCAGTCGCCCTCGGCCATGCCGTCTTCAATGGAAATCAGCGGATATTTGCGTGTGAACTCAGCAAGCCATTCAGTCATTTCAGCATTGCTGAACGATGCATTTTCACCAGCAAGAACGTATTTGCCGTTCTTGAAAAATTCAGAAGAGGCGACGTCAACGGCGAGCGCCACTTCACTGCCGGGGTTGTATCCGGCTTCTTCAATGGCTTTAATGACATAGCCAAAGGCAGCGTCGTGATTTTTGAGGTTGGGCGCGAAACCGCCTTCGTCCCCCACGCTCGTGACATGCCCGTCTTTTGCCAGAATCGTCTTGAGCGTGTGAAAAATTTCCACGCCGATGCGCAGGGCGTCACGGAAGGTCAGCGCCCCCACCGGCATAATCATAAACTCCTGAATGTCCAAATTGTTGGGCGCGTGCACGCCGCCGTTGATAATGTTCATCATGGGCGCGGGCAGCATTTTGGCGTTCACGCCGCCCAGATACTGATAGAGCGGCAGACCGAGAAAAGTGGACGCGGCCCGTGCGCAAGCCATAGAGACGCCGAGCATGGCGTTGGCGCCAAGACGGGATTTGTTGTCCGTGCCGTCAAGGTCAATGAGCGTGTTGTCAATCTGCACCTGACGCAAGACGTCAAGCCCGGCGACAGCGTCGGCTATCTCACTGTTGACGTGTTCCACGGCCTTGGTCACGCCCTTGCCGCCATAGCGTTTTTTATCGCCATCGCGCATTTCCAGTGCTTCACGCGTGCCGGTCGAAGCGCCGGACGGCACGGCTGCGCGGGCACTGATGCCCGACTCCAGCGACACTTCCACTTCCACAGTGGGATTGCCGCGCGAGTCCAGAATCTCACGACCAAATACAGTTGCGACAGTGCTCATGTTGAAGCTCCTTTGCCCGTAGGGGATATTGAAATATGTGGCACGATTCAAAACAGACTTTTATCGCTTTGGCAAAACATTTGACGATTCGTAATAAAGACGCCGCAGACCCTCCAGGACAAGATCGGGCAGCACCTGATCAAAAACGGGACTCAGGCGTGCGATGGCGGCAACAAAACCTCCCGTGCCAAGCACCGGACAGGGTTCTTGCAGTTGTTGTACAAGCCGCCGCGTCAAACCCTCCACCATACAGACGAAACCGAACACCAGCCCATGGCGAATGCTTGTTTCCGTGTCCCGGCCGGGGGCCGGCTCTTTGGCGCTGATATCCAGATTGACTCTGGGCAATTTGGACGTTTCACGCGCCAACGCGCTCATTGCCGTGAGCGGCCCGGGGAAAATCAGCCCCCCCAGATACTCATGACCGCGCACGCAGTCAAAAGTGACGGCCGTGCCGAAATCCACAACAACAAAAGACGGCGCGTCAGGGCAAAGCCTGCGCGCGGCATACGCGCCCACCAATCTGTCCGCCCCGACCTCCGCAGGCCGCTTGTAGCGGTTTTCCAGAGGAACAGGCATATCTTTCAGCGCACTGTACAAGGGACATTTTACATATCGGGCTACCGCCTCGCGCAACAACGGGTCAAAACCCGGCACGACAGACGACGCCACGCAGACCTGAATTCCGGAAGCGGCCACTTCAGCGTGACGCAGCACAGAAAGGAGGGTCAGGCCCAGACTGTCAGCCGTCTGCCCTGTGTCGGTACGCAGACTGTACGAAGTCAGCACACGGCTTTTGTCGGCAAGTCCAACCTTGATGGATGTATTGCCTATGTCAAGAAGCAAAAGTTCCGGCCGCATGCCCAACCCCGCGTCTGTCTGAATACCTTGCCTTAAGACAGAGTATGCCGTATTGCCGCGCGCCAGGCAAGCTCGAAGCGGGTTCGTCATCGGCCTGACCCATCTGCTAACTGCTACGCTGCCGTCGGTGGCGCGTACGGCAAAAGCACGCGTACCAGAGCCCCGCCGACAGGCCCGTTTTCCAGTTCAATCAATCCGCCGTGGCTGAGGATAATGGACTGTACAATAGGCAGGCCAAGGCCGGTGCCCGCGGCCTTGGTAGTAAAGAAGGGGTCAAGCAGTTGTGGCAGCGCCGCAGGGTCAAAGCCTGGCCCGGAATCCAGAAATTCCAGACGGACGCGGCCCAGGTTGTCCAGATCGGCCGTGATGCGCAGAAAGCCCAGCCCGTCTATGGCCTGCTGGCCATTAACCAGTATGTTGTAAAAGGCCCTGTACAGTAAATCTTTGTCGCCACGCACAAAAAGCGCCGGCGCTACAGCGCGTTCCAGCGTCACGCCGTGGTGGCCCAGTTCTCCTTCCAGAAAAGCCAGAAGTTGATCCAAAACCAGATTGACGTCCACCATATCCTGTTTGGGGCGGCGCGGTCTGGCGTAGTCCAGAAAGTCGTTGACTGTTTGGGACAGGCGCAGGGACTCGTCATAGATCGCCCTCAGAATGCGCGTAGTGGCCGCGTCGGTCTTATCCATGCGGTTTTGCAGAAGTTCTGCGCTTGAGCGGATGATGCCCAGAGGGTTGCGTATTTCGTGGGCTATGCTGGCTATCACCCTGCCCATGCTTGCCAGTTTTTCATTGCTGTGCAGTTCAATTTCGAGCAGTCGGTTTTTCTGCATTCGGTCGGCCAGTACCCGTTCGGCACGGTGTATCAACATGAGCAGCAGTGTAAACAGCACTACCGAGGAGAGCAGACACATAACCACAATAATGCCCTGAAAGGCCAGTACCTGTTCATAGTCTCCGGTAATGTCCTGTGTCAGTTCCAGTGCGCCCATGACCGGCGTTTGACGGCCTTCATCCAGTTCACCGCGTAACGGATAAAGCGCACGCAGCACAAAGGCGTCTTCACGTAGCGGCAGCCTGAACGGCGCCTGCCACGCCGGAATATCGGAAATAATTTGAGGTTTGGGCGTGTTTCCCGCCAGAACCGCATCAAGATTTGACGGCGCAAGTCCGATTCTGCCCAGTTCTTCCGCATCAGAAGAATAGGCCACGCGGTATGTAAAATCATAGATGCGCAGTCGTTTTACCGGCAAGCCCTGGATGACGGATTGTACAACCTTGTCGAGACGCTCGTACTGTTCCGGCTGGCGTAGCGCAATGTGCCCGTGCGCCAAAACAGTGGGCAGGATGAAACGTCGGAACATCTGATGATTGAGGTTAACGACCAGATAACGGACAAAATCTTCCTGGCGCGTCAGCAGTGTTTCGCGTGCCGAATTAGAAATAAAAAAGGAAAGTCCAAGGGTTGTCAGCAAAATAACCAGCAGGGAGAACCACGAAAGGCTGCGGGCATAGCTCAAGGCCAAATCTTTACCTGTGTCAACAAGCATGCTTGCTGCGCCTTGATGAAGTTCCATCCGGTCGAGGGATATCTCTTCCATGGCCGATTTGTTTTTAACGATCATGGACTAAAAATGCTGTTCTTTTTTTGCTGCAGACAGAAAGGCGGACAGATCGGCTTTTTCCTGCGGGTATCCGGCTGCGCCAAGCCGGGCGTTTGCAAGGCGTTTACCGAGTTCCACCGCTGGCTGATCAAGGGGGTTGATGTCCATGAGCCATCCGGTAAAAAGAGTTGCAGCTTCCAGAAGCATCATAAGCGCGCCGGCTGCCCTCGGACTTGTATCATGCATTTCCAGATGGACAAGCGGTACGCCGCTTTCAGAGAGAGCCATACGCGTACCGAGAGATTCCGCTTCGAGCAGGCTGCCGAAAGGCTTGCCGCGCAGCCAGGCCCACTGTTTTGGGAGATCCTGGCCGAAATTTCTGCCGGCGGCTTGAGCGCGGCTTGTCAAAAAAAGGCACCCCTTGTTGCGCGGGCCATCCAGAAACATCTGGTTAACTGAGTGCTGGTCAGTCACGCCTGTTGCCGGAACAGGCATGGTCCCCATACTTTTTTTGCCGAGGCTTTCCGCCCAGAGTTGCGCGAACCACAGACCATATGCGGTCCATGTGGGTATGTAACAGAAGAAAATAAGCTGTGAGTATTGGTGAACTTCCAGCTCATGGGCCCAGCAGGCAAGAGAAAAAGCAGGGTGTGAGCCGATGCTTGACGGATTTTGCGTGAGCGGGCGGGCCACATCAGCCGCTCCGTCCAGCAGAGACTGCCAGTCAATGCCGAGAAAAGCCGCAGGTAAAAGACCAACCGCGGAGAGGGCAGAGTAACGCCCCCCCAGACAATGCGGCACTTCCAGAGATATCAGGGCGTGGCGTAGCGCTTCTTCGCGCAGATAGCCCTTTGTTTTATCGGTGATTACGATCATCCTTTGCGTCCAGTTCTGACCGAGAGATGCCTTAAGCCAGTCGCAGGCAAGAAAATATTGCGCCAGTGTCTCAATGGTGCCTCCGGATTTGCTGATGCACACCACCACTGTTTCCGCCGGGTTGAGTTTGCTGAGCCATGCGTCAAAAGTCTGCGCGCAGACATTATCGGCAATCCACAGCCACGGGCCCTGATGCTCCGGGCCGTCCTGCCCCGGAGCAAAGGCGCGTTGTATGGCCCGCGCGCCAAGTGCCGAACCTCCTATGCCCAGAACGAGCATATGCTTGCAGATTTTCAGACGGGGGAGCAAAAAAGGCAATTCGGCAACGAGTTTTTCCCGATAAGGCATTGTCAGAAATGGCAATTCGCCGGCAGCCGTTTCATAGGCAAGACGTTGTGACAAGTCTGCCTGACGGGCCGCAACGGCGCGCGCGTCATTTTTGGACAGACGATGCGTGTATGCCTGGGACCATTCAAGAGTATGGGGCATGTGATCCTCAGCAAGTTATGGCAACAGAATAGATGAGTTATATTTTGTTGTAAAACAAGGCCGCTGATCCGGGTTTTATGGGTTTGCGGGCCACAGTTCCACAATATGTCCGATACTGACCTTGGCGTCCGGCGGAAGACTGAGTTCAAGCGTCTCTTTGTGGAACGTGATTACTTTGGCTTCGCCCACTGGCCGGCTGTTCATCGTGAGCACTCTGCGCAATGCTCCTTCACGCGGCACTGCCCGACCGTAACTGAGACAAAAGACACGCCATCCGTCAACAGCCTGAACGACGCGTAAAATTTCAGAAAAACCCAGTTTTGCCAGCATGTTGAAATAAAACCTGCCCCATATATAGGTGAGAGTACAAAAAGCAAGGGCCACTACGCCGCAGAAGACGCCGGGCAAAACAGGCTTGACGCCTGTCAGACGCTGCGTTACAGACGCCGCGCCCGCACGTTGCGCCGCCTTGTCCTCCCATACGATGACCATAAATTTTTGTGCACTTTTCGGGGACGCCCCCCTGAAGTGGATAAGCAAATCATGCTGACCCGGCAGAGCCGTGGCATCTACCTGAACAGAGCCGCGCCACATAGCGCTGCCGAACCAGTAACTGGCAAAAAAACCGTCCAGAACAAAACGCAACGAAGAATCTTCCGGCGTGATGCGAACCTGCACATCACTGTTGAGCGGATTTTTATACGGCGACGGGCCGGAAAACATAAGGCTCTGTCCAGGCAGAAGTTCTAGAACGTCAGAGCCGACGCGTACGGAAGAATACAGGCCGTCAGCAAGGCAAAACAGTGTTGCTGCGATAAAAACAGCGCTGATCCGTCCGAAAAAACGCTGTCGCTTGCGGATTGCCTGGCAGGTTTGCCAAAGAGTATTGTCGGAACATACAGCCATGCTGCAATATACGTCCCCCTTCGCGCGGGGACAAACAAAAGATGATGCGGGACAATCTGGATACGGGGAGTTTGTGCGTGGAGAAAGGAGTGGTTTGCGCTGTTCCAGTGTCAGCGCGCGAGAACCTGAGTCCGTGAGGATTTAAGCACTCTCCAACGCACAAGGCTCGGCCCCTGCTTCGGCAGCTTAACAAGACTTTCCTGCTCTGCGGGGAAGCGTTTCTTAACAAGACGCGTCAAAAAAAAGGCGGTGATCCACAGCGGTATGGTGATGCTGAAAAACCATATGCAAAAGGCGATATCTGCCGACCATACCCCGCGTGCGGCCTGATGCATGCTGACAAATACTGCGGCGAACATGAGCAGATTGGCGACGATGCGAATGAGCCAGGTATAGAGAGATTGTTTGTAGCTGTTCATGGGAGTGTCTCCGAATATTCTACGGGAGCGCAAAAGCAATCTGACCGGAGCAGAGAAGGCCCGCTCCGGTCAGGCAACAACGACAGAGGCTATCTCTTGAAGATATCTGTTTTTGAAACGTTCATCACGCGTATGGCCTGTATTTTGTCGTCGTTACGAAAGGCGACGCGCATTATATCTCCGTCCGCCCAGACATCCGGCGACAGAAGCCGCTGGGGTTTAAAGGTTATAAGCGCTTTTAAATCAGACGAATAGATGGTGACTCTCTCCTTTTCCTCGTCTATCAGCGGAAAAGTCTTGCCTGCCACTTTGGGGTGCTTGGAATCGATGTTCTTTTCCACATCTGTGAATTCCACAGCTATTTCTTTCGGGGCATTGAAAACCGGGTCAAAAATTACCAACGACTTGTCCAGATTGATCTTCAGAAGGCCGCCCACTAAGGGTTTGGGCCCCATTTCCTTTGCTTCGACAGGCAGCTTGTAGGTGATGACCGCGCCGGTATAGCTGGGATTGGCGCTGTTGCGGTTTGCGTCCACCACAATGGTCATTGTTTTTGTTGCGGGGTCAAAAGCCACCGCGCGCCCTTGTTCCACGCCGCTGTTAAAATCACAGGCCGCAAGGGCAAAGGAGAGGGCCAGGACCGATATCAGCAATGTACGTATTTTCATGGCTTGTCTCCTCCTAGTTGCCGGCTTTCTGTCGCTTGGCGGCGAGTTCAGCCTTGGCGCCCTGAACCATACGGGCGGCGATGTAGATGGAAATGGCGCTCACAAAGGCCAGCACCTCAATGGTAGCCAGCGTGCCGAGCAGACCTGCGAATGAAGGCAATTCAGCTTGAAGCAGTTTGAGCAAAACAGACATCAGGCAGCCCAGCACAGCGAGGCCGAAGACGATGCGTATGCCGTAACCCTTGACGTATTTTGTGGCGACAACGCCGATTTGTGCGCCGATGGCGGCGCCGCACAGCATGATAATGGCCGCGACAAGCTCGGTGCGGCCCTTATAGGTGTAAGAAGCGGCGCCGTAGAGGCCGGAAATGGCCACTTCAAAAAGGTCTGTTCCCACGGCGAGGTGCGTGGGGCAGCCTATCAGATAGACCAGAGCTGGCATACGGATAAGACCTCCACCGATGCCAAGAATGCCGGCCAGCCAGCCTGTGAAGAGACTTACAGTAATCGGCAGCCAGAACGAGCAGGTCACGCCGGCCCGTTTGAAGTGAACCATGGGCGGAATGTGGATGGCCTGAAGCTTGGAGGCCCAATCAAGGCCCGTGGCGCTCTGATCCAGATCCTGATTTTTTGCCTTTGCCTCGCGTTCCTTTTGCTTGCGCTTGGCCACATCGTGAAAGACCAGCCAGGCGAGAAGGATCAGCAGCACCACATAGAGCCAGCGTACCACTTTGTCCACCTGCCCGATGCGTTCAAGCCACATGACCATCTGCGCGCCTATTTCCACGCCCACAACGGTGCCCATAAGCATGACCAGGCCAAGCAGATAGTCAACATTGCCGAATTTGCCGTGACGCATGGTTGAAATCAGAGACTTGCCGGCCATTTGCGCCACGTCCGTGCCGATAGCAAAGGCCATTGGAAAGCCGAGAATGTTAAGACCCGGAGTTACCATCCACGCGCCGCCCAAACCAAAGAAACCGCCGATAATTCCGACGCCCAGCCCGAGAATAATCAAACCGGGCCAGAAAATATTTACGCCGGAAATGGGCATCAACATATAAAGCCATTCCATGAGTATCTCCTTTTCCGGATTATTTTTCCGCCAGTTCGCGGTGTTCGAGATCAATGCCGATCTTGGTCATGAAAAAGTCAGCTATAAAGCCAAGGACGACGCCAAGAAGGGGAATGCTGATCATGGTTACCACAGCAAAAAATAAATGGCTTTCGTTGTACATTTCCGCCCACGTATACAAAATGCCGTCCACTTGGCGCGTATCGGCCACAATAACCACATCGGCCTTTTTCTCCGCCGCGAGGACGATTGAAGGCATGAGCACGGGCAACAGCAGCGCGCAACCCGTAATCCATAACCAAAGCCTGCGCATTCTTTTCATGGTTCCCTCCATAAATCCTTAAGTTGAAAATTTCAGGCTTCTGCGGCGCGCGACAGCAACACCACAGTTTTTCAACAGCTATATAGCAAGGCTTGTGCCATTGCGCGATTGTCCTTGACAAATTGTAAAAAACATTTGCAAAAAAAGTGATCCCAAAGTAGAGTCGCCGCTATATTTGCGTGTTTTTTGCGCGACAGGAAATATTATGCGTGTTTTTTTGCCTGTTATTGCGGGAAATTCTTTCAAAACCGCCTCCCTTTTTGTCAATCGCAGCATGCTCAGCCGGATGCTTCTGCTTGGTCTGCCTCTTCTGGCATTTGTGCTCTTGCTTCTTTTTTATACAAACGGCCGTATTGTCGAAAATATTGTCAATCATACCGTGGCGCGCAATGCGCAGTTCCAAACGCGCATTATGGCTCTCGCTTTAGAGCAATTGCTCGCAGAAGCACGCAATCACCTTTTGATTCTGGCTGCGGGCGCGCTTGATAAGCAGTCAATGGTGCGACGTCTCAAATTACGGACACGTTCATTGAACTTTCATTACCGTGAAATCGCCTTTATCGGGCTTGCGCCTGAAAACAAATATCTTTTGCTGAACTACATGGGTGATATTATTACTGTGCCGCCGGATGTTACCATGCGCACGTTGTCCGGCCCTTTTCACAATGTCGGTTCCGACAGACTTCCCGGCCGTGTAAACGTGGGGCAGCCTCTGGAAGTGAGCTATGCTTTTGTACCGGTCAGTAATTCTGTGCAGAGTTTAACTTTTCACGTCCTGCGTTTTTCCACGCCTGTTCATGACGCGAAAGGGAATTTTCAGGGAGTGCTGGTGCTCTCGCTTGATCTGGCGGCCATGCGTGACGTTGTTTCCGCTTTTTCTTCCGATGAAGCCGCCAGAGATGCAAAAGAAAGCACCAATGTCCGCAGCCTTTTTTTTGACAGAGACGGCTGGATGCTTTTTCAGTCGGAAAAGCCGAATGTTGAACAGCGTGAAACCCCTCTGAGCTCCGACGCCGTACGGGCAGGCTTTCGTGGAGATTTTGGACGTCCGGGGTTCAGTCAGGCTTTTCGTCCTGCGCCGGATTATCTGAACTACTGGAGTATGGTGGTTGATGTGCAAAACCGTCGTGTTGGCCGTATCCCTTTGCCGGAAACAGGTGCATTGTGGGGAGACGGCCAGTTGCTGGTGGAGGGCGTAAATTATGTACCTGTCACAACCCCTGCCGACACTGATGACGAACGGAACGTCATAGGCGGCCTTGCCGTGTTGGACAGCAGTTTTACGGCAACGCGCACCGGCACACAATTGTTCAGCGTCTATGCCTGCTGTTTTTTTGGGGGAATGTTGCTTTTGGGCCTTTGCCTGGCCCGAATTACCCATGCGGCCGACAACCAGTTGCATGTGCTCGCCGTTGAGCTGCAAAGCCGCAATGAACAAAACAGAGATGATCAGCTTGTTCTGCCCCTTCTATTGCCGGCGCTGGAGAAGATAAAAGGAGCTTCCAACATTCTGCTGGAGCGGCTGCACGGAGCGATGGAGCATCGACTTTTCAGGCAGGCTGAAGAGACAGCGCTGTCCCAAAGGGAACCGGTTGAGGGTCTCCCTGACCCGGGAGATGTGCCCTCCCACGGTCTGGTTGGTTTTTCCGCAGTGATACAGAGTTTGAAAAGTCAGGTGCAGAAAGCGGCGCAGGTGAACGCGGACGTGTTGATTGTGGGGGAAACCGGCACCGGCAAAGAGCTTGTTGCTGAAGCTGTTCATCAATCAAGCGCGCGAGCGGACGGGCCTTTTATCGCCATCAATTGCGGCGCACTGGATGAAGGCTTGTTGATGGACACGCTATTCGGTCATGTGCAGGGTGCGTTTACAGAAGCCAAACAGCCCAGGAAAGGCGCCTTTCTTACGGCGGAGGGTGGCACGCTTTTGCTTGACGAAGTGGGTAATGCCACGCCGAAAGTGCAACAGGCTTTGTTGCGCACACTCGCCACAAGGCGGATACGCCCTTTGGGAGCTGATTACGACCTGCCTTTTGACACCAGAATTCTCGCGGCCACCAATGCGGAACTCACCGGAGAGAATACGGGCGGCACATTTCGCGAAGACCTGTATTACCGCCTTGCCGTTATTACCATCCGTACGCCGTCTCTGCGCAATCGTAAGGAAGACATCCCGGCGTTGCTGATGCATTTTCTGGCAGAAGCCGTCAATGCGAGAAGGCCGGGAATGTCGCGGACTATCCCGAAAATCAGCCGCGGCGCTCTGGCCCGGCTTATGCGATACGACTGGCCCGGCAATGTGCGGGAGCTGAAAAATATCCTGACGAATGCCCTGACATTCTGTGAAAAAAATTTAATTCTTGCGGAAAATATTCCCATAGAATCTGGGGATGATGCGCCTGCAATGTCACAAGAAGGGGAGGAATGGTATGCGGACAAACCACGTCTGGCTGCGACACAACGCGCACCGGACAACAACGATTGGGGCATGAAATTTGTGCAGCTCAATCCACGTCAGAAAGAAATTCTGCCGCGCGTCATGTCCTTGGGCCGCGTCAGTCGCCAGGAATATCGCGCTCTTGCGGGCGATACTATATCCGTACGCACGGCACTGTATGACCTGCAGACTTTTGTCCGGCTTGGTATAGTGCGCAAGGAGGGGCGTGGTCCGGCTCTGCGGTATGTTGTTGTTTCTTCTGACGGCGTCTTGGATCGGGCAGAGGGGCATACAGTATGAATGCGGTGCAAGCGTTAAAAAAATTTTTCTGTCTTGCTCCGCGCATCTCGCGTGAGCAGGCCATGACCGCCTTTGTTCGGCGCTATGATTCTTTCAGAGATATTTTACAGGCTAACGCGGAACTGGCAGCTGTTCTGGCGGATATGGATGCGGCACAGCGCGGGGAGCGACCGATGGAAATCTCCTGGGTCCGCCAGAAAGCCAGAAGAGCTATTTTGCAGTGTGAGCGCATGGCGGAGGATCTCAATGACATGGCCGCAGGCGGCTATAACGGGCTGACTGCTGCGGTTGCCGCCATAGCCGGGCGCATTGCCTGCGAACTGAAGCAGCATGGGCACGACGACATCAACGCGCTGATATTGCCGCTTTCCGAGGTGAACGCCAGCATGGCTTACAGTGTCGGCGGCAAAAACGCCAATCTGGGTGAATTACGCAATATGCTTGACATGCCCGTGCCGCGCGGTTTTGCCGTGACCACACAGGCAGGAAGCATGCTGCTTTTGCGCACAAGGGGATTGTTCAAAAATATTTATACCCAACTGCGCGCTGTTGATCCAGAAGCGCCGTCTACGGCTCGTAAAGCCTCTGAAGCGATAGAAGCACTTGTTCTTGAAGCAGAAACACCCCCTGACGTGGCGGCTGCTCTGTTTTCAGCGTGGGATGAAGCCTTCGGCAGTGACGGTGCTATTCTGGCTGCGTTGCGTTCCAGCGCGATTGCTGAAGATGGCCCTCAATCTTTTGCCGGGCAGTATCGAAGCATCATGGGGGTTTCCCGCCGCAGGCTTTTGACGGCATTTAAGCAAGTTGTTGCCAGCCTTTTTTCTGAGCGCGCTCTAGCCTACAGGAGCATGCACGGTTATCCGCTGGAAGCAACGGGTATGGGAGTGTGTTGTCTGGAAATGGTGCGCGCAAAAAGCGCTGGCGTGGCTTTTTCCCGTCATCCTGTTGACTTGCGCTCAAATTGTGTTATGATCAACGCTCGTTGGGGCCTTGGTGAAATGGTTGTGGACGGTGTCAGTACCCCGGACGTATGGCTGGTTTCCAGATCTACAAAGCGCGTGACTAGCGAGATCATCACCCATAAAAAATCCATGATGACGCTTGCCGAATCCGGCGCTGAAAGCTTAACCCATGTTGTGGACGTGCCGGAAGCATTGCGCGACGCCCCCTGCCTGACGCGCGATCAGGTGGAGCGAATAGCCGCCCTTGCGCTTGAACTGGAGCGTCACTACCAGTTTCCTCAGGACATGGAATGGGCAATAGACGAAAACGACGCTGTTGTTCTGCTGCAAACCCGGCCTATGGGCATTGACAGCACGGCGGAATTGGACGCCAGCACGATCGGCAACCTTAAACCCTTGTTTTCAGGAGCTGATGTGGCGGCAAAGGGTGTTGGCTGTGGAGTTGTGACGCCGCTTAAGCCGGGTGGAGATATAACGCACTTTCCTGAAGGCGGCGTCATGCTGCTCGCCCATTCCTCGCCCAGTGTGACGACCGCCATGCGGCGCGCTTCAGCGATTATTGCGGAAACAGGCAGCCTCACAGGGCATATGGCCTCTCTTTGCCGCGAGTTCGGCATTCCCACCCTGATGAATGTGCCAGGCGCGACATCCAGCCTCAAGGCGGGACAACTTGTCACTGTTGACGCATTCTCTGGACGTGTTTTTCATGGTAAAATTCCTGAGCTTTTATCCCTTGCTTCAAGCCCGAGGCAGCCCAATATCAATACACCGGTCTTGTGTTTGTTGCGGCGTGTGGCGCCGCATCTTTTCCCTCTGCATTTGACAGACCCGAAGTCTGCCCTCTTTTCTCCGGAAAACTGTCTTTCTCTGCACGATGTCATGCGTTACGCGCACGAAAAGAGCTATACAGAAATGTTTCAGATATCCGACAGCCTGTCTGAAAGCAGTGCGGGCGCGTCAAGCCGGCTTGTCTGTAACGTCCCCCTTGATCTTTTTGTTATTGACCTGGGCGGCGGTTTGCAACAACCTGAGTGTCGATCTGTCAGTCCGGCGGATGTTTTGAGCGTGCCCTTCAGACAGGTGATCAACGGAATGACCCATCCTGGCGTGCAGGCAAAAGGTCCCCGTCCGGTGAACATACGCGGTTTTCTTTCCATCGTGGGGCGGAGCATGATAGGCGACAATCAGCAGAAAGACGTGGCGCGTTTCGGCGAGCGCAGTTATGCCATTGTTTCTGACCGTTATCTCAATTTTTCTTCACGCATAGGCTATCACTACGCCATTCTGGACACCTGGTGCGGCGATACCCTCAGCAAGAATTACATACGGTTTGAGTTTGCCGGAGGCGGCGCCGGCAATAAACAGCGCGCCAAGCGCGTACAGTGCATAGCTTTGATTCTTTCTAAACTCGGCTTTACTGTCGATGTGGGGGGGGACAGAACGTGCGCGCGATTCAGAAAATATCCCAAGCTTGAAATGCTCCCGCGGCTGGATCAGCTTGGGCGTTTGCTCATCATGACCCGGCAGATGGATATGCTCATGGTGGATGAAGAGTCTGTTCAGCTTTATGCCACGAGGTTTCTTAACGGCGAATATCATTAAACGCGTGATTGCCGAAAGCAATTGAGGCGCGCATGTTTTTCCCCTCTGCTCCGCATGTCGGCGCATCAAGAGCCGGTACGCCCATTGAGCCGCCCAAGGCACTCTTGAGCCGCGATTTTATTTTGCTTTTTTGTCTTGCAATGTGCAGCAACAGCCACATCGCTGTTTTTTATTGTTTTGAACAATGGCTGGGAGGGCTTGCCATCAGTCCCAACTACCGCGGTGCGCTGATTTCCTCAATGTTTGCCATGGTGCTGCTGTGCCGGCCTCCGGCCAGCTTTTTGCTGCTGAGAGGCGGCAGGCTGCCTGCTCTTGCGCTTTCCACAGCCGTTCTGATCTGTGTTATGCTGTGCTATCCTTGGATAGTGGGCAAACATATCATCGGCGCGGTGCTGCTGCTGCGCATTATTCAGGGCATTGCGCTTGCTGTGCAGTCCAGTTGCGTTATTTCCGTGCTGGTCAGCTGCATCCCCCCCGGGCAGAGCGCGCGCGGCTTTGCGCTGTTTTCCCTGACTATGCTTCTGCCGTATTCGATTATTCCGGCGATGTCCGAGCATGTTCTGCTGCCTCTGCTCGGCGGCGGCGGCGCAGAACCGCGTCTTTTTGCCATGACGGCCGTCCTGGGAGTGCTTTCTCTCCTGATGGTGAGGCCTCTCTCGTCGCGTCTGAAAACTCCGGAGATGCCATCAGGCAGTCTGAACAGCATTCTCGGACGCGATATTTGGCATGCTGTGCGCCATTCGGGCTTGATGTTCGTGTATCTGGCCTGTTTGTCTTTCAGCATCATGACCATTCTGGCGATCTTTTTTATAAAGGGCCTGTGTTCCGTCACCGGCGCGCATCCGGCATGGTTTTTCTCCACCTATACCGTGACCATCATTCTGGTGCGCCTGATCGGCAGCCGCCGCCTTGATACCTTGCCGCGCTACAGCGTGATATCCTTGTGCTCCGCCGGTCTGGCCTTTAGCATGCTGGGACTTGCCTGGGGTCCGCTTTGGTCTTTTGTGCCGCTCACCTGCATGTACGGTTTCGAGCTTGGCCTGCTCTATCCCCTGATGGCTGCCGTTGTGTATGACCGTTCCACGCCGGAGACTCGGTCCATCAACTCAAACGCGATGATGACAGCCTTTGACGCCAGCGGCATGTTGGCACCACTGATCGGCGGACTTGTCGTCCACGCGGGCTTCGGCTACAGGGGGGTTTTTGTGGTGACCGCCGTCGCGGCGGCGCTGTGCGGAATATGCATGCTCGCAGACAAGCTGCGGCTACATCTGCAGGAGCGGCGCGACGCAGGATAATTACCGCTATTCTTCCTGATGGTTGCGTTCCTCGTTGACGCAACGCATAAGCTCCGGCAGATTTTCCACACCTGTCATGCGAAAACCGGTATTTACCGGACTGATGCGGGATATTACGGGATAACTTTCACCGTTGCCCACATCGTGGACCACAAAGGGGACGAGCCAGTCCCTGTTGTGCGGCGTCGGCTGACCGATATCGGTTATTTCTTTGCGTCCTGTGGACGCGTCGGCAAAAAGCGGCGCCAGCAGGCCCTGGACGGGAGGGCCCGATGGCGAGCGTCCAGCAAAGGCCCCGGAGGCAACGCCGTTGATCACAAAGGCCTTCGCCTCATGAACAAGCAGAGTGCGCAGGGTATTGCCTTCCGTATCCAAGGCCGCGGCTTTGGAAAACATCAGCGCCAGCATCGGCGGCAGTTCATTTGCAGTCTCCGGCTGTTGCGCCTCGCGTAAAAAGAGCGTGAGGGCCGCATTGAGAATGGAGTCCACATCCACAAGGCGTTCAAAGGCCTCGGCGTCAGCAGCGTCTATGGCTCCGGCGATTGCCGCCGGGGTTTGGCGCGGATCCGCGGACGCGGCACAGGACGCGGCACGCGGCAGGTTTAAAGCCGTCACAGCTATGAGGCACAGCAAGGCAAGCGCGCGTGCGAACACACGCCTGATGTTCAGCATAGTTCCTCCGGCAGCGCGCCCTTGAGCGCGACGGGCAGGCCGCAACTCACAAAGATCACCGTATCGCAGGCGCCTGCCAGCATCTGATTGGCGCGACCGAGGGCGTCCTGAAACTGACGTCCCAAAGATGTGGGTGCCACAAGGCCGAGGCCCGTTTCCGAACTGACAAGGGCGATGGGAACGCCGACGGCGACGAGGTAAGCCGCAAGGGCTGCGACTTTGTCCAGTGCTGCGTCCCGCGTCAGACCGGCTGTCAGCATGTTGGCCACCCACATGCTGACGCAGTCAAGCAGCAACACGCCCGGTCCGTCGTCGGAGCGGGCTGCGGCAAGAGCGCGCAAGACATCCCGCGGGTTCATCGTTTCTTCAACACATTGCCAGCTGGCGCCACGTTCCGCCAAGTGCGCGGCAACGCGTTCCGCCATTTCCGCATCCTGCGGTTTGCATGTGGCGAGAAAGAGCCGTCGCCGCGCCTGCCGCTCCGCCCATCGCACGGCGAGACCGCTTTTGCCGCTGCGCACGCCGCCGACAAAGAGCAGTGCGGGGTTTTTCACTGGCCCTGGCCGCCCTGAACAGGCGCGGGCAGTGCGCCGGCGGCTGTGTCCTGCTGTAAGCCTGTCTGGGCGCAACGCCTTGCCAGGTCACGCAAAACGCCCGCCGCGCTCCGCACCGAAGCCAGAGCCTGCGGCTCTGTGCGCAGACGACGATCCACCCAGTGCGCAAGGAAGAGCAGGGAATCTTCGTCAAATGTCTGGCCTCCGCCCTTGCGGACAGCGGCAACAAGGGCGCGGCGGGCCGCTTCCCTGTCTTCCAGCGCCTTGCGGTAGCGGGCGGCAAGAGTGGTGACGCGCGCCTGCATCTCGTCAATTCTGGATTGCGCTGCCTCGTTTTCACGCAGCTCGTCAAGATCAAAAACAACTTGGGTCATCTGTGAGTTCACACTGACCACATTCTGCGAGATCCACTCCAGTTTCTTGATCTGGCCATCCAGATCCGGCACAGAGGCCACCCCTTCCAAGGCAACGGCCAGCAGAACGCTACGTTCGGCAACGGCCAGCAGCAGTAGCCGGCATTGCTCGGGCGGCAGCGCCCTTGCCGCGCTTGCCCGCTGAACAGCATCCAGAAAACGGTCAACATACAGTGCATACAGGCCCTGAATCATGGCCGGATGAAAGACGTAACGCAGTATGCCGGCCCGTCCGTCGCCGGAAAGCCCCGTCATTTTTACGCCGTAGCGTTGATTGGCGCGCTGCGCGCTGACGGCGAGCGTTCCTGTGGGCCGCCCCGGCTTGTACTGCGATACAAGCCAGGCGGCAAGGTCTTCTATAAAGTCAGGACGGACAGTACTGTCCGCCGTTACGGCCTGCGTCTGTTGCCCGGGAGCGGCGGCGCCCTGCGGCGGCGGGGTTGCATCTATCGGCGCGGCAACCGTGCCATAAACAGTATGTCCGGAAGGCCCTGACGACACGCCGACAGGCGGAAGGGGCGATCCGCCCCGCAAAAGGTCATTCAGCCCGGCCAACGGGGTCCCCTCCGTGGCGTTGCTGATGGCCTCCGCAGCCTGATGCCGCCACTGTGCGCGTGTTTCACCGTCGCGGGTTAGCCAGAAGGCGGCCCCGCCGCCGATAAGCAGCAGCGTCAGCAACGTCAGCGGCAAAAGCCTGCCGCCGCCGGCTTTTGCCGGTTGCGGATTGGGGATGCTGTCTATCCTGGGGATTTTTGGGAGCTTTTGTTCCAGTTTCATGCCGCTCTCCTCGCTGCCACGCCGCATCCGGCGGCGCGCAGACTTGCGCCCGACGATTGTCCGCGAATGTGTATTCCCAAAAATATCCGGGGCAGAGTATTACGATAGCACGGCTTTTTTCGGCTGTGAAGATTTTTTCTAGAAATTTTCCCGACAACGGCGTGTGCATTCTGTCAGCCTGGCCGGCTCAGCACCTTTGTTTCACCGCGCGACTTGCGGTTGGCTTTTTACTGAAACTTTTTAAAATTCTCTGACTGCTCCAATACTGCCTCTATACTGTCAAGATATAGTGGCAAAAAAAATCGGCGAGGGCGTCGCCTTGCTCCATGTCAGCGGGTTACTTGAGGCATTCGCGGTAAACAGAGCAGCCTACCGTGGCTGCTCTGTTGTCAGATTTTCTAATGTCTAGCGCAGTTCCCGAACAACCACTTTGGCCAGTTGCGCGGCGTATGCCCTGACCTTGTCTTCGTCTTCTCCCTCTACCATGA
>JAISKZ010000051.1 GCA_031260725.1 Desulfovibrio sp. | reverse complement strand
ATTCTTTGATTATTCAGGATCAAAGGGACGTTATCGGGCAGTATAAAACGCTTGTTGTCATTCTTAATTTATAACGGTGAATTTTTTTTGATTTATCGCTCTCGGAGAGCGGCATATGCGGCGCATTAAATTTATTTCCTGGAATGTTAACGGCCTGCGCGCAATATCCGCCAAACCTGATTGGCGCTGGTTTTCCGAAACAGACGCGCAGCTGGTTGCCTTGCAGGAGACCAAGGCAAACCCCGATCAGCTTGCAGACGATTTGGCCAGACCGGCAGGTTGGGAGTCATATTGGGCTTCAAGCTATGTTAAAAAAGGTTATTCCGGTGTCGCTGTTTTCAGCAGAAATTTGCCGCTTGACGTGCAGGTGGAATTGCCTGATGAGGCATATCAGGGTGAGGGGCGACTCCTGCATTTGGAATTTCCTGATTTCCATTTTTTTAACGGCTACTTTCCTAACGGAGGAGCAGAGGAACTGGATGAAGAGGGCAGACCGACAGGGGGATTCAGGCGGTTGTCCTATAAGATGTTATTTTTTGAAACATTCTTGAAACATCTGGAAGAATGTCGGCAAACAAAACCCGTTGTTGTCTGTGGAGATTTTAATATTGCGCATGAGCCGGTTGATTTGGCGCGCCCCGGACAGAATATAAAAAATACCGGCTTCCTGCCGCAGGAGCGCGCGTTTTTGGATCGTTTCATCGCACTGGGCTATCTGGACACTTTTCGGCATGTACATGGCGATGTGGGGGGGCATTATTCCTGGTGGTCATATAAAACAAAAGCGCGTGAGAGAAACATCGGCTGGCGTATAGATTATTTTTTTGTCTCTGACGAACTCAAACAAAATATTCGCGACGCATGGATTGAGTCCGACGTTTATGGCTCAGACCATTGCCCGGTAGGGCTGTTACTGGAATTATAGACCTGTCAAAAAAACTTTGTCCTGGAACTGAGTTATGCTGAAACGCTCCCTTCGGCGCTTAACGGCGAAACACGGTTTTGCCTGCGCTTCTGGTGCGGGCGGCTGTTCCGCCGCCAGAGTGTTTGCATATTTTTAATGTGAAAATGTGAGGGTGTTGACAATGTCGGCGCTTCAGTTATCCTTAAAAAAATATTTTGCTTTTGAAGTCTGTTACCGCAACTGACACATGTGAGTTGTTTGAAAACTGGTGGATATTCTCAATAGCAAAATATTCTAAAACTTGTGCGTAATAACTGATTAAAATGGATGACAGTATGTTGCTTCCCCCGTTGACGACATATGTTGCTTTTTCTGCGTGGCGGTGGCGTGTGAATATCTGCAAGGGAGACGTGCGGCAATAATTTTTTGTGCCGTTCAATATGCTCAAGCGCCGTCTCTCAAATGAGGCGGCGTTTTTTTTGTAAAGTCTAACACAAAAGGACGGCAGAGATGGAAGAAGATACTATGTTGCCTCCCCTCTTGACGCTGCAACAATCCGCACGTTGGCTGCCTGCTGATATGGACACGCCTATCAGCCTTTTTTTGGATGTTGTGGGCACGGGCAGCGGCATATTATTAGAGAGCGCCGAGGTCGACGGGCGCTGGGGGCGTTACAGCGTTTTGGCTTGTGAGATGGCCTTCATTATTTCGTGCCGTGAAGGCAAACTTGCCATCACTGTTTCAGACGAGCGCACAATGCCTTTAAAACGTTTTGAAGGGCTTCCTTTTGTGGTGGGGCTGCGGGCGCTTATGGGGCAACTGCTGATAATTCCGCCGTCGAATATTCAAAATTTGCCCCATATCACAAGATCTCTCTATGGATATATGGGCTTTGGCATGGCCGGACTGTTTAACGCCAAATTGGGAGCAATCATGCCGCCCGGTGAGGCGGATTGTCTCTTGGCTCTTCCCGGCGTGGTGCTGTTATTTGATCATCTGTACAATCGCCTTTGTCACATCAGTCTTACGAATCCCGGCCCGTTGCAGAGGCATTCCAAAAAATCCGAATTACCCGCGTGCGGGCAAAGCGAATGTGGATTTGAGCCGGACGACATATGTATGAAACCGGATGAGCTTGGCTATAAAGACTATGTTGTGCGCATTAAGGAGATGCTGCGTCAGGGGGAGGCCATTCAGGTTGTGCCTTCTGTTCGATTTTCAATGCCCTTTGCCGATCACCCTTTTGGCCTGTATCGTCGCATGCGGCGTTTTAACGCCTCACCCTATATGTTTTTCATGTGTTTTCCTGAATTGACGCTCTTTGGCTCTTCTCCTGAGATCATGGTGCGCTGTACTGACGGTTACTTACAGGTGGCGCCGATCGCTGGTACCCGCAGACGGGGCAAAGATGATATTGAAGACGCGTTTCTTGCGGCTGAACTGCGCGATGACCCCAAAGAACGCGCTGAGCATGTAATGCTGGTGGATTTGGGCCGAAACGATCTTGGTCGCATTGCGAGGCATGGCAGCGTCAAGCTTGAACGATATATGGAGGTTGAACGCTTCTCTCATGTTATGCACTTGGCAAGTCGTGTGACCGCCCGTCTTGCAGATGGATTAGACGCGCTGGATGTTCTTGGAGCGACATTCCCTGCGGGTACAGTTTCCGGCGCGCCTAAAGTGCGCGCAATGGAAATCATTCGAGATATTGAAGGCCGGCCGAGGGGGCCTTATGCCGGTTGCATCGGTTGGATTGGTCTTGATAAAGAGGGCGTCAATCTGGACATGGGCATTACTATTCGCAGTATGTGGACGCGTAACGGCAAGCTTTTCTGGCAGTCCGGCGGAGGCATTGTCCACGACTCTGACCCTGTGCTGGAATGGAAGGAAGTTTGTAATAAATCTGCCATCATGCGTATGGTCATACGGTCGGAGGATGAGGAATATGTTTCTGATCATAGATAATTACGATTCCTTCACATACAATCTGGTGCAGGCCTTTTATGTTTTGGGACAATCCCCTGTAGTGTTCTATAATGACGATCCAACCATTCTGCGCGTCGCGACAGATACGGATCTCTCTATGGTGTGTATCTCACCGGGGCCCAGTCATCCTGCGAATGCAGGCCTGTGTCTGGAATTTTTGAAACGTCTTGATCCAAGCGTTCCGGTGCTCGGCGTCTGCCTGGGGCATCAGTTGCTGGGCATGTTTGCCGACGCAAAGGTGGATGTGGCTCCCTGTATCATGCACGGCAAGCAAAGTGAAATCGTACATGACGGCACAGGACTGTTCACAGGTTTGCCCAATCCGATGACGGTAGGCAGATATCACTCTTTGGTGGTACGGTCTGATCACGATGTCTTCAATGCCCGTTTTACCGTGACGGCTCGCGCTCCTGAAGGTGAAGTAATGGCCTTGCGCTTCAATGATCGCCCTTGGGTGGGGGTGCAGTTTCACCCTGAGTCTATACTCACGCCCGATGGTTTGAGACTGTTGGGCAATTTTCCGCATGTTCTGTGCAACGCCGCTGCAGTTGCTTCTGATATTACTGTTATTCTTGAACGACTGAGCAAAAAGGAAGACCTCACAGCGGAGATGGCCGCCTCCGGTTTTGCCGCGCTCATGGATGGAAAGATGACATCGGCGCAAGCCGGAAGTTTTTTAATGGGCCTGCGTATGAAGGGTGAAAGCGTTCTGGAGCTTGCTCACGCCACGCGTGCTGCTCTTTCACGCGCAGTGCGGGTTGACGGCATATCCGGAACTTGTATTGATGTTGTTGGAACCGGCGGCGACAAACGCTCTTCTTTTAATTGTTCCACAGCAACCTCTCTTGTCTTGGCCGGCATGGGACATAAAGTGATAAAACACGGCAACAGGGCGGTCTCTTCAAAGTGCGGCAGCGCTGATGCCCTGGAAGCTCTGGGCATACCTTTGGACAACAGTCCGGATTCTGTGGCAACAATGCTTCAACAAAACAATTTTGCCTTTCTGTTCGCGCCGCGTTATCACCCATCATTTAAAAACATCGGCTCGTTGCGTAAAGAACTTGGATTCCGTACACTTTTCAACATCCTCGGGCCCATGATCAATCCTGCCCGGCCAAGCCATTTGCTTATGGGCGTTGCAAGACAGGAAATGGTTCCCCTGATAGCGCAGACACTCCTGCAATCCCCGCTCTATCGCGCGGCTGTTGTTTGCGGAGCCGGCGATTATGATGAAATAACCCCCATTGGACCTGCAAAAGCCGTTATTTTGCACAGCGGCACAGCAAGCCCATTGGAGCTTAACCCGGCGGATTACGGCATCGCGCCGTGTACCCCGGAAGATCTGTCCGTTACTGACAAGGAACAGGCTGTGACTGTCCTTAAAGAGCTGCTCATGGGGGATGGCCCTCAGCCGATGCGTGATA
The DNA here is from genome assembly GCA_031260725.1 of Desulfovibrio sp. Lineage (GTDB taxonomy): Bacteria > Desulfobacterota > Desulfovibrionia > Desulfovibrionales > Desulfovibrionaceae > Desulfovibrio. The sequence continues at coordinate 14,110 of JAISKZ010000051.1, read as the reverse complement.
TGGTGACGCTCAATGTAGGTCTGTCTCTGTACCTCCTGGAAAAAAGCCCAGATATGTCCGTGTGCATGGCCTGCGCCCGTGAAGCGGTTGTCTCCGGCGTCGGCAGGAAGGTGCTGCATGCGGCTTGAGCAGTTTTACAAGGCCAAGCTGGCAGAAGTTGAAAGTCTGCGTCGAGCGGCAGAGCAGGGCTTTTTGCCGGAAATTTGCAGCGAACCGCGACCTGATTTTTCAGATGCCTTACGCCGGCCTCAACATGGGTGCCCGCTTGCGATTGTGGCAGAGTATAAACGGGCATCTCCTTCGCATGGAGTAATCTGCGAAAAGATTTCTGTGGAAGAAGCAGCGCGTCAATATGCCGCAGCAGGCGCCGCTGCCTTGTCTGTTCTGACGGAAGAAATGTATTTTCACGGCAATATGGATTTTCTGAAACGTGCGGCAACGGTGCAAAACGATTTAGTAAAGCCCTTGCCGCTGCTTCGTAAAGATTTTATTTTCGATTTGCTTCAAGTGCGGGCTACCGCCGCAACACCGGCGTCTGCCGTACTGATTATTGTAAAACTGACGCCCGATGTCCGGTTTTTGCGCCAATTGCGGGAAGAGGCCGAAAATTTCGGCATGCATGCGGTGGTGGAGGTGTTTGATATGGAAGACTTGCGGTGCGCTCGTGAAAGCGGAGCGCGTATAATTCAGGTGAATGCAAGAAATCTTGACACGCTTCAGGTTGATCGTATCTCCTGTTGTAAATTGGCTGAAGAAAACACGCCGATGGACAATGAACTGTGGATTGCCGCGAGCGGCATCAGCCGCGCGGAGCATCTTGTCCAGGCAGCAGGAGCAGGCTATAATGCAGCCCTGATAGGTTCGGCGCTTATGCGTCAGGGCAGGCCGGGTGTTGCGTTGCGTGCAATTTTGCAGATTGATTCCCCAACGCGAAGGAATAAGCATGCTGATTAAAATCTGCGGGATAACACGTCAGGAAGATATTGATATTGCTTCGCAGCTCAATACGCGTTTTTGCGGCTTTATTTTTCATCCGCAAAGCAGACGCTGTGTCACGCCTGTACAGGCGGCGGCTCTGCGGAGCGGCAATATGATTAGAGTAGGTGTTTTTGTAGAGCAGAAGGCAGAGGAAATTCTTCGCGTCATGGATATTGCCCGTCTTAATTTCGCGCAATTGCACGGGGAACAGAGTGTTGAATGCGCGCTTGCCGTTGGGGCGCAACGCGTTATACGAGTTGTCTGGCCTGACCGCTATTTCCACCGTGCGTTACTCCACAATGCGCTGCAAAAGTACGCAGCTTCCTGTGCCATGTATCTGCTGGATGCGGGACTATTCGGCGGCGGCAGCGGCAATTACCTGGAATGGCAGGATTTGTCCGGCCTGCGCGCTCCGCATCCCTGGATCTTGGCAGGGGGCCTTAACGCCGTAAATGTGCATAACTCCCTCAGCCGGTGCAAGCCGGACGGCGTTGATTTCAATTCCGGCATTGAAGACGCGCCGGGTGTAAAAAATGCCACAAAAATGCGCGCGGCCGTTTACGCAGCGCTAACATACAGCGATGGCGGTGACGGGGTATGAAGGGAAGTTATTTTGGTGAATTCGGCGGCTGTTTTGTTCCGGAATTGCTTATGCCCCCTCTTTTAGAGGTTGAGGCTGCAATGCGTGATATCCTGTCGACCCCCAGCTTTCAAACAGAGCTTGACGATTTGTTGGGCAACTACGCAGGACGTGCAACACCATTGACATATTGCGCCCGTCTTTCAGAAGAGACCGGCTTTCATCTTTGGCTCAAGCGTGAAGATTTACTGCACACCGGGGCTCATAAGATCAACAATACACTGGGCCAGGCGCTGCTGGCAAAACGCATGGGCAAAACAGCCCTTGTCGCAGAGACGGGCGCCGGCCAGCACGGCGTTGCCACTGCCGCCGCCGCCGCACGGCTGGGCATGAATTGCGTTATTTATATGGGTAGCGAAGACATTGCGCGACAGTCCCCCAATGTTATGCGCATGAAGCTCTTGGGGGCTGAAGTACACGCTGTGCAAAACGGCACACGCACCCTTAAGGACGCCATTAATGAAGCCCTGCGGGCTTGGATATCTTCTCAGGAAACAACCCATTACTGTTTTGGCACCGCAGCCGGACCACATCCTTTTCCTACACTCGTGCGGCGACTGCAAAGTGTAATAGGCCGGGAGACGCGTTCACAATTATTTGAAAAAACAGGCAGACTTCCAGATGCTGTCGTAGCCTGCGTCGGCGGCGGCTCCAACGCCATCGGAATATTTTATCCATTTCTGGAGGATGCGTCAGTGCGCCTCATCGGCGTCGAAGCAGCCGGCACCGGCGAAACAGGTTGTTTCAATTCCGCTCCGCTTAATCTGGGTTCACCAGGGGTACTGCACGGTAATTATACCATGTTGCTGCAGAACAATGACGGTCAGATAGAACCGTCACACTCCGTTTCCGCCGGGCTTGATTACCCGGGCGTCGGCCCTGAGCACGCATGGCTGCACAAGACAGGCCGCGTGCACTACGGGATGGTCAAAGACGCCAATGCTCTCGCCGCGTTTCATCGGCTCTGCAAAACAGAGGGCATATTGCCCGCGCTGGAATCCTCGCACGCGCTTGCCTGGGTGCTGGATCATCCGCAGAAATTTGCCCCCGGATCGCATGTCGTTGTCAATCTGTCAGGCCGTGGCGACAAAGACATGGAGATTGTCAGCAACTTCCCGCACAGAGAGGAACCGCATGAACACGCTTGAAGAAAAAATCCGCTCGGCTGCGGCTGCCGGACGTACTGCGTTGATTCCCTTTTTGACAGCCGGTTTTCCCGATAAAACACGTTTTTGGCCGACAATCATGGAACTGGACGATAACGGCGCGGATATCATTGAAATCGGCGTACCGTTTTCAGACCCGGTTGCGGATGGTCCTGTTGTGGCGGCGGCATCGCAAAGGGCATTGAGCGACGGTGTGCATTTGCGTGGAATTCTGGCCGAGATGAAGGAACGCAAGGGCTTGGTCAGGGCGGGTGTCGTGCTTATGGGTTATTTAAATCCTTTTTTGCAGTATGGCTTTGAGAAACTGGCCGTTGACGCTGCCGCTGCAGGTGTTCATGGTTTTATCATTCCGGACATGCCTTTTGAAGAATCTGTATCCTTACGCGCTGCACTGAAAAAGCAGGGGATAGCGTTGATCGCGCTGGTAGGCCCCAATACCGGCGAAAAGCGGATGCGTCTGTACGCCGGAGAAAACGAGGGTTATGCGTATGTCGTGTCTGTAATGGGAACAACAGGAGAGCGAACCGCTTTGGCGCCGCAGATTGCTGCTGTCATACGCCGGGCTCGTTCTGTTTTTTCTGTGCCGCTGGCGTTAGGCTTTGGCCTGAGGGAACCCTCCCAGCTGGCGATGCTGCCGCATGACGCCCAGCCGGACGCAGTGGTTTTCGGCAGCGCTCTGCTTACGCATCTGGATTCCGGAAAAAGCGCTGCCGCATTTCTGAACCGCTGGCGTTAACAAGACCGCAACGCCTGCCGTCCATCAGACATTGAAGAGAAAATGCACCACGTCTCCGTCATGCACTGTATATTCCTTGCCTTCAATGCGCAGGAGGCCGGCAGATCTGCATGCGGCTTCACTGTCATGCCTCATGTAGTCATTGTAGGAAATAATTTCGGCTCTGATGAAGCCACGTTCAAAATCAGTATGAATCACGCTGGCGGCTTGTGGAGCCTTCCAGCCCTGTCGGATAGTCCAGGCGCGCACTTCATCCGGCCCTGCAGTAAAATAGCTGCACAGCCCCAGCGTGGAATAGCCGGCGCGAATAATACTGGTTAATCCACTTTCCATGATGCTATAAGAAGCCAGTATTTCCTTTTGTTCGTCCTCGGGCATTCCTTGAAGTTCTTCTTCGAGTTTTGCGCAGATACAGGCAAAACCGGCGTCACGTTCTGCAGCAAATGTCCTCAGCGTTTCTACAAAAGCGTTGCCGTCAGCAATGGATGGTTCATCAATATTGGCGCAATAAATAACAGGTTTCGCGGTAATAAGCCCCAATTCGCGCCAGGAAGACAAGAAAAACTCATTGTCTGGCAGCACAAAATTGCCAGCAGGGTTGCCTTCATTTAAAAAGGACAACAGGCCCTGCATCATGTCAGCTGTTATCCTGGCGTCCTTGCCGGCTTTTGCAAGTTTTTGCAATTTTTCAAGACGCCTTTCTACGCTCTGCAAATCGGCCAGCAGCAGCTCTGTTTCAGTAGTCTCCACATCGCGCAGAGGATTAACTGCACCATCGACATGGGTTATGTTGTCATCCTGAAAGCAGCGCACAACATGAACGATTGCCGAGCATTCACGGATTGTTGCCAAAAATTTGTTGCCAAGGCCTTCCCCTTTGCTCGCTCCGCGCACAAGACCGGCAATATCTATAAAATCAACGCCGGCGTAAATTGTTTTTTTAGGGAGCACTTTGGCTGTTAAAGCGTCCACGCGTGCGTCAGGCACCGCCACTGTGGCCCTGTTGGGTTCAATGGTGCAGAAGGGATAGTTTGCTGCCTGAGCGTTTTGAGCCTTGGTGAGTGCGTTGAACAGGGTGGACTTGCCAACGTTGGGCAAACCGACAATACCTATGCTTAGCGACATGAAATCGTCTATAATAGTAAAACGCATCAAATGCAAGACGCAAAGCTCACAGCTCGTAACGCAAGCAATATGATTGTAAGCAACTAGCACATGTTCCGGGAGCATATTGGAGATATGCGCTTGGCTTGCGCTTGATAATAGCTTATGCATATTGAACTGGTTGCCTGTAACTATCTGTTGAGGCAGGAATTATGCGTACAATAAAAAACCGCGCCATTCATTTCGGCAGTCTGGCTGTGGGGGGCGGCGCGCCTGTCATGGTACAGAGCATGACAAATACAGACACCAGAGATGTGCCGTCCACCTTGGCCCAGATTGAACGACTGCAGGCTTTCGGCTGTGAAGCCGTGCGTCTGGCGGTGCCCGACAATGCCGCCATAGCGGCGCTTGCTCACATTCGTCAAAAGGTTGTGCTGCCGATCATAGCAGATATCCATTTTGATTATCGCCTTGCGGTCGCCGCTGTGGAAACCGGCGTAGAGGGAATACGCATCAATCCGGGCAATATCGGTACCAAGGCGCAGATATTCAAGGTTATAGACGCGGCCAAAGCGCATAAAGCCGTTATTCGTGTGGGCGTCAATTCCGGCTCTCTGGAAAAATCACTGATGCGCAAATACGGCAGACCACGCCCGGAGGCCTTGGTGCAAAGCGCGCTCAGGCATGTCCATTTGCTGGAAGCGCGCGGTTTTTATGAAATCAAAATTTCGATCAAATCATCCTCTGTGACAGATACTATTGCCGCGTATCGTCTTCTGGCCAAATCGTGTGACTACCCTCTGCACATCGGCATTACAGGAGCAGGCGGCCTGTTGCGCGGTGCTGTCAAATCTGCTGTTGGTTTGGGAATCCTGCTGTACGAAGGCATAGGCGATACATTGCGGGTTTCGTTGACGGCTGATCCGACTGCGGAAATCATAGCCGCCTGGGAAATTTTGCGCTCGCTCGGCCTCAGATCGCGAGGCCCGGAAATTATTTCCTGCCCTACCTGCGGCAGAACAGAAATTGACCTTTTTGCGCTTGCGCGCGCCGTTGAGGACTGCCTTGCCAAATCGACAGCGTCTATCAAGGTGGCTGTTATGGGCTGTGTTGTCAACGGTCCCGGAGAAGCGCGAGAAGCGGATCTTGGTCTTGCCGGCGGTCGTGACAAAGGCATCATTTTTCGTAAAGGCAGGGTAATACGTTCAGCCAGGGGGCAAGACGCCTTGCTGGGCGCTTTTATGGAAGAACTACAAACTCTGTTGAATGAACAGAAGGACAACAGTCATGCGCTATAGCTCCTGTTATATCCCGACCCTCAAGGAATCGCCATCTGATGCGGAAGTTATAAGCCATAAGCTCTTGCTCCGGGCAGGCATGATGCGTCGGCTGACATCAGGCATCTATATTTACCTGCCGTTGGGACTTAAAATTCTGAATAAAATTTCAGCAATCGTGCGTGAGGAAATGAATGCCGCCGCTTTTCAGGAATTGCTGATGCCCATGGTTCAGCCGGCTGACCTCTGGAAAGAAACAGGCCGTTGGGAATATTACGGCAAGGAACTGTTGCGTTTCAAAGACCGCAATGAGCGGGAGTGCTGCCTAGGCCCTACACATGAAGAAGTGATAACCGACATGGTGCGCGGTGAGGTACGCTCCTACCGGCAATTGCCCATCCGTCTCTATCAGATCCAAACAAAATTTCGTGACGAAATCCGTCCACGATTCGGCCTGATGCGGGGGCGTGAATTTATCATGAAAGACGCCTATTCCTTTGACGCGGACGCCGCTGGAGCGGAAAGCAGTTACAAGAACATGCTTGAGGCCTACATGAGGATTTTTAAGCGTCTGGGCCTTAAATTCAGAGCGGTAGAGGCTGACAGCGGCTCCATCGGTGGTAATTTTTCCCATGAATTTATGGTGATTGCGGACACAGGCGAAGACACAATCGCTTTTTGTCACAGTTGTGATTATGCGGCAAATGTGGAACGTGCCGAGGCTGTCTGGCGGGGAGAGACCGTTCAGGGCGGTTGCCTGCCGTGTGAAAAAACAGGAACGCCCGGCGCGCGCACCGTGGCGGATGTCGCTGCGCTGCTTAACGTGCCGCCCGCAAAAATTATCAAGACCCTCATTTTTATTGTCGATAACACGCCGGTGGCGGTGCTGGTGCGTGGCGACCGTGAAGCCAATGAGATAAAACTCAAAAATCTGCTTGATGCAAAAGCTATACATCTGGCAGATCCTGATATTGCGCAAAAAGTTACAAAAGCGTCTTGTGGTTTTGCAGGGCCTGTTGGGTTGAATTTGCCGATTTATGCTGATCTGGAATTACAAGAGGCCACTGACTACATAACAGGCGCAAATGAAGCAGACTTCCACAATACGCATGTTGATCTGCGACGCGATGTTCAAGTTACGGCCTTTGCGGATTTGCGCGCCATAACGACGAAAGATATCTGCCCGCGCTGTGGCGGCAAGATAGCGTTCACTAAGGGCATTGAAGTGGGGCATGCTTTTATGCTCGGGCTGAAATACAGCGAAGCGATGCATGCGACTTTTCTGGATGAGAACGGTAGTGAGCGCCTCATGATTATGGGATGTTACGGCATCGGCGTGTCACGCATTGCCGCTGCAGCCATAGAACAGAATCATGACCGGTATGGCATTGTGTTCCCTCCGCCACTGGCGCCTTTTGAGTGCGTTCTGATCAATCTTGACCCGCATAACGCCGCGGTGACGGATACGGCGGAAGACATATACAGCTTGCTGCGGGCTATGGATATTGATGTGCTGTATGACGACAGGGACGAACGGCCCGGTGTGAAATTTAAGGACGCGGATCTGCTCGGCGCGCCTATGCAGCTTGTGCTCGGCAATAAAGGTCTGGCGCGTGGTGTTGTGGAGTGCAAAGATCGTCGCAGCGGTGAACGCAGTGAACTCGTCATAGAGAATTTGCGTGAAAATTTTTCTTTATGGGCCAGGCAGGTGCGGGAGCGCTGGAAGGCATTGCATGCCCGGCAATCATCTTCTCCAGTTGCCTACAGATGAGACAGCAGGCTCGTTGAATATGCAGGACAGCATACTGACAGTGCGGCAGCTTACAGAAAAGTTGAGCAAGAACCTGGAAGGGCGTTTCCCATTCGTCTGGGTGCGTGGTGAGGTGAGCAATCTTTCGCGTCCGCCATCAGGGAACATTTATTTCAGCCTGAAGGATCAGGATGCCCAATTGCAGTGTGTCTGGTTTTTGAATCAACAACGCCATGTCCGGCAAGGACAAATATTCGATCCGTTGACGGGCGAAATTTTTGACGCGCCAAAACCGGCGCCCTTCGACATACTGCGTGACGGCCTGACTATGTTGTGCGCCGGACGCATAAGCGTCTACGCCGCCCGCGGACAGTACCAGTTGATTGTTGAATTGGCTCAGGAGGCCGGGCAAGGTCTTCTCGCACAGGCATTCGAAGAACGCAAGCACAAGCTTTCCATGCTCGGGTATTTTGCGCTTGAACGCAAACGCCCACTACCGTATGATCCTAAGCGTATCGCCCTGATCACATCTCCTTCGGGGGCGGCGCTGCACGATTTTTTGCGATTAGGCAAAGACCGCGGCACCGGGGCGCAAATTCGACTTTTCCCGTCATTGGTGCAGGGCGATGCCGCTGTATCGGAAATTGTTACAGCATTACATCTTGCCGACGTACAGAATTGGGCTCAAGTTGCTGTACTGATCCGCGGTGGGGGCTCATTGGAGGACTTATGGGCATTCAATGAGGAATCTGTTGTCGATGCAGTTTTTCACTCACGCATTCCAGTGCTGGTCGGCATCGGGCATGAGGTGGATGTCACACTGACGGATTTAACAGCGGATGTGCGGGCGGCCACGCCTTCCCATGCGGCGCAAATGCTCTGGCCGTTGCGCGCTGAACTGCTGCAGCGCCTTGATGAAGCGAATGCCGGTTTGCATCAGGCAATGACAAACTATCTCAATGTCGCCGGACGCTGTCTTCATGAACAGGAGAAGGCATTGCACTGGCTGTCGCCCGCGCGATACCATGTACGTTTGATGGAACGTCTTGCGGGGATTTCCCTCTCGCTTGAGCGCGCGACAAGACAATGGTTGATGAGCAAACAACATGTGTTTGAGAAACTTGAGGCGGCGCGACAAGGCGCGTCAAGCCCTCAAAAACTTAGGGGGAGCGCAGGTCATCTCAATCTGCTGACTTCGGCTTTGCACAAGGCCTTTGCGCGCGTTCTGTCAAACGCGGAATCTGATTTGGCGGTACAGTTACATTTGCTGTGCATAAATATCTCTACTTTGCTTGAGAACCGTATCAACATGCATAATTATCTGACGCTTGCCCTTGGAGTCTGCAATCCCTTGGCGCCGCTTGTGCGAGGCTATGCTCTTGCGTTCACCTCAGAAGGGGATATTTTGCGTTCAATCAAACAGACCATGACGGGCCGGGAAATAGATGTGCGCTTGGGAGACGGTCGGCTGACTGCTGTTGTCCGCGCGGTAAAACCACGCTGAGTTTTAAGCCGATCATAGCATCAATTTCAGGAGTTGTATTGAAATGACTGAGAAAACAGAAGATCTTTTTGAAAAAAAAATGTCGCGTCTCCAGGCAATTGTCAAATCTCTCGAAACTGAAGATTTGCCCCTTGAGCAAGGTATGGCTTTATATAAGGAAGGCGTCGCGTGCTCGCATTTTTGCAGGGAGCAGCTGGAAAAAGCCCGCCATGAGCTTGCCCTCTGGCAGGATGGCGAATCAAAGGATTTAAGTCTGACAGCCGCATTGCCTGATGACACGACGGAATAACAGTGACGACAGACACACCGGATATGAAAGCCCGACTGCGGCAGTATGCAGCAGATGTTGAGGGATATCTTGCAACCTGTCTTGACGATTTTTCCATGCCCCCCCGGCTTAAGCAATCCATGCTGTACAGTCTGCTGGCCGGCGGCAAGCGTCTGCGCCCTGTATTATGTATGAACTGCGCGTTACTCTGCGGCGGTACGACTGATATGGTGCTGCCCTTTGCTGCGGCAATTGAAATGGTACACACATATTCTTTGATTCACGATGATCTGCCGGCCATGGACAACGACGACCTGCGGCGTGGGAAACCGTCCAACCACAAGGCTTTTGATGAAGCTACCGCTATTTTGGCCGGAGACGCTCTGCTTACGGACGCGTTTGTCATTATGTGCAGAACACCTGTTGCTTCAGACAGGCTGCTCAGCGCATTGTCCCGTTTTGCCCTGGCCGCCGGCTCGTCAGGAATGGCAGGCGGTCAGGAATGGGATATGATTTATACCGGACAGCCCGCAATCAGCTTGCAGGAATTGCAATGTATGCACGCCATGAAAACCGGGGCGCTGATACGGGCGTCATGTGTTTGCGGGGCGATGCTGGCCGGCGCTGACGAAAGGGCATTGCGCGCGATCGACGGTTACGGGACGGCGCTGGGCGCCGCTTTTCAGATAACAGACGATATTCTGGATGTAGTTGCGGATACCGCAAGCCTTGGCAAACCGTCAGGGAGCGATGTGGCCAAGGGAAAAAATACATATCCCGTTTTACTGGGACTTGAAAAGAGCCGTGAGCTTGCCCGCGAACAGTCTGATGCCGCCAAAGCGGCGCTTATGGACTTTCCCGATCAAAAAGCTGATTTTTTGTTGACTCTGGTTGATTATCTCAATAATCGGGCCAAGTAATGGCACAGACGACAAACCGAACACTGCTGGACACTCTTTCATTCCCCGCACAGTTGCCGGGACTGACCGACCTTCAAATGCTCCATCTGGCAGATGAGGTCCGGCAGCGCATCATCAATGTCGTTTCACACAATGGCGGGCATCTGGCGCCGTCACTGGGCGTTGTGGAACTCACACTGGCCTTGCTCGCGACTTTTGATATGGAGAGGGACAAGCTTATCTGGGATGTTGGACATCAAACCTATGCTTTCAAACTGCTTACAGGCCGTGCCGACACGTTTCATACCCTGCGTTTGTTCGGCGGGCTATCCGGCTTCCCGAAGATGTCTGAAAGCCCGTGTGATCATTTCGGCACCGGGCATTCCTCAACATCTGTTTCCGCTGCGCTGGGTATGGCTTCTGCGCGGGATCTTGCAGGGCTCAAGCATCATGTTGTGGCTGTTATTGGAGACGGGGCGCTGACAGCGGGCGAAGCCTTTGAGGGACTTAATCTGGCGGGGCATATGGGCAGACGGCTCATTGTACTGCTTAATGACAATGCGATGTCCATTTCATCCAATGTCGGCGCGTTGTCGCTTTTTTTAAGCCGCACTCTTTCGAGGAGATGGGTACGTCAAACCCGCAAAGATGTACTGAAATTTTTACGATCCGTCCCAAAAATCGGGCAAAAACTGGCCACTTATGCCATACGGGGTGAATCAAGTTTTAAATCCTTCTTTACACCAGGAATGCTGTTCGAAGCATTCCGCTTCAATTATATAGGGCCGGTAGACGGGCACGACATTCCTGCACTGCGGCGACATTTACAAATGGCGGCCGCTGTGGAGGACGGGCCTGTGCTCTTGCACGTTCGCACTCACAAGGGCAAAGGCTACGCGCCGGCGGAGGCAAACCCCACACAGTATCACGGTGTCGGTTTGTTTGCTCCTGAAACTGGTTTGCCTGTGCCTTCATCTGACGCTGTGCCGTCGTTCACACATGTTTTCAGCACAACTCTTGTGCAACTGGCTGAGCAGGACAAACGGATTATAGCCATTACCGCAGCCATGCCCGAGGGCACCGGCACAAATTTGTTTAAGGAACATTTCCCTGATCGCTTTGTGGATGCCGGCATTTGTGAACAACACGCCGTCACTTTTGCTGCGGGTCTGTCCAGCCAGGGCTGTCTGCCTGTTGTGGCAATATATTCCACATTTTTACAGCGCGCGTATGATCAGATTGTTCATGACGTCTGCCTGCAAAACCTGCCGGTGACATTCTGCGTGGACCGCGCCGGCCTTGTTGGAGAAGACGGCGCAACCCATCACGGTTATTTTGATATCGCCTACCTGCGGCATATCCCGCAAATGCGCCTGTTGGCTCCGCGGGATGAGAACATGCTCCGTCATTGCCTGTTTACGGCGCTGTATGGGGGCTCTCCTTGCGCCCTGCGCTATCCGCGCGGCGCCGGATTTGGCGTGCCGCTTGCCGGGCCACCGCAAAAACTGCCGCTCGGCGTTGGAGAAATTATGCGGCAGGGCAGTAACATCGCCATACTCGCGTTAGGCAACCGCGTGTATCCCGCATTGGAGGCAGCGAATTTTGTTGAAAAAAAATTGGGTTTCTTCCCACTTGTTTTTGACCCTGTCTGGATCAAGCCTTTGCCGGAAAAACAACTGGCTGAGACAGCAGAGCGTTTTGATCGCATACTTATTGTTGAAGAAGGCGTACTGGCTGGCGGATTTTCTTCCTCTGTGCTGGAGTTTTTGAACGATCACGGGCTGCTGCGCGGTCACTGCATTCAGCGCCTTGGACTGCCGGACACATTTGTCGGGCACGGCACGCAATTACAGCTGCGTGAGATGCTGGGATTGCACAGCAAAGGCATTGCGGAAGCTGTCTTCAGTCTGGCAAACAGCAGACGGCAAAATTAGTTGGGGGCATGGTAATCCCCCCCGAAAAAAAGCAGCAATCTGAAGTAGAAATTTCCATGATAAATTTATTAACACATGGCGAGAAAACACGAATGAGCCTTGGCGCGAACATCAATGAAAAAGCAAACCTGATCTGGGCCATCGCCGACAAGCTGACGGGTGTTTACAAACCGCATGAATACGGTGAAGTGATATTGCCGCTCACTGTCATTCGCCGTTTTGACTGTGTGCTTGCGGACACCAGAGACGCTGTGCGCGCAAAGGATGCCGAAGCAAAGCATGTCGCCATGAAAGATGTGCTGCTTCGTAAGGCCTCCGGCTTCTCCTTTTACAACGTCAGCAAGTTTACCTTTGAAAAACTGCTTGATGACCCCAACAATATTGAAGCCAACTTCCGCGACTATCTCGCTGGTTTTTCACAGAATGTGCGGGATATTATTGAGAAGTTCAAATTTGACGGTCATATATCCACAATGGCGGTCAAGGACATCCTGTATATTGTCCTCAAGGAATTTACCCAGCCGTGGGCCAATTTCCACCCTGATAAAATCTCCAATCTCGAGATGGGCTATGTGTTTGAGGAGATAATCCGGCGTTTTTCAGAAGCGCATAATGAAGATGCCGGGCAGCACTACACTCCTCGTGAAGTCATAGAACTGATGGTCAACATCCTGTTTCTTGATGATAACGCCATATTGTCCGGCGCAAATATAGCCAAGACCCTCTATGACCCGGCCTGTGGTACAGGCGGCATGCTTTCGGTAGCGGAAGATTATCTGCGCAGGTTGAACGCAGGGGCTGAACTGCTCTGTTTCGGGCAGGAACTCAACGACCAGACTTTTGCCATCTGCAAGGCTGATATGCTCATCAAGGGCAGCAACGCCGACTACATCAAGGACGGCAACACCCTGTCCGATGATAAGTTTGCCGGACGGGGCTTTGACTACATCCTGTCCAATCCTCCTTTTGGGCGCGAGTGGAAAAACGAAAAAGGCGCTGTTGAGAAAGAATCCCGTCTTGGTTTTGCCGGTCGTTTTGGTGCCGGACTTCCCTCCGCCTCTGACGGACAAATGCTTTTTCTGCAAACCGCGGTTGCCAAGATGAAGTCAGGCGGCTCACGAGTTGCCATTATCCACAACGGCTCTCCGCTTTTTACTGGAGATGCTGGAAGCGGCCCTTCGGAAATCCGTAAGTACATCCTGGAAAAGGACTTGCTGGAAGCTGTTATAGCCCTGCCGAACGACATTTTTTACAACACCGGCATTGCAACTTACATCTGGGTGCTGTCCAACAAAAAACCGGCAGCGCGTAAAGGCAAGGTGCAGCTTATCAACGCCAACGGCCTGTACGAGAAACGCCGCAAAGCCCTTGGCAGCAAACGCAATGATATTCCGCAGTCGGCTGTTGATGAAATCACCCGTGTGTATGGAGCCTTTCAGGAAAATGAAATCAGCAAGATTTTCGACACAGAGGATTTTGGCTTTTCCAAGATTACTGTTGAACGCCCCCTGCGGGACGCGCACGGCAACCCCATATTGAAGAAAGGCAAACCGCAGCCGGATACTGGATTGCGGGACACGGAAAATGTGCCTCTCAAGGAAGACATAGGCGAGTATTTCAAGCGCGAGGTACTGCCGTTTGCGCCGGATGCCTGGATTGACGAGAGCAAGATAAAAGTAGGCTACGAAATCCCGTTTACCCGCTATTTTTACAAGTATGAAGCCCCGAAGCCGTCTGCGGAGATTATGGCGGAAATTCTGGAGATTGAAAAGGAACTGGACGGCGCTCTTACGGAGGTGTTCGGCAAATGAGGGCGATGAAAGACAGTGGGATTGAGTGGATCGGGGAGATTCC
>JAISKZ010000028.1 GCA_031260725.1 Desulfovibrio sp. | reverse complement strand
CATAGTTGCAAAAAAACTGTATTAAAGGACCGTCGCTTCATGGACGATTTTGCGATATGGCTGTTTCACGGTCACTGCCGGCGCTTGAACAGTTTTTCCAGATCCGTCGCGTCCCGGCGCAGCACACAGGGCCGCCCGTGCGGACAGTATTCTTTTTCCGGCGAGGCAAGCCACTGCCGCACAAGTTCCGCCGCTTCGTCGTCCGTCAGGCGCTGCCCGGCCTTGACAGCCCCCTTGCACGACAGAGAAATAAACACAGACGCGAGATCGTCCTTGCGCCCGGCAAGCGCCTCGCGCAAAAACTCGCCGGCGACGGCGCGCGAAAGCGTCGGCGGCGTTGACAGAACAACAAGAACGGCGTCTGCGCATTCCAGTTCAAAACCCAGAGACTTGAAACGGTCGCCGATCTCGTACAGACGCTCTTTTTCCGCCGGGTGCAGGGGCAGATTGAACGGCAGCGCAAGACGCCGTCCCTTGCCGGAAAAAACATGCTGCTTCGCGCGTTCGTACAGCACGCGTTCGTGCGCCGCATGCTGGTCCACAAGCAGCAAAGCGCCGACGGCGTCACGCAGCACAAGATACGTATCCGCCACCTGCCCCAGATAACAGAATGAACCCACCTGCGGCCGACCGCGTTGCGGCGCCGTTGTTTCGTCCGGCGGAGCGACCGGGGCGGCGCCTTCGGCGCGGGGGGCGAGCGTTTCGCCACGGTGTTCCGCAGCCGCAAGCCCATAGGCGGCGGCTGTCTCGGAAACAGCCTCACAGAAGGACGGCGCGTCAACAGAGGGCAGATACGCGTCCTGCGTTTTGGCGCTTTCCCTGCGGGGCAGCAACGGGGGATTATCAATACTGCCCCAAAAACCCTGGGGGCGGGACGGGGCGGCGTTCACGGCAGCGCCCTGCGCGGGCAGATCCGCGCTCAGCCCGTCAGAAACCGCAACGGAAGGCATCGCCACACTTTGCAACGCGTGCAGCGTTGCGGAAAAAACAGCGGAGCTGTCACGAAAACGCACTTCAGACTTGGCCGGATGCACATTCACATCCACCTCACGCGGATCAATCTCCACAAAAAGGGCTGTCTGCGGGTAATCACGGCTGGTCAATCGCCCTTTATAGGCTTCTCGCACGGCTGCGGAAAGGCCCTTATCCGCCACCGGACGGCCGTTGACATACAGAAAAATGCGATCCCCGCGGAGCTGGCTCGCATGCGGCGGCGCGGCAAGACCATGCACGCGTATGCCGTGGCGCTGCGCGTCAAAGGGACACAGGGCGTTCACAACCAGCGCCGGCCAGAGCAGGGCAAGGCGGTCACGCAGGGTCTGCCCCGCCGTAAAACGCAGAACTTCTCTCTCGCCCGCACGCAAAACAAAACCCACATCTGTCCGGGCTAGAGCCAGACGGGCAAGCCACTCTTGAGCGCGCTTGAACTCTGTGGATGGACTTTTTAAAAATTTAAGGCGTGCCGGCACATTTGCAAAAAGATCGCGCACTTCCACAACAGTGCCCTGATGCAGCGCCGCGGGGCCTGACGCCACAAGCCGTCCGTGTTCCACTTCAACAGAGTGGGCCGTGCCGAGACCGTCGGCTTCATGCACGGCGGAAGTGATTTTGAAACGGGAGACAGAGGCAATGCTCGGCAGGGCCTCGCCCCGAAACCCATAGGAAGAGACGCGTTCCAGATCGTCCATGCTTGCAATTTTGCTTGTAGCATGGCGTGTAACGGCAAGCTCAAGTTCCGCGGCGGGAATGCCGCAACCGTCGTCCTGCACGCAGATGCGGCTTTGCCCGCCGTTTTCCAGCGTGACGACAATGTGTCCGGCGGCGGCGTCCAGACAGTTTTCAACAAGCTCTTTCAAAGCGCCGGCAGGCCTGTCCACCACTTCGCCGGCAGCGATCTGATTGCGCAATTCTGGAGACAACAGCTTGATATGACGACTTTTTTCAGTCATGGTCACAGTATACCCGGCCTGCCGACAAAAGCCAAGCCTGATAAGCGGCAGACGCGATTGTCCCGCTCGTCAGCGCAACGCCGCGGATTCCAGCAAGGCGCGCGCGGTGCCGACATCGCGGTCAATTTGTTGCTTGAGAGCCTGAGCCGAACCAAAATGGCGCTCGTCGCGCAAGCGGGCCACAAACTCCAGACGAACGCATTGCCCGTAGAGGTTTTCAGAAGCATCCGGCAAAAAACTTTCCACAATTACGTCACCGCCGCCAAACGTGGGACGACGGCCAACATTGGTCACAGCCTTGAACCTCTGCGTGCCCACCCATAAAAAGGCCGCGTATACGCCACAAGCCGGCAGCAGCACGTCAGGCCTCGTCAGATTGGCTGTGGGGAAACCGAGCCCCCCCCCGCGCCCCGCGCCGTGCGTCACCTCTCCGGAAAAACCGTAAAAACGCCCCAGCAGGCGCGCGGCTCCCCGCACATCGCCCCTGCCTATCATGTCGCGCAAACGCGTAGAGCTGACAACGGCCCCGTCCAGAATGACCGGCGGCAACTGTTCCACAAGAAAACCCAAATCCAGGCCCAGAGAGCGCAGCACATCAAAGGAGCCGCAGCGGTTTTTGCCGAAAGAAAAATCATACCCTACGGCAAGGCGGCGGACAGACAGCGGCACAAGCCACCGGCGCGCGAATTCTTCAGGCGACATGTTCGCCAGTTCCCGCGTAAAAGACAACTCCAGCACTGTTTTCACGCCAAGTCCAGCCAGAAGTTCCATGCACCGCGCGCGACTGCCCAGGGGCACATGCCTGCGCGGAGCGATCACGCTGCGCGGATGCGGCGTAAATGTTATGAGTACACAATGCAGGCCGTCCTCACGGCAAATGTCGAGCGTGCGGCGTACAAGCGTCTGATGCCCGATATGGACGCCGTCAAAATTGCCGATGGTGACGCCGACGCCGGAAAAGGAGGGCAGAGCTTCCAGAGAGGATGCAATCAGCATGGGCAGGCAAGGACTGTCATATTGTATAATACATACATCCACCCGGATGAAGAAATAAACGCCGGGCTATAACAGCCTGTCAAAAATGCTTTTATATGTCTTGCGGATGTGCAGCGCGAGTTTCAGTCTCATACTGCGCAATTCTTTGGCGTCTTTGCTGAAAAAAGAAACCAGATGCCGCGCCGCGTGGCTGAAATCAGCCTCGCCGGCAGGCGCGAGCATACCCCAGTACTCGCCAGCGCGCACAAGACCTGCGGCGCTTTGCTTGTCAGGATGCGCGGCGCTGTAATCGCGCACAAACGCGTCAAATATGCGCCCTGCGTCCTGAGGGAAGGATTTGTCAAGCGCCAGACGCCAAAGAGCCATGTACAACCCTCTCCATTCCAGCAGCATCTGACGACGGAGCAAAAACTGCAGACGCCCGATACCCATAAGCTCCAGTTCAACAGTAAAGTCCATATCTTCAAGGAGCGCTTCAAAATTTTTCAGAGCCTGCTGGCCCGCGCTCTCCGGGTCAAAAATTTCCGCGGTGTTTTGCATGTCGCTTGTTCGCCTTTCTGCCTGATCAGCAGGCGCGGCGGCGAGAACGCCGTCGTCTGGCCGGCGCCGCACCAGTCTCTTTCGCTCTCGCCGGCTGCTGGTCGGGGAAGCGGTTTTCCTGAAGGCTTTGCTGGTGAAAAGCGTCCAGAAGCATGGCCAGCAGAGGCGCATTGTCTTCCTCATCGTTCCCGCGCGCAAGCTCACGCGCCAGTGCGGCATACCGTGCCGCGCGCAGTCGCTCAAGGCCTGTAAGTTTACGGAAGCGCGTCTCCAAAATGGCTGTCAAACGCGCGCCGACAACAACGGCCACATCTTCGTCCGTGGGTGGGGGCAACGCCGTAAGCGCAATGCCGTAATGCCCTGCTATGCGCTTCAGTTCCATACGCTGCATCACATCCACAAGCGAAATCACCGTCCCGGCGGCTCCGGCGCGGCCGGTACGCCCGGCACGGTGGATATAGCTTTCATGATCTTCGGGCGGCTCATAGAGAAAAACATGCGAAATCGCAGGTATGTCTATGCCCCGCGCGGCTACGTCCGTCGCCGTCAGAAACTGCAGCCGCCCTGCGCGTATTTTGTTCAGCACCGCCTCGCGCCGGCTTTGCGAAAGATCCGAGGAAAGCTCCTCAGCACTGTAGCCAAAGCCTTGAAGCACACCTGTCACATAGTGCACATTGGCCTTGGTGTTGCAAAAAATAATGGCCTGGGCCGGATTTTCCGTCTCCAACAAACGCACCAACGCCCTGTCTTTGTCCATGGACTTTACTTCGCAAAAAAGGTGCTGCACTTCAGCCACATGCACCTGTTTGTGCGAAAGGGAGAGCATGGAGGGCGTCTTCATAAATTCAGCCGCCAGTTTGAGAACATGCGGCGGATAGGTGGCGGAGAACAGGCAGGTGTGCACGCGCCGCCGCGGCAGATAGCGCTGCACTTCCTTCATGTCAGGGTAAAACCCGATGGAGAGCATACGATCCGCTTCGTCAAAAATCATGACGCGCAACTCGTCAAGATGCATGGTGCGGCGCAGCAGATGATCCAACACGCGGCCCGGCGTGCCCACAAGCAGTTGGGCACCGTCGCGTAGAGCGTCCGCCTGCTGTTGATACCCGACGCCGCCATACACAGCCGCCGTGCGTATGCCCGTTTCCGCAAAAATCGTCGCTGCCTCGCGGGCCACCTGAATGGCCAGCTCACGCGTGGGAGTAAGCACAAGCGCCTGCGGCGCCTTGAGTTCCGCAGACAGACGCGGCAGCAACGGCAGCAGATAACATCCGGTTTTGCCGCTGCCCGTACGCGACTGCACCATGATGTCGCGGCCTTCCAGCAGATAAGGCAACGCCAGTGACTGCACGGGCATCAGGCTTTGCCAGCCGGCCCGCGCGCAAGCCGCCCGCATGGTTGCCGACAGATCACCCATGGCAACGGCGGGCAGGGATCCTTCCGGCTCGCTGACAGAAATTTCACCCGACGGGCACGCGGCTTCGGTTTGCGGCGCGCTGCCTTTATAAGACTCCAATACCGGCATATTATATCCTGAGTTCTCAATTCTACAACATGTTATAATGCCACAGAGCGCATTTTTCCGCAAGGCGCTTTCGGCGGTGAGTCTTTCGCCTTATAAACAGTCACACAATGTTCTCGCCCGAAGCGATTTTATCTGAATGCCGCCGCTCACAAGCTCTTTTCTCAATTCGGCAAGGCGACGGTCCATATCATCGGGAAAATTCCGGCCGGCGGACGCTTTAAAGCGCGCCATATCCGTAATCCCCACGCCGTTGTTCGCAAGATCATAAACAATGATTTCCTTGCCCCTGAAACGCCCGGACGCGGCGGCGGATACAATGTCGTACACGGCCCTGTCCGCCCGTTTTACAATGGACGTCAGCACGCGGCCGGGCAGCAGCGCGTCCCGGTTTTCATCCATGCCGACAAGATAACAGCCTTGCCCGCCGGCGAGAGAAAGAGCTTCCGCATTGCCTGTGCCGGCGGCCAGCACCAGCACATCGCAGCCCGCGTCAAGCAGGCGCTGCGTCTCTTCCCGCGCTCGTCCACGGCTGCTGAAAGAACCGGAAAATGCGTTAATCACCCGCATTTCAGGATCAATCAGCCGCGCGCCATCCGTAAAGCCGTTTATAAGAGAACGCATGGCCGGAACATCCTCCCCGGCAAGCCAGCCCAGAACTTTTTTGCTGTTGACGCCGGGCAGGCCTGTCTGCACGGTCAGCATGGCCGCCGCCGCCCCGGCGAGACAGGCCGCCTGCTCGTCGGCAAACGTCACGGACATGATGTTCGGCGCGCGCACGCCGGCGTCCACGCAGCCAAAAAGCGTTTTGCGATAATTGGCGGCATTGTTGCGCAAAATTTCGTGAAAGCGGTCAGATGCGACGATCACCAGATCAAACTCGCGCGCGGCCCTGTGAAACAGCGTCTCCTGTTCCTCCGCAAGCGATTCCGACATTACTTCGACAGTTACGGAAAATTTACGCCCAGCCTGGACAAGGCCAGCGCGCAGCAGTCCTGCCCAGTCGCCCCCGTCGTGTTCCAGGAGCAGAGCAGCACGCAGGGGCTTTACCGCGCTTTCCGGCACAGACGCCTGCAGCGGCGACGCCAAAAACATATGCAGCAACGCCAGAACAGCGTAAACGCCATACGGCCGACAGGGCATGCAAGGCATTATTTCCTCCTGGATCTGAAGCCGCAAAAAAACAGCCGTGACAGGCCTGGGCGGCTCAGGACTTCCGCTTGGCACCGGCCGCCTGATAGCGCTTGTGGGCGGAAAGCTCGGCCTTGCGCAGACGAACGGATTTCGGCGTCACCTCAACAAGCTCGTCTTCACGCACAAAATGCAGCGCGTGTTCCAGCGTCATTTTTTTTATCGGCGTCAGAACCACGTTTTCATCCTTGCCGGCCACGCGCAAATTGGTCAATTTTTTTTCCTTTGTGGGGTTCACGTCAATATCATTGTCACGATTGTGCTCGCCCACAATCATGCCTTCGTAAACAAAGTCGCCCGGCGCCGCAAAAAGAACGCCGCGCGGTTCCAAATTAAACAGCGCATAAGCCACAGCCGCGCCCGCCCTGTCCGCGACAATGGAACCGGAAAACCTGACGGGAAAATCACCGCGCCATGCCTCATAGCCTTCAAGGCAAGAATTCATTATCCCCGTGCCTCTGGTATCCGTCAAAAATTCATCGCGATAGCTGATGAGCCCGCGCGACGGAACGGAAAACTCCAGACGCACCCTGCCCGTGCCGCTGTTGGCGCAGTTGAGCATACGCCCCTTTTTCTGCGCCAGCTTTTCCGTCACAACGCCCATAAACATCTCGTCGCAATCAACATACAGGTGCTCAATGGGCTCAAGCACGGCGCCGTTTTCATCTTTTTTCAAAATCACCTGCGGGCGGCCCACCGAAAGTTCAAAGCCTTCACGCCGCATGGTTTCGATCAGGATGGCCATCTGAAACTCGCCCCGCCCCTTCACGAGAAAGGCATCGCGATCGTCTGTCTGCTCGACGGCAATGGCCACATTGCGAAGGCTTTCTTTATTGAGCCTCTCCCCAATGGCCCGGCTCTGGACAATCCTGCCCTCGCGACCGGCGAGCGGCGATGTATTGATGCCGAAGCGCATGGCCACCGTGGGCTCGTCCACACGAATGCGCGGCAACGCCTGCGGGTTGTCGCGGGTGCAGATGGTGTCGCCGATGGCCACATCCTCAATGCCCGCCAGAACAACAATATCACCGGGGTCGGCCGCGTCCGCATCCTTAAGCTGCGGGCCGTCATAAACCTGCAGCCTGGTGACGCGCAGGGGCAAAAGCGCGCCGTCTTCCCGCATGCAGGCAAGAGACTCTTTGGCCGCCACGCTGCCGTGCATTATCCGGCCGACGGCAAGCCGCCCCAGATAATCGGAGTAATCAATATCCGCCACAAGCATCTGAAAAGGCTCGGCCGGATCGTGCGCCGGACCGGGAATTTTTTCCACAATAGCCTCAAAAAGCGGCGTCAGGTCTTTTTGCGGAGCATCCAAAGCGTTCATGGCCACGCCCGAACGGCCGACGGCGTACAGCACGGGAAATTCCAGCTGCATGTCATCGGCGTCCAGATCAATAAAAAGATCATAAATTTCGTTCAGCACTTCCGCCGGACGCGCGTCTTTGCGGTCAATCTTGTTGATCACAACCAGCACGGGCAAACCGGCCTCCAGGGTTTTGCGCAGCACAAAACGCGTTTGCGGCAGCGGGCCTTCCGAAGCGTCCACCAGCAGAATGGCCCCGCTCGCCATGGAGAGCGCGCGCTCCACCTCTCCGCCGAAATCCGCGTGACCGGGCGTGTCGATAATGTTTATCTTCACTCCATTCCAAGTTACGGCACAATTTTTGGCGGCAATGGTGATGCCGCGCTCGCGTTCCAGATCCATATTGTCCATGACGCGCTCATCCACGCGCTGGTCGGCGCGAAATACGCCGCTTTGCCTGAACATCGCGTCTACCAGGGTTGTCTTGCCGTGATCAACATGGGCGATAATCGCCACATTGCGAAGTGCATTATTCTGCTGCATGTATTATTGCCTTTATGTCGGCCAGTGCCGGATTACAGCGAACTGGACTTTTTGCGGATTTTGCGTATATTGCCCGTCACCGGTTAAAAAACTTTTTGTCAAAACACAACCGCGCCGGACACTATAACGCGTATGCTGCCGCGCGACAAGGCCGGCAGGAAAGCGTGCGACGCGCGAGACTAAAAGCAGGGAAAACTTCTGGACAACACTCACAACACCCGCCCCTTGAATGATCACAAAATTCTGGTGGCCAACCGGGGCGAAATCGCCATGCGCATCATGCGCGCCTGCCACAAGCTCGGCGTGCCTTTTACAGCCGTTCACACGGCTGAAGACGCCGCTTCCGGCCATGTGCTTCTGGCCAGTCGGGAAGGCGGCGAAAAAAGCCTCTTCCGCGTCTCTTCTTATCACGACGCCAATGAACTGATGTCTGTGGCCGACGAGGCGGGCTGCACGGCCGTGCACCCGGGCTACGGTTTTTTTGCGGAGGATTTCCGCTTTGCACGCCGTGTGGCAAAACGCGACAGAACAATGATCTTTATCGGACCTTCCTGGAAAATCATCCGCGAACTGGGTGATAAAATCAATACCAAACGTCTGGCCCGCAGCCTGAATGTGCCTACCGTGCCCGGTTCGGACAGGCCTATTTATGATGAAATGGAAGCCGAACGCATTGCCAAGACGATCTTCGAATTTCAAGAACAGCAGGGCCTCAAACGCCCGCTCGTGCTCGTCAAAGCGTCGGCCGGCGGCGGCGGCATGGGCATTGAGGAAGTGTATGACCCCGATCTGTTCCGCTCGGTGTACCGACGTATCCGCAACTACGCCCTGCGCCAGTTCAAGGATGAAGGCGTACTTATCGAACAAAGGGTCACGGATTTCAACCATCTGGAAGTCCAGATTGTTTCAGACCGCACAGGTCAGAACCCCGTGCATTTCGGCACGCGCAACTGCTCCATACAGTCCTCGGGGCTGCAGAAACGTATTGAGGTCGCGCCGGGTTTTGCGTCCGAAACTCTGGAATATACGTTTAACGCAAAAAAACTGCTCACGGATATTGTGGACTATTCGCTGGCCATGGCCCGCAAGGTCGGCTACGACAACGTGGGCACGTGGGAATGGATCGTCACGCGCAAAGGCGAACCCTTCCTTATGGAAGTCAACACCCGCATCCAGGTGGAAAACGGCGTCTCTGCCCGCATTGCCCGGATAAAAGGAAATGACGGCGTTGACCTGATAGCCGAACAGATACGTCTTGGCCTGGGACAACCCCTGGGATACAGTCAGAACGACATAGGCTTTGAAGGAGTCTGCATTGAATACCGGCTGATCGCGGAAGACCCGGACAACAATTTCACGCCCTGGGTTGGCCGGATCGAACACTTCCACTGGGAAGACGCCCCCTGGCTGACCATGCTGACACATGTGTCGAATACAAAACCATATGAAATTCCTATAGAATTTGATCCAAATCTGGCTTTGGCCATCGTCTGGGGCAAGGACATCTCAGAGGCAAAAACACGGGGAACGGCCTTTCTTGACTCATTGCGGCTGACAGGCCGGAACAGCGCCGGCGAGAGCCTGAAATCCAATGCGGCTTTTCTGAAGGCCAACACTGAACGTATTCTGCATTTTTGAGCGCCACGCCCGGACAACGAAACATGCGCTGTTGTTTGACATGAAAACATCAAAATAACCGACGCGCCTAGACATGGACAACAATATCGAAAAACGGCTGCAGAGCCTGCGCGACAGACTGACCTATCTCGGCGACATTTTTGCCGGCAGGCACAGGAACAATACGGCCATGCTGGAAGAAAAGCTTGCGGCTTTCGACGCGAACGCCCATGCGGGCTCCTGTGAAGACCCGTATGCGGAACTCGCGACCATTGAAGACATGTTCGCCTATGTGGAACGGCGCCTCGAAAGCGCCATAACGCCCATGGATCGCGTGCGCATTGTGCGCCACCCGCAACGCGTCTGTCTGCGTGATATTCTGGAAAACGTCTACGACAATTTTACGGAAGTGGGCGGTCAGGACGAGCACAGCCTCGATCCCAGCATGCTCATTGCCCGCGCGGTGATTACCCGCCGCCGCGGCAAAAAAATCTACATGCAGTCCGTCATGGTTATCGGCCAGGAAAAAGGACACGGCGCGGAATTTCGCAACGGCGGGTCAGTCAAGCCCTGGGGCAACGCCAAGGCCCTGCAATTTATGAAAGTTGCCGAAACAGAAGGCATCCCCGTCCATACATATATTTTCACTCCGGGCTCCTATCCTGTTGAAGACTATCCCGGCGCGGCCCAGCAGATCGCCCGCAATCTTTATCAGATGGCGGGGCTGCGCGTACCGGTGGTGGCCGTCATTTCCGAGGGCGGATCAGGCGGCGCCGAGGCCATAGGCCTGGCGGACAGACGTTTGATGCTGTCCCACGGCTATTATTCCGTCATTTCCCCTGAAGGAGCAGCGGCTATTGAAGGCCGGCTCAAAAACGGAGAGCGCGCCACGCCCGAACTGATTGAACACTGCGCGGCCAATCTCAAAATCATGGCGCGGGACAATCTGAAATTCGGCTACATTGACCGTATAGTGCAGGAACCCCCCCTCGGCGCGCGTCCCTGGCATTTCAACTTTTTCCGCTCCCTGCGGCAGGAGATTATCAGAGCCACGGACGAAGTCATCATCTCCACAAGAAAAACTCCTGTTCTTCGCGGTCTGGCCCTCGCACGCCACCGCAAACCTGAAGCTGATCTCGACGACCTGCACATCCGCTGGGGGCTCACAAAAGCGGCAAAAGCGCGGATGCTGCACCACCGTCAGGAAAAATTTTTGAGACTTTCGCGTCAGGCGGCCCGCGACAGACGCCCCTTTGTAAAAAAATCTGCCGTCGCTTTCCTGGACTGGATTTCCACCCCCTGGCTCAGCTTCAAATATGATTTTTACCACAAACACCAGCGTCAGATCAGCACGCTTATGGAAGAAATCAACAATGAATTTGAAATGTTCAAAAAACGTCTGCTGGCCCCCTTGCGGAAGCTCACCAGCAACCTGCCGGGCCGTATGGACAACAAGGCAAAAGAACTGACCGCCCTGTCGCTCTGGCAGGGCGATTCCCGCGGCCGCCAGTGGAATTATATTTCCCCCCGCTATAAAATTGACCGCACGCTGACATGTCCCAACAGTGAATCTTACGGCTGTCTGGATCTCTGGGGGCCGGATCTCTTTGCCGAATTTGCCGGCGTGTGCACCCATTGCGGCTATCACTTCCCCATGGAACCTGAATGGTATGTTAAAAATGTTTTTGACCCCAGGTCGGTCTTTGAATTCAACAGCGAAATTGAAGCGGGCAATCCTTTGGATTTCCCGGGTTTTTCAGAACGAATCGCGCAAGCCAAGGCAAAAACCGGCACCAAAAGCGGCTGCGTGACCTTTGAGGCGCGCATCGACAATATAAAAATGGTCGTTGCCATGCTCATGGGGACATTTCGCGGAGGCTCCGTGGGAGCCGCGGAAGGCTATAAATTTGTTGAAGCAGCAACCAGAGCCGCGAAAAAACGTTACCCTTTTCTCGCGTATGTACACGGCACAGCGGGCATACGCATACAGGAAGGCACCCACGGCGTGATACAGATGCCCCGCTGCACTGTGGCCGTGCGCCGCTATATCGAAACAGGCGGCCTGTACATGGTGCTCTACGACACCAATTCCTTTGCCGGGCCGGTCGCCAGCTTTCTCGGCTGTTCTCCCTATCAGTTTGCGGTGCGCTCCTCCAATATCGGCTTTGCCGGCCCCGGCGTCATCAAAGAAACCACAGGCATGGACATTCCGCCCAAATACCACCGCTCCTACCGCGCTCTCTCACGAGGACACATACAGGCAATCTGGGACAGAAGACAAATCAAGGCAAATCTTAAACAGGCGCTGCTGACCATCGGCGGGAGGAACCTGTATTACAGGTGACAGGCATGTTCGACATCTCCAAACTGCTGGACGCAATCAAGGCCTCACCGTATCGTGAAATTGTCATTGCCGCTCCCCACACCGGCAGAATCACCTTTGCCGACATAAAACAGGGCGATGTCGTTCTCGGCCGGCAGGGGCAATGGAAGGAGAAGCCCGGCGTCCTGCTGGCCACGCTGGAACGCGAACACAACCCAAAACCGGTTCGCGCTCCGGAAAAAGGCGAAATAAGCCTTGTGCACAAAAATCTGGAAGGTCAGTACGTAGAAGCCGGCACTCCGCTTGTCGTCCTGCGCCATATGCTCACCCGTGATGAAGTGCAGAGGATCATTCTGCAAAAAGCCCTGTATCTCTTCCGTGCTCCTGAACGGGCCAAATACTACCTGACGCCTGAGGCGGACAAAAAAATTCGCGCCGCCGACACGCATTCAGTCACTGTTCGCGACGGTATGGAGCTCTTCATCATGTCGCGCATGAAGCGTGAGGCCCCCCTGAACTATGCCGGGCCGGACGGCGTCATCTATGAGGTCTATTTCAAATACAACGAAAATATGGATGTGGGATCGCCGCTGATCGGCGTTTGCCCGAAGGATCATCTGCAGCTTGTTCAGGAGATGATCATGCGCGTGCAGACAGAATGGACGGAACCCTCCTGATTACCTCAAAAAACAGGAACACAGCCATGGGAAAAGCATTGCAGATCCGCGTCAGCGCCGTCACCTGGAACAAAGACCTCATGGAAGAGATGTGGCCGAAGCTGTCGGAGCTTGCTTTCAGCGTGCCCATAAAACACGAAGGACACGGCGTACTTGAAATGGTGCGTGCTCTGAATGAAGGTCTTGTGTTCATGCAATGGTCCCGCGCCCGCAAAAAGGCCATGGGCGAAGGAATCCGCCGGGCCGCCGGATTGAAAAAAGCCCTTGAGGAAGCCCTTGCAAACTGGCAGCCCCGTGAGGCCAACGCGCTGAGCGATCAGCTGGAAGACACGCTTGATCAGTTGGAAAAGTCCATTGTGGCCTGAAAATTTCTTCACCTTTAATGCAGGAGTTCTGCCATGTTGAATAAAGCCATGATCATCGGCCGCCTTGGCCGCGACCCGGAACTGCGCTATGCACAGAGCGGATCGCCGGTCACAACCCTGAATGTCGCCACGGACGAATCTTACACGGATCGCGAAGGCAACAAGGTGGAACGCACGGAATGGCACCGTGTCGTCGTTTTTCAGCGTCAGGCTGAATCCTGCGCCAATTTTCTCTCAAAGGGCAGTCTCGTCTATGTGGAAGGCTCGCTGCAAACGCGCAAATGGCAGGATCAAAGCGGCCAGGACAAATACACCACGGAAATCAAGGCACAACGCGTCCGGTTTTTGGACCGCAAGGGCGATTCCCCACGCGGCGGCTTTGAAGACGACCACGCCGGTCAGGCTCAGGGCGCGTCTGCCCGGCCTCAGGGCGCGCGTCCGGGAGGCAATCAGCAGCCCGACGCCGCACCGGAAGACATGGGGCCGGCCTTCCCTTCAGAAACCGCCAATATGGACGAAGTGCCTTTTTAGACCTTAGACCTTTTGATGGAATTTAGTCTGAAAATTTCCAAAAGGCGGTTGACTTTTTGTTCGATTATTCACAGGATACTCGTCGGAATAGTCTTTCCCGCTGCCCGCCTGCTCCCCGCGGACCGGCATGGTGAGGCAACGTCAAACCATTAACCTGGAGGATTCAATCATGTCCAAACTGGTGCCCGCTCATGGCGGAAAAGGTCTGGTATGCTGCCTTCTGGAAGGCAAGGCGCTGGAGGACGAAAAGAAAAAGGCCGCCGGACTGAAGCGGATCGAGATTTCTTCACGAGCCAAAGGCGATTTGATTATGATGGGCATCGGCGGTTTTTCGCCGCTGAACGGCTTTATGAACAAAGCTGACTGGAAAAGCGTGTGTGAAAAAATGGTGCTTACCGACGGCACGTTCTGGCCAGTGCCTGTCACCCTTGATGTTTCCGCCGCTGACGCGAAAAATCTCAAAAGCGGTCAGGATGTCGCCCTTGTGCGCAACGGCGAAATCATGGCGACTCTGAAAGTAGAAGAAACTTATGAAATGACTGAAAAAGACAAGAAATGGGAATGTGAGCTTGTCTTCAAGGGCGCGGGGCCTGACTCTGAAAAATTCTGGGAAGTCGCCCCCGACGACCATCCCGGCGTCAAAATGGTGATGGCCCAGAAGGAATACAACGTCTCCGGCTCTGTCAAGGTGCTTTCCCAGGGCGAATACCCGACTAAATTTCCCGGCGTCTACATGACGCCGAACCAGTTGCGCGTCAAAATGGATGAACGAGGCTGGCAAAAAGTGGCAGCCCTGCAGCTTCGCAACCCCATGCACCGTTCACATGAATATCTGGCCAAGATCGGCGTTGAAGTCTGCGACGGCGTGGTGATTCACTCTCTGGTCGGTTCGCTCAAGCCCGGCGACATCCCGGCTGAAGTGCGCGTGAAGTGTATTGACACGCTGGTTGAAAAATACTTTGTGAAAGATTTTGTCATACAGGCCGGCTACCCTCTGGACATGCGCTACGCGGGGCCGCGCGAAGCTCTGCTCCACGCCACCTTCCGCCAGAATTACGGCATCAACAACCTGCTTGTCGGCCGCGACCACGCCGGCGTGGGCGACTTTTACGGTATGTTTGAAGCCCAGGAAATCTTCCGCAGGATTCCCCGCCCCTCAGACCCCGCCAAACGCCTGCTCTGCGAGCCGCTGAACATTGACTGGACGTTCTACTGCAAAAAATGTGACGGCATGGCCAGCATGCGCACCTGCCCGCATTCCAAGGAAGACCGCGTTATCCTCTCCGGCACGAAACTGCGCAAAATGCTCTCTGAAGGCGCTGAAGTTCCGGATCACTTCGGGCGCGATGAAGTTCTTGTCATCCTGCGCGAATACTATTCCAGCCTGACGGAAAAAGTGGAAATCAAAATGCAGCGCGCCGCCGCCGGTTCCACTATGTAAACAAACCGCAACAGCATTACAAAAAAGGCGCTCTGAAAAGGGCGCCTTTTCGCACGCAAAAACACGCTTTACTAACAACAAAAAACAATCTACGCTTTCAGCGTCGTTCTTGCGGTCAGCCAACTCCAGAGGTATTTCATGAATCGACCCCGTGAAGTGCTTACCGGCTCTTTGTCCATTGCGCTTCTTGCCGCGGCTTTCTGCATCTGGAGCATCTTCGGCAACGACATCAATTTTTGTGTTACGACAGGATGTTCCCTGTATCAGGACTTCACGCTCAACGGCATTTCGCTGTGGCTGGTCGGCACCGGCGTTTTCGCCGTGCTGGCCCTGCTGTCTCTCGTGGGCGCGGCATCCCTGGGCCGCGCAGTCGCGGGCATTGCCCTGACAGGCGATATCTGCCTGCTGCTGCTCATGGCGCTTACCGCCCCATGCGTAAGCTGCCTCATCACGGCCCTGTTTTTTGCCGCAAGCTACATGAGCTTCCGCCATGCCGAAAAAAGGGTGGTCAGCATCAGCAACCCAAGGCGGCGCCGTTCACTTCTGCTCTGGGTCTGGGCATTGCTTTTCACAATCAATATCAGCGCCGTCGTCCGCGCCCAGATCGGAATCTGGCCCATTATCCCGGCGGACGACGAAGTAACGACACGTCTTTTTTTCTCCCCTGCCTGCTCCAGTTGTCAGGAAGCGGTCACCATGCTCTCCGGTCATGTGGATGTGGCTTTCTACCCGATTGGGGAGAATGACGCGGACATTTATAAAATCGCGCAGATGCGCGAACTGCTGGACACAGGCATGAACCTTGCCGAAGCGCTTGCCAGGTCGCAGGAGGTGCAGGCGCCGCACGGCTTTCCGTCTTTCAGTCCCGACATGCTCCGGCTGCGTTTCAGAATGCTGCGCAACAAGGCCCATATTTTTTCAGCAGGCGCCCAATCAGTGCCTTTTTTTGAATATCAGGGCATGCCGGCCGCGCTGCTCATGCAAAAAAAACAGACAGGAACACTGACGCCGCGGGGCCGTGGGCAAGATAACCTTTCACGCGACGGCTCTGATGAAACACTCCCCCTTGATTCCTCCTCAAAAGAACGATGCGGCGCAAACACGCCCTGTCCTTAAAGCAGATACGCTTGAAGCGGAAATTTTTTAACGAAATCTTCATTCGCGCTTGACAGCCCCGCGTTTTATTGTAAAAAAAGTCTCATGGATTTTGATTTCTTGCATCAGTATTGATTTGTTTTCTCAACGTCAAGGCACAGTGCATGTGGTCAGGGCAAGGGCAAAATCTTCCGCGCGGAGTGGAGAGAGTTTCTGGCGAAGCTGCCGGTTTCGGCCCAACTCTTGCTCACACATCAACTCCGCAAGTGCCGCGCCTGCCCGCAAGGTTCAGCGCGGCTTTCGGCATTTCCCTTTTCCCCAAATGTAAGGCCCTGTCCCGCCCCTTGGACAGGGCTTTTTTTGTCTCCGCAGTTTTTTACCCTGTTCTTCCAGGAGGTCTTTTATGAACATCGTGCCCATTGTCCGCGCAGGCCATATGTCTATGCCCGTGAAACAGTTTATGGCAACTCTGTTAGCCATAGGCATGTTTATGGGGTATCCGTTTTTGGCCGGGGCAGATGACGATTTAAACAGCGATCAAATAATAACCGTAGATGGTGATATCCTCGGTGGTGGAATACTTGGTGAGGAAGATGGTACTACAAATCATGCCACTATTCCCTTGGGATCTCTTGAAAATCTCACCTTTGACAATAACACAATAACTGCTAGTGGTTCTATTCACGGTGGTGGAATAGTTGGTGGCTATGCTACTTCTAATCTTGCTGGTCCTGTTATCAGTAAAATTGACAATCTTGCTTTCACCAATAACACTATAAGTACAAATGTTTTACAGGGTGGTGGTATACTCGGTAGTGACAGAGCTAGTATAGGCGATATCACTAATACTGTATTTACTGATAACACAGTCGCTGTTGGTGGAAACATTTATGGTGGTGGTATTATTGGTGGAGACGTTGGTG
>JAISKZ010000048.1 GCA_031260725.1 Desulfovibrio sp. | reverse complement strand
TGGCTTCAAAATCAGGCTCAATGCGGTACACTTCCGTGAGTTCGGCAAAGGCCCAACGGCCACAGCTGCCCAAACGATTCACGCCGGGGATCCAATAGACTTCCATGGTCTGCTTTTTGGCCTTGGCGTCTTCTCCGCGATAGCCTTTTATTTCCACCACCACTCGCAAAAGGTCGTCGTTACCATGCCCGTCATCCACAAGTACGATGAAGTCGGGAATATAGGTCTTTTCCTTGCCCTGGTAGATGTACGGAACCTCAAAGCCGAGGTTCTGGTTTTTCACATAAGCTTTGACCCTGGGGTGTTTTTCCGCCACGCGGCAAAATTCCCCCTCCCATTCGCTGTCCAGGATGATCCAGTTGATGTGGCAGCGCCGGGCGTCTGTCTGCCAGTGGAGCTTTTTGGAAGTCATGAAGTTCACATGGATGGTGGAGCCGGTGGGATTATAGGGGTCGAGAATGGCGGCCACCGGCGGGTCTTGCGGTTTATCCTGAACCCCTGCCCTGTTCACGGCGTCCTGGATTTTTTCACAGGCCATATTCGCAAATTTCAGATCCAGCAAAATGGCCGGGTAGGTTCCGCCGGTGCAGACAAGATATTTTTCCAGCCATTGCCGCACGATGCTTTTCAACTGCCCGAACAGATTAAGACGGGGATTCCCCTCGGCGTCACGCCATTTGCTGCGCATGAAATGGTTGGTCAGGTGCATGATCAGGCCCGAGGGACGGATGTTTTTCTGGTGTTCGACCTTGAGATTTTCCGTTTGCCCGATAATCCCCGCCTGGAGTACTTCCGTGGGGCCAACAATCCCTGGATTCAATTCCAGAGTAGAATCCGCTGTAAATTCAGCCCGCAACTGCTTTTTCGGCAGTTCAATGCGGTAGCCCGTGACGCGGGGAAAACGGATTTCCAGTATATCACGCTCCGGTCGTACCGCTTTCACATGCACCGTCTGGCGTGGCGGCACAGGCCCGGCTACAACCGGCCTGGCCGTGAAGTCAAAGGGGATGCCCATCACATCGGCATATTCCACATTGAAGAAGTTCGTTTTCTCATCCAATTCGTAGTTCTGGCGACGCAAGGCCCTGCCTATGACCTGTTCGCAGAGAAGCTGCGTGCCGAAGGCCCGCACACCTAAAACATGGGTGACGGTATTGGCGTCCCAACCTTCGGTAAGCATGGAAACAGACACCACACAACGGATGTCGCCGCCGAGCATACCGGGTTTACCTACGGTATTCATGACTTCCCGCAGAATAGCGGTGTCGTCCAGTTCTTTGCCCCGGCGCAGTTCTTCGGCCAAAGCGCCGCCGCGCTCCATTGCCTCGCGCCGGAAGCGTTCAATGGCATCAGCATTGATGCGCCGGAACTCTTCATTCAACTTTTCGCCGGATTCAAGCTGCTCACTGTCAATAAGCAGGGTTCTGGCCTTGGAGAGCGGGTTGCCGTTGTCGTCATAATTGCGGAACAGTTCAAAACGGCCAGTATGAAAACTGCCGTCCTCGCCCTGCACATAGCCGGAGATAAAATCATATACCAGCTTGGAAGTTGCGGTATTGTTGCAGACAATAATAAAACAGGGAGAAACGGCCATGCCGTCTTTCATCCAGAGGTCATAGGTCGATTTATAATGCCCGTACAGGGCGTTGAGGGCATTGGTGAGCAAGGTGGGCAATTCCTGCGGGTCAAGAAAGCCGCCTTTCCCGCGCCCTTTTTTGGGCATGTTCTTGCGGATATTGACCCACAAATCCCGAAACTTGGGCATGTCGCCGCTGGAAACATTATCCGCCACCGGCACACGGGGCAGTTTCACAATGCCGCACTCGATAGCGTCCATCAGGGAAAATCGCTCATTGTCCAAGGGAAGAGCGTGCCTTCGCCATAACCGGAGCCGCGCAGGAAAAAAGGCGTGGCCGAAAGATCGAAAATGCGGGCAATGCCCAATTTTTTCTGCACAATTTCCAGGCCGGAAATCCATACCCGCGCGGCCTCGTTATTGGCTTTGGCCTCGCTGTTGGCGTCTTTTTTGTTCTCGCCTTCCTGAACGGCAACCTCGTCTTTCTCTCCCGGTTTTTCCCGGTAACAGTGATGGGCTTCATCATTGAAGGCAATGATGTTCTTCATTCCCATAAGCTCGCCCATGACACGTTGCAGCATTTGGCCTTCCGGTTCCAACGTGCTGATTTTGTCGCCGTGTCTGCCGTTGATTAAGGCACGCCCCGCGCCGGACAGTTCCGTTTTTTCCCGCAGCTTGAAGGCGTGAAAATTGGTAATGACAACCCTGGCTCGCCGGATGCCCGGCAGCATGTCCGCCGGGATGAGTTCACGCGAGGCATAATAGCTCTCCACATCCGTGGGCAGAAGAACCCGCAGGCGGTCTTTGATGGTGATGCCGGGAGTGACTACAAGAAAGGCATGGCTGAAACGCCTGCTGTTGGCATAGCGCACGGCGTTGATGGTCTGCCAGGCGATCAGCATAGCCATAACCGTGGTTTTGCCCGCGCCGGTAGCCAGTTTCAGGGCCAGACGGCTCAAACCGGGATTGGCGTCCTTGTTGGCGTTTTTCAAGTGTTCCAGAAATTTTTGCCCCTTCTTGCCTTCCCTAGGGGCCACCTCGGTAAGCCAGATGGCTGTTTCCACCGCTTCCAACTGGCAAAAAAAGGGCTTGATGCCGTTGAATTTGTAGTGCCGCCAATGCTGGAGCAGACGGGCTGTTTCCGGGGTAACTTTCCAGTCTTTGGCGTCAGTGAGCTTGCGCCATGCCGTGACCTGAGAGCGCAGTTCATTGATGAGCGTGGTCAGTTCATATTGCTGTTGCTTGCTGGAAATAGCTTTTGCGGCAGCATCCTCAACCAGCTTGCCCTGCTGTTTTTTCTGCTTTTTGGGTTTGGGGATGGGTGTGATGAAACTGGCGGGGCGGCGGAAAGGGAGAGTTTTTTGCGTCGGCTGGCCTGTGTCGTCAAGCTCCCAATGCAGTTCCGGCATGGCGTAAGGGGAATTCAGGATGGGCCGCTCGAAAAAAAGATTGCTCATATGCCAGCTTTTTAGTGTTTAGGTTGGTGCGATTTCAAAATTGATAACAAATGATTGCCAGAATATCCAGCAAACCGATTTACTTACCCCTGACAGGGCTGAAATCTGATTTGTTTATCCTCCCGGCTTTACGCGCCGAATCCCGGATGGCGCTGTGTTCCTCTGCAAATTTACGCTGGCTTAGGGGTATAAGTTGCGGCTTGGGGTCACAATTCAGGATGCGGAATTATCTCTACGCCTTGAAAGACTCTGCATGGGCTTTGAGCGTTCTAGTTATGCCGTTACCAAAGAAGATATAAAGAGGCTTGATATGCAACTTCCCCACGCGTCTCAGCGCAGAGCGCGCAGCCGGTGTATGGCTTCTGTCGTATCCTCCTCTGTGCCAAAAGCTGTGAGGCGCACATAGCCTTCGCCGCTCGCGCCGAAGCCCGCCCCCGGCGTGCAGACCAGCGCGGCGGATTGCAGCAGATGTTCGAAAAAGCTCCAGGAATCCATGCCCTTCGGCACGCCCGCCCAGATATAGGGCGCGTTTATCCCGCCAAAAACTTCAAGGTTCATATCCCGCACAGCCGCACAAAGCTGTTCGGCGTTCCGCAGATACCCTCTGATTACCGCCTCAACCTGCGCACGCCCCTCCTGACTGTAAACAGCCGTGGCCGCCTGCTGCACAATATAGGCGCAGCCGTTGTACTTTGTGCACTGACGGCGGTTCCAGAGGCTGTTCAGGGCCGCTTTTCCGCCTTTGCCGTCACTGAGCCGCAGAGCGTGCGGCACCACGACATAGGCGCACCGCAGGCCGGTAAAACCGGCTGTTTTGGAAAAGCTGCGAAATTCCACAGCCACTTCCTGCGCTCCGTTGAGCTCATATATGCTGTGTGGTATATCAGGTTCCTGAATAAACGCTTCATACGCCGAATCATACAACAGCACGCAGGCCTCGCGCCTTGCGTAGTCCACCCACCCCTGCAGCGCCTCACGTGACAGCACGGTGCCGGTCGGATTGTTGGGATAGCAAAGATAAATTATATCCGGGCGCGTTTTGGGGAAGTCCGGCACAAAATTGTTGGACTTGAGGCACGGCAGATACATAAGGCGCTTCCACCGTCCGTCCGCGAACCCGCCGGCCCGGCCGGCCATGACGTTGGAATCCACATAAACCGGATAGACAGGGTCTGTCACAGCCACCACGCTGTCCGCCGCAAAAAGCTCCTGAAAGTTGCCGACATCGGACTTGGCCCCGTCGCTCACAAAAATTTCATCCGCGCGCAGATCCACGCCGCGGGCCTTGTAGTCATGCTGCGCGATGGCTTCACGCAAAAACTCGTAGCCCTGCTCCGGCCCATAACCACGAAAATGCGCCGCCTCGCCCATTTCATCCACCGCCCTGTGCAGGGCGCTGACAACAGCAGGCACAAGCGGACGCGTCACATCGCCTATGCCGAGGCTGATCACTCTTTTACCCGGGTTTGCTTCTTTAAACGCCGCAACCTTGTGGGCTATTTCCACAAAAAGATAATTGCTTTGGAGCTCAAGAAAACTGGCATTGACCTTTGTCATAAAAAACCTCACATGCAATAGACGCCGTCAAAAACACTCACCGCGTCGCCTGTCATATAGACATGCCCGTCGCTTTCATCCCAGTTGACGTGCAGCACGCCGCCCGTGAGATGAACATCCATCTCACGGCCTGTAAGACCGTTCAACGCGCTTGCCACAGCCGCGGCGCAGGCGCCTGTACCGCAGGCCAGGGTTTCACCGGCGCCGCGCTCCCACACGCGCATGCGTATTTTGCCTGACGAAAGCACTTCCACAAATTCCGTGTTGATGCGCTGCGGAAAAAATTCATGATGCTCAAAGCAGGGTCCAAGCCGCTGCAGGACAAGGTTGTCAATATTGTCCATAAATACAACGGCATGCGGGTTGCCCATGGAAACTGCGGTGATATTGTACGCACGGCCGTCAACTATCATCAGTCGGGAGATAATGCGCTTTTCCGCGGGGGTATCCGCCGTCGGCGGCATGAGTACAGGAATGCGCTCGGCGACAAGCACAGGTTCGCCCATGTCTACTGTGGCGCCGCACACCTGACCGGCTTCTGTGAGCAGACGCACAATCTTTATGCCCGCCGCCGTTTCCACCTTGATCACATCCTTCACGACAATGCCGTGATCACGTGCGTACTTGCCCACACAGCGTATGGCGTTGCCGCACATTTCCGCTTCAGAGCCGTCGGCGTTGAACATGCGCATGCGCACGTCAGCCGTGCCTGACGGCATAATCAGCACGACCCCGTCCGATCCCACGCCGAAATGCCGGTCGCATATTCTGGGCGCAAGCTCGGAGGGCTTGTCTACCCGTTCTTCAAAACAATTCACATACACATAATCGTTGCCGACGCCCTGCATCTTGGCAAAGCGCAATTTATTCGGCATAATAACCTCATTTTGTAGATGATTTCTTAAAAAACACGGTCTTTAAAGACCGTAAGATAACATTTATATTGTATTTATAAAAAAATAGCCCTGAAAACGAGAAATGTAAAGAAGTGCGCAAGGCTGAACAATAACGCGTCGACACGCCGAAAAAGCAGAACGCCGCTGGCGTATGACCCGCGGCGTTCTCCATGAGCAGGCGAGCGTTGCCTGCCGTTAGGCGAATCTTTGAAGCGTCAGCTGCTCTCTAATGTACCCAGAGCAGCTCGGAATATTTTGGCAGCACCCACAGTTTGTCTTCCACCAGACGTTCAAGAACGTCAGCATGCTCACGGCATTCTGCCATAGCCGGAAGGACAGCATCGCGGCCGACTTTCGCTTGTTCAAGAGCGCCCTTGGTATTGCAGGCTTTTTCCACTGCCTTTCCAAGTTTGGCTGCGTTTTTCTGCAGAGCCGCGACATGCGCACGCAGAAGACTGAAATTTTCCTCTTCGCTTTTCGCGGCATTTCCACCCAGCACAGCGCGTGTTTTGAGCACCACGTCCGCAGCTTTTGCCTGCGCCTCCAGACATTGCGGCAATACCTGTGAAAGCAGGATATCCGCAAGTAAATGACCCTCAATGCACAGGGTTTTGGCGTAGTTTTCCAGAAGGATTTCCTGTCGAGCCAGCATTTCGCGCTCTGTCAGCACGCTGTGACGCAAAAAGACATTCATTACCCCCGGGTCGCTGTAATGCTCAAGCGCCTCCACTGAATTCGTGTAGTTCGGCAGCTTTCGGCGGGCGGCTTCCTTGGGCCAGGATGCGGCATAGTTATTGCCGTTGAACACCACTGGCATATGCTCTTTGAAGTGCCTCGGCAGCAGTTCCTGCAGGGCCACATTGAGCTTGGTTCCGGTGGAGCGCGCGGTTTCGAGTTCCGTTGCGATGTCGTCCAGCGCGCAGGCCACGGCCGCGTTGAGCGCGATGTTCACCGGCGCGATGGACTGGGACGAGCCCACGGCCCTGAATTCAAACTTGTTGCCGGTGAACGCGAAGGGGCTTGTGCGGTTGCGGTCGGCCATGTCCACAGGCAAAGGCGGCAGGGTTGACACCCCCACTTCCATGAAGGGGCTCTTTTTGTTTTTTGAACTTTTGCCGCTTGTAATGCCTTCCAGCACTTCCGTGAGCTGCTCGCCGAGATATACCGAGATAATGGCAGGCGGCGCTTCATTGGCGCCGAGACGATGGTCGTTGCCAGCGCCCACGGTGCCTATGCGTAACGCGGCGCTGTGCTTGTGAACTCCGCGCAGCACGGCGGCCAGAAACACCAGAAACTGGGCGTTGTCCTGCGGCGTGGCTCCGGGATTGAGCAGGTTCACGCCGTCAGAGTCGCATAGGGACCAGTTGTTGTGCTTGCCGCTGCCGTTCACGCCGGCAAAAGGCTTTTCGTGCAGCAGACATACAAAACCGTGCTTCGCGGCCATATGGCGCATCATGTTCATGCACAGCATGTTGTGATCGCACGCTATGTTGGCCTCTTCATACACGGGGGATATCTCAAACTGGCCGGGGGCCACTTCATTGTGGCGGGTTTTGGCCGGAATGCCGAGCGCCAGCAGCTCGTTCTCCACATCCTGCATAAAACTCATCACCCTGGCGGGAATGGCGCCGAAATAATGGTCTTCCATCTCCTGCCCCTTGGGCGAGAAAGCGCCTATCAGCGTACGGCCCGCCAGCATAATGTCTGGACGCAGAACGGCCAGATGCTTGTCCACCAGAAAGTATTCCTGCTCTGGACCGACCATGGGCCGCACATATGTCGCTGTTTTATTGCCGAAGAGCTTCAAAATGCGCAACGCCTGGCGGGAAATCGCCGAAATGGAGCGCATCAGCGGAATTTTGCGATCCAGCGCCTCGCCGGAATAGGAATAGAAATATGTGGGAATATGCAGCGTCGCACCGTAGGGAGCGTCAATAATAAATACAGGAACCGAAGGATCCCACGCGGTATAACCGCGGGCTTCAAAAGTGGATCGGATGCCGCCGGAAGGAAAGGAAGACGCGTCCGGCTCGCCGCTGATGAGCATTTTACCGGAAAATTCGCTGATCACCTGCCCCTCGGAAGAAGGGGAAAGAAAAGCGTCGTGCTTTTCAGCGGTCAAACCTGTCATGGGATGAAACCAGTGCGTGTAGTGCGTGGCGCCGCGCTCAATGGCCCAGTCTTTCATGGCGTTGGCAACCACA
The DNA here is from genome assembly GCA_031260725.1 of Desulfovibrio sp. Taxonomy (GTDB): domain Bacteria; phylum Desulfobacterota; class Desulfovibrionia; order Desulfovibrionales; family Desulfovibrionaceae; genus Desulfovibrio. Next base: position 6,161 of record JAISKZ010000048.1, on the reverse strand, counting down.
TCGGCTATTGCCGGATCAAGGCGCTCGCCATCACGGATGGTTTTTGCAAGATTTTCATAAACATCCTTCGGCAGGCGTTTGCGCATTACGGCAAGTCCGAAGACATTACGGCCGAACACCTCGCCCGCCTCGTGCGTTTTTGCTTCCCGGCAGCAGGGCCGCAACGGCTCTGTTGCTATGGCTTTAAAAAGCGCCTTTTTTCTGGGTGAACTCATAACCATCTCTCCTTTTGTAAAGTCAAACTTTGCGAAACTCCGGGGCACAGCCCGGGGCTCATCTGAACGACTTGTTCTTCAACACCCACGCGCTATAAGGCGACATCGCCGCGTTCCCCTGTGCGTAGCGGAGAAATCAGGGAGATGTTGCCGCGCATCATGTGCAGGTGTGTGACCATCAGGGCGAGCGCCTGATCAAGTGCGTCCTGTATGGCGATGGAGGCGTTCATGATCTGTGCGAGATCAAACAGAAGGCTCAGCTGCTTTTCGCTGTGCACGGCAAAAGGTTCTGGAGTTGTCAGGGGAAAGGCGGCAACAGAGCGCGTCTGACGGGACGTATCAGCAATAGGCATGTTATGCTTTTATCCTGAATCGGTCTTGCGTGCAATAATATCCTTGTTGTGGAAACATCCGCTATTCAGGCAAATTTTATCACCTGAATTCAATAAATTATAGATAAATATTCTTCAGTGCGGACAGGATATTTCCACGGGACAACGCGCCAACGCAATACACGGCGCTGCTCTTGACGGCTCGGGACTCGTTCTTATTTTTACAGCAAGTATTGTCACAGAGGAGGTTCCCATGGCAGAGACAGGCAAAAAAAATCGGCAATTCCGCGCAGAAGTGCGCAAGGTTTTGAATATTCTCACGCATTCGCTCTATACCAATCGAGAAATCTTTTTGCGCGAGCTCATTTCCAACGCGTCCGACGCGCTGGATAAATTGCGTTTTCGTGCCAACCGCAACGAGCAGCCGTCCGGCGGGGACATGCCGTCGGAAATCCGCATAACTATTGACAAAGACAACAAAACCCTCACCATTGCCGATACAGGCGTCGGCATGACCGCGGACGAACTGGCTGAAAATTTGGGAACTATCGCAAAATCCGGCTCTGAGGAATTTCTTACGAGCCTGCAAAGCGAAACAGCGTCGGCGCCCGCTGCGGATGACGCGGAAAAGCCCGATGCGTCCAATATTGTCGGGCGATTCGGCATCGGTTTTTATTCTGTCTTCATGGTAGCCGACAAGGTGGAAGTGATTTCAACGCCGGCTTTTGGCGAAGAACGCGGGGCGGCCGTTTGGTCAAGCGACGGTCTGGGCGCTTACAGCATTGAACCCGCAGGCAGTGACGCGCCCGCGCGCGGCACTGTGGTTAAAGCGCACATCAAGGGCGACGCAGTGGAATTTCTTGAAAAATTCCGTGTGGAATCAGCCGTTCGCAACCATTCCGCCTTTATGCCGTTTCCTATTTTTCTTGACGGAGAGCGCGTCAATCCTGAGCCGGCGCTCTGGCGTGAGCCCAAATTTTCTATAAAAAAAGAGCAGTATGAGGCTTTTTACAAAGCGTTGACATATGATGCCAAAGCGCCGATGGACGTGCTGCACCTGTCCGTAGACGCGCCTGTGCAGTTCAACGCGCTGTTGTACATTCCTGACAGCAAGCAAGATTTTTTCGGCGTCGACAGGGATTTCTGGGGAATTGACCTGTACGCGCGGCGCGTGCTCATTCAACGCCGCAACAAAGAGCTGATTCCGGAATATTTGGCGTTTCTCAAAGGTGTGACGGACACTGAAGACCTGCCCCTGAACATCTCGCGCGAAACGCTGCAGGAAAATGTGCTGCTTCGCAAAATCAATCAGGTCATCGTCAAGCAGGTTCTGGGGCATCTGGAAAAAATGGAGAAAGACGACAGGGCAACCTACCTGCGTTTCTGGCGGCTGCACGGCAAAATTTTCAAGCTTGGCTACAACGATTTTCCCAACCGCGAACGCGTCAGCACGCTTTTGCGCTTCAATTCATCCGCCCTGGCCGACGACGAAGCCCTGACCAGCCTTGCCGAGTACATCTCCCGCGCGCCTGCGGAACAAAAAACATTCTGGTATGTTTCCGCGCCGAACCGGGAAGCGGCCTGCATGAACCCGCATATGGAAATATTTCGCAAAAAGGGCATTGAAGTGCTCTATCTTTTTGAACCTGTCGATGAATTTGTCATGGAAGGGCTTGGCAAATACAAGGAATGGGATTTTAAATCTGTGGAAAACGCCACAGACGACGCCCTTGCCGCTTTTGACGACAGAAAGGATGCCTTACAGCAGGCAAGCGCCCCGCTCTCCGGGGAAGAGCAGGAAGATTTTGACAAACTGCTCGCAAAAATGAAGGACATATTGAACGACAAAGTTAAGGAAGTGCGCGTTTCACGACGGCTTGACGACAGCCCCTCTGTGCTCGTTTCCTCTGAGGGGGCCATGACCTCGTCCATGGAAAAGCTGCTCAAGGTCATGCACAAGGACGATACGCTGCCCGTCAAGGTTCTGGAAGTCAATCAAAATCATCCGCTGCTGCGCGGTATGTTGAAAATATTCAAAGCTGACCCGGAAGACGCCATGCTTGCGCTTATGACACAGGGGCTTTTTGACGCGAGCCTGCTGCTGGACGGCTATATCAGGGAGCCTCAGGCGCTGGCTTCGCGCGTCAATGCGCTTTTGAAGGAAACGGCGACGCTGTATGCGGATGGGCGGGGAATCCCTCGCTGAGCAATAGCGAAATATACTGTTTTTTCATGTGGTGCCGCGTATCGGCAGCACATGAAAAAACAACATGTCATTGATCCATCGCCGGCACCTTGTCTCCGGTTTTATCAAGCGCCTTGAGTATGGCCTCCAAATGCCGCCGTGTCAGGTTCAGCTCTTCCTCAGCCACCTCCGGCATATCGGGCGGGTGTTCGCCGCTCATATCATTTCCTTCCTCAAGAATGAAAATGGCTGCCGCCATACGCCCCATAACGCAAAAAAAACGCTCCGGTTTCCAGCCCTTGGTGATCACCCAGTCAGCCGCCCTCGCGGAATAGAGAAAGTCCGCCCTGCCCTTGCGCGCCACAGGACCGGCGTTTTCCTTGTTTTCGCTGGTCCATCTTCTGAATTGAGGCAGGATTTTAAGAAAACGCGCCAACTCCGCGTCCGTCACCAGAGGCTGTTTGTCATACACCGTTGCGACCGTCGCCGAAACAGCTTTTTTGGGCGTTGCCTTGGCTTGTTGCGCCGCATGCGCGTCCTCAGCGGGAGCAGATGCGGCAAAAAACGCGCACAACGCGAACGCCAGCCAGGTGTGCCGCAAGCGCAACTTCAGAAAAAGGCGTATACTGCCCATTCAATACTGAACCGCGCTGAATTTGGAAAGTCTGTCCATATTATGGTACGACTCCACGTAGCGCAATGTACCTGTTTTACCGCGTAAAACAAGAGAGTGCGTCACAGCGTACCGTGCGCTGTAACGAACGCCGCGCAGAAAATCTCCGCCGGAAATGCCCGTTGCGGCAAAAAAACAGTCCTCGCTACGCACCATGTCATTGACGGTGAGTACATCACGCAGGTCAATGCCGGCTTCATTAATGGCTTCTTTTTCGACATACGACTGGGGGTCAAGCCGGGCGAACATTTGCCCTCCCATTCCTTTGATGGCGCAGGCAGAGAGCACTCCTTCAGGAGTGCCGCCCGTGCCCATCATAATGTCCACATCTGAATGCGGGTCCACCGCCATAAGCGCGCCGATCACATCACCGTCGGTCTGGAGTTGAATACGCGCGCCGGCGGCGCGGATTTCTTCAATCAAACTCTGATGCCGGGGCTTGTCCAGCACAAAAACCACAAGATCCTGCACACTTTTGCCGAGAGCTTTGGCAACGCTGTTCAGATTGACTTTAATGGGCGCGTCAAGATCAATAACATTTCTCGCCTCATGGCTGACGACGAGTTTTTGCATATAGAAACTGGGGCCGGGGTTGAACATGCTGCCCCTGGACGACACTCCCACAACGGAAATGGCATTCGGACGCCCGTATGCGAGCAGGCTGGTGCCTTCCACAGGGTCTACCGCCACATCAAGACTGAGGCCAAGGCCTTTGCCCACTTTTTCGCCGTTGGCGAGCATGGGCGCGTTGTCCTTTTCGCCTTCGCCGATAATGACAGTGCCGTCAATATGCAGTGCGGCGAAACTGACGCGCATGGCATGCACGGCCGCGTTGTCTCCCGCCCCTTTGTCTCCCCGCCCCAGCCAGCGGGCTGAGGCGAGCGCCGCAGCCTCTGTAATGCGTACAATATCAAGTGCCAGATTTTTTTCCGGTGCTTCAACCATACCATTCTCCGATTGATGCTGTTGTGTTGTACCAAGTGATACTACCCCACTGCGCAGCAGGCTTCAAGCGATAACTTGACCGGCGGCAAACGCGGCGACTGATATAAAAAATCAATCTCCCTGTCCGAATCAAGGTGTGAGCGGGGATCGCCGCGCACACCCGTATGCAGCAGTTTGCATCTGATTTGCCATAACAAACCTCCGCCCGTGCGCTCTGAGCAGCCATGATATAATATCTCTGTGTAATATTTGTTTTTATTTATGCGTTGCCGTTGGCGGCGTAGTGCGCTATACCTCTGCCATGCAAGCACACGCCCCTTCCCACGCCAGCGTCATTCGCACAGACGCGTTCACAGTGCATATCGCTTTTGTGCGACCTGGCGCGCATGAACTCTATGCGCAAGGACGGGAAGACTTTCTCTCTCCGGCCACCTGCCTTTCCGTGGGCTTTGATCTGCGCGCCTGCCTTGACGCGGCGATAACGCCCGTTGCGCCGCGCTGCCGTATCGCCGTGCCAACGGGAATAAGCATACAGCCGCAATCGCCGGATGTGGCGGGGCTGCTCTATTCCCGCAGCGGGCTTGGCGCGCGCGACGGCCTCACCGTGGCTCAGGGCGTGGGCGTTATTGACCCTGACTATACTGGAGAGATTCTGGTCATCCTGCTGAACACCTCGGACGAAGAACGCCGCGTTCAACGCGGCGACCGCATCGCCCAGCTCGTTTTCCAGCCCATTGTGCGGCCGCGCTGGCAGGAAACACTCTCTCTGCGGGCAACCAAACGTGACGCAGGGGGCTTCGGCCACACCGGCAAACAATAGGCAGCATTATAAACATTTTTTCTCCTCATCCTATTGGTATGTTTATAGTATATTCAGATGCACAAGGAGTCGCTTCATGTCGCAAACCTTTAACGCCGTCAAACAGCAAGAAGAAAACCTGCTCTGCCGTTCTTACAGTCGCTATCCGCTGGCCGTCGCGCGGGGGGCGGGCGCGCACCTTTGGGATATGGACGGCAGGGAATATGTAGACCTGCTCGGCGGCTTAGCCGTGACGGGCCTCGGGCACTGCAATGAAGAGCTTTGCGCGACCCTGGAGCGTCAGGCGCATGGACTCTGGCATGTGAGCAACCTCTTTTATCAACAAAATCAGCTTGATCTTGCCGAGATTCTGCTTTCCACCACACATCACACAAAGGCCTTCTTCTGCAATTCAGGCGCAGAAGCCAACGAAGCCGCCATCAAACTGGCCCGTCGCCATATGCGCCGCGTGAAACAGCACAATGCCGCCACCATCATTACCTTGAACGACTGTTTCCATGGCCGAACACTGGCCACGCTGGCCGCAACCGGCCGCGACGACTTGAGCGACGGCTTTACACCGCTGCCGGACGGTTTTGCGCAGGTTCCGGCGGGCAATCTTGATGCTCTCTCAAGCGCGATAACACCGGCCACGGCTGCCGTTCTGGTGGAAGTGGTGCAGGGCGAAGGCGGCGTTGTGCCGCTGCCGGCGGAATATCTGCGCGGGGTGCAAGCCCTTTGCCGGCAGAACGGCATTCTTTTTCTGTGTGACGAGGTGCAGACAGGTATGTGCCGCACCGGCAAATTCTGGGCTTTTCAGCATTACGGGCTTGAGCCGGACATTATCAGCGTGGCGAAATCTCTGGCCAACGGCTTGCCCATGGGGGCCATTCTGACCACAGACGAAGCGGCCGAAGGCTTTGAACCCGGCAGCCACGCCACAACCTTCGGCGGCGGAGCTCTGACCTCGGCTGTAGCCGCCAAAACCGTGGAGATCATGCTGCGCGACCGT
>JAISKZ010000024.1 GCA_031260725.1 Desulfovibrio sp. | reverse complement strand
CCGTTTTGATGAAGAAGGCTGTCAGCAAAAGAAAGGAAGGTAATAAATATATTGCAGAACTCGTGCCAAAATATGTTCATCATATTAGACTGTTTTTACAGTATGAATTAATTATTATGACCAAGGGCGTGTTAAAAATTTTATACTTTTGAAGCCACAGCAGAATTTTTTGCGTAATGTTTGTACAAAAAATTGATTTTTTCAAAAAAACTTGTTAGCTGTTCCGATCTGTCTTTCTACCAAGGCATTATTGTATCCGAAATTTCTCTGTTTGGCAAAATCTGAATGGAGGCCCGCATGACGGCAGAGCATACCCGGCGCGTGGCGTGTGCGCAAAAAATCCTCATGGCGCTGGCCGCGCGTTACCCTAGGCCTGCTTCACAGCTTGCGGCGTGCAACGCGTGGGAACTGCTGGTCGCCACCGTGCTGGCGGCCCAGTGCACAGACGCGCGCGTCAACACCATTACGCCGGAACTTTTCCGGCGCTGGCCTGGGCCGCAAGAACTGGCGACCGCCGACCAGACAGAGCTTGAGTCTGTCATCCGTTCTGCGGGCTTTTACCACAGCAAGGCCAAAAATCTGCTGGGCGCGGCTGTACGCGTGCGGGATGTTTTTGACGGCCACGTGCCGGACAGCCTTAAAGATTTGACATCTCTGCCGGGTGTGGCCCGCAAAACAGCCAATGTTGTGCTTTTCGGCGCATACGGGCGCAATGAGGGACTTGCGGTGGACACGCACGTTAAACGCATAGCCTACCGCCTCGGCCTTACGGACCAGACGGATCCTGATCGTGTGGAACAGGATTTGATTGTCCTTTTTCCTCGTCGGGAGTGGGGCAATGTCAATCACCGCATGGTGCTCTTCGGCCGGGATATATGCCGTGCCCGAAACCCCTGTTGCGACGAGTGTGAAATGAACGTCTTCTGCCCGCGCCGCGCCTGTCCCCCATCTTCCGGTCGGGACAAACCCGGCAGGGGAGAACAGCCGCGTAAAATATCCCGCCGCGTGTCTTAAAAAATGCACGCATTGCCGATGAGATGCCTGTAAAGCATTTTGATCGTCACGACGCGGCACAGCCAAAGCATTTACAGACGGGACATTTGCTTCCGCAAAAAAAGGGCCGTGCCTTGGTAAACCCCGGCGCGCCGGAAAAACTTGTATGCAGCAGGATCAGGAGCGGTAGTCGGCGTTCAGTCTCACATACTCGTGCCCGAGATCTGAAGCCTGTAACGTGTATTCCCCCGATCCGGCGCCCAGGTCAATCTCCACTGTCACGTCCTTGCCCCGCAGCAGTTCGGCGAGACGCGCTTCCTGATCGTCGTTCACGGGCTGCCCGTGGCGGAAACGTTCCACCCCGCACAGGGCCACGCTGACCAGGTCGGCTTCAAAGCGCGCGCCGCTATATCCCACGGCCGTCACAATGCGGCCCCAGTTGGCGTCGCCGCCGTAAATTGCTGTTTTGACAAGCTGCGAATGGCCCACGCTGCGGGCCACGCGCTCGGCGTCCATCTCGTCGGCCGCGCCCCGCGCCGTGATGTGGACAACCCGGCCCGCGCCTTCGCCGTCCATAACCAGCATATGCGCAACCTGCCCCAGAATGCCGGTCAGGGCTTCTTCCAGCAGGGCCAAGTCGGCCGGACTTTGGGCGGCAACGCCCGACGCGCCGTTGGCAAGGCCGAGAATAGTGTCGTTCGTCGAGGTGTCGCCGTCAACGCTGACTCTGTTGAAGGTAAAGGCCACGGCCCGCCTGAACATAGCCTGCCACGGCTCGCGCACCGCCGCCGCGTCTGTCAGCGCCACACAGAGCATGGTGGCCATGTTGGGGCAGATCATGCCCGCGCCCTTGGCCATCACGGTCAGCCGCGCACCGCCGCCGGAAAGGCCGACATCGCGCGAAGCGAATTTGGGAAAGGCGTCCGTGGTCATGAAGGCACGGGTGAAGCCCTCCGCATCGCAGCTGCCCAGGCTTTGCACAAGGGCGGGAACAGCGGCCCGCCAGAGATTCATGCGCAGTTGCGCGCCGATAACCCCTGTGGATATGGGCAGAATGTCGTTCGGGGCAAGGCCTGTCGCCTGAGCGGTCAGAAGCTGTGTAGCCCGGCAGTTCACAAGGCCCTCATCCCCGGTGCAGGCATTGGCCTGACCGGAATTGGCAAGCACGGCCCGCACCGGCCCGCCGCGGCGCAGCAGTTCCTGACACACCAACACGGGCGCTGCCTTGAAGGCGTTTTGCGTGAACAGCCCGGCCGCAACCGCAGGACGATCCGAAACAATAAGGCCGAGATCGTCTCGGCCCGTTGTCTTAAAGCCGGCCGCCGCCGTGCCGGCCCTGAAGCCTTTGGGCAGGTCATTCGTCATGATTGCCGTCCCCACAATATATGAAGTATGATCTTATGAAGCGCAGAACACCCCACAAAAAACATACATAAAACTATGTTCCCGTATGCGTTGCCGACCGCCGCCTACTTCCTTGTCTTCTGGATTTCTTCGGCCAAGGCCGCAGGCACGCGTTCATAGTGGTCGAACTGCATGGTGAACGTGGCGCGGCCCTGCGTGCGCGAGCGAAGGTCTGTGGCATAGCCGAACATAGAGGCAAGCGGGACCTGAGCGCGCACGCTCTGTGCGCCGCCTGTACGGGCTTCCAGGCTCTGCACGCGGCCGCGTCGACCGCTGAGGTCGCCCATCACATCGCCCAGATATTCATCAGGAGTAACCACCTCCACATCCATGATCGGCTCCAGAAGCACAGGCCCGGCTTTCTGCATGGCGTCCTTGATGGCCATGGAGCCGGCCACATAAAAAGCCTGCTCCGAAGAATCCACTTCATGGTAGGAACCGAACACCAGATTGACCTTGACGTCTACGCAGGGAAAACCAGCCAGCACGCCGGACTTCATGGCGTCCTGCATGCCCTTGTCTATGGCCGGGATATATTCTTTGGGAATCACGCCGCCGGTGATGGAATTGACAAATTCATAGCCGTTGCCGGGGTTGGGCTCAGCCTCAATGACGCAATGGCCGTACTGGCCGCGGCCGCCGGACTGTTTGGCATGCTTCATGTCCGACTTGGCGGGCTTGGAAATTGTTTCACGGTAGGCCACCTGGGGTTTGCCCACATTGGCATTCACATTGAACTCGCGCGTCAGGCGGTCAACAATGATTTCCAGATGCAGTTCGCCCATGCCGGCGATAAGCGTCTGATTTGTTTCCTCATCACCCTTGACGTGGAACGAGGGATCCTCTTTGACAAGCTTGTTCAGCGCGGCGGAAAGGGCATCACGATCCGCCTTGGTCTTGGGCTCAATGGCGACCTCAATGACCGGATCGGGAATATTCAGGGATTCCAGCACAACAGGACGCTTTTCGTCACAAAGCGTGTCTCCGGTGGAGGCGTTTTTCAGACCCACAAGCGCCACAATATCGCCTGCGCCCGCCCACTTGATGTCTTCGCGCTTGTTGGCGTGCATTTTGAGAATGCGGCCGATGCGCTCCTTCTTGCCGGTATTGGCGTTGTACACGCCCATACCGGATTCCAGAAAGCCGGAATATATACGGAAAAAGGAAAGATGCCCGATAAACGGGTCGGAAAAGAGCTTGAACACGAGCCCGGCCAAGGGCTCCTTGTCGATGCAGGGGCATTCAATGAGATTGTCCACCCTGTCCGGCTCGTGGCCTGTCATGGGCGCTATATCCACAGGCGAAGGCAAATAGTCCACCACGGCATCCAGCAGGGGCTGCACGCCCATATTCCTGAACGCGGAGCCGCACAGCACCGGCACGATATTGCGGGCGATGGTGGCCTTGCGCACGCAGGCAATGATTTCCTCTTCCGTCAGGCTTTCGCCGCCGAGGTATTTTTCAAGCAGGGCCTCATCTTCCTCCGCCACGGATTCCACAAGCTCGCGGTGCTTTTCCTCCACAAGCGCACGCATGTCGGCGGGCACTTCGTCCACACTCAGTTCCGCGCCCTTGGTGCTCTTGTCAAAACTCACGGCCTGCATGCGCACAAGATCCACCACGCCTTCAAATTTATCTTCCGCGCCGATGGGCAGTTGCAAAGACACGGGCTTGGCGCCGAGACGGTCGTGGATCATCTCCAGGCAGCGGTTGTAATTTGCGCCTGTGCGGTCCATCTTGTTCACAAAGCAGATGCGCGGCACATTGTAACGGTCCGCCTGCCGCCACACTGTCTCTGACTGCGGCTCAACGCCGGCCACAGCGTCAAACACGCACACAGAGCCGTCGAGCACGCGTAACGAGCGCTCCACTTCAATGGTGAAGTCCACATGCCCCGGCGTGTCGATGATATTGATGCGGCAGTCTTTCCAGAAACAGGTTGTGGCGGCGGAGGTGATGGTGATGCCGCGCTCCTGTTCCTGCTCCATCCAGTCCATGACGGATGCGCCGTCATGGGTTTCGCCGATTTTGTGGGAAACGCCGGTATAGAAAAGAATGCGCTCAGTGGTGGTAGTCTTGCCGGCGTCAATATGGGCCATGATGCCGATATTACGCTGTTTGTTTACAGGCACGGTGCGGGACACGGTATTCCTCCATTTGCTCGCGCGGACTCCGCCCGCGCGAGCGACGGCGGGCGTTAGGCCGGCCGCAGCTTTTCAGGTGCGCTTGCGCGGCGCGGCCCTTCTTGCGGATGCCGCGCCGGCGAAATTGCTTTTGCGGTTTTACCAGCGGTAGTGGGCAAAGGCTTTGTTGGCGTCGGCCATACGGTGGGTGTCTTCCTTTTTCTTTACCGCGCCGCCCCGCGCGTTGTAGGCGTCGAGCAGCTCAGCGGAAAGTTTGGCGGTCATCCCCTTTTCGCCACGCGCGCGCGAATAGTTGATAATCCAGCGTATTGACAGAGAAACCTGCCTCTCCAGACGCACTTCCATAGGCACCTGATAGGTCGCGCCGCCCACACGGCGGGCCTTGACTTCCATATGCGGCTTGACGTTGTCGATCGCCTTTTCAAAAGCGCGCATGGGGTCTTCGCCGGTTTTCTCGGTCAGATTTTCCAGAGAGCTGTAAAAAATTTTCTCGGCCGCGCCTTTTTTACCGTTGTACATAAGCCGGTTCACAAATTTTGTGACCAGACGGCTCATATAGAGAGGATCAGGCAGAATTTCTCGTTTGGGAACAGGGCCTTTACGGGGCATGGTTCATCTCCTTATGAGAAAGCGTTTGCGGCACCGCCAGCCCCGCAACGATCCCCAGCCGGGAAACGCCCCAGCAGATGAAGACACGCCGCATGACACGCGCCGTACTTGTAAAAAACGCTCTGTTGCGCTGTAATCCGTACGCCTCTTTATCAGGCTACTTGGGTCGCTTGGCGCCGTACTTGGAACGGCTCTTACGGCGGTCCGCCACGCCGGAGGCGTCCAGCGTGCCCCGCACGATATGATACCGCACGCCGGGAAGATCCTTCACGCGGCCGCCGCGGATGATCACAACAGAGTGCTCCTGCAGGTTATGCCCTTCGCCGGGGATATAAGCCGTCACTTCAATGCCGTTTGTCAAACGCACGCGGGCCACCTTGCGCAGGGCCGAGTTCGGCTTTTTCGGCGTGGTGGTGTACACGCGCGTGCACACGCCGCGCCGTTGCGGGCAGGCATGCAGGGCGGGGGTTTTTTTGCGTTTGATCACGGCCTTCCGCTCAATGCGGATAAGCTGATTTATGGTGGGCATTATATCCTCCATTCAGGCAAAGTT
>JAISKZ010000061.1 GCA_031260725.1 Desulfovibrio sp. | reverse complement strand
GAGTTTATCACTCCTTATATCGGCGCTGCCATTGAATACGAATTCAATGGCAAGGCAAAAGCATCAGTCTACGGGCATGATATCAAGGCGGCGGAACTTGAAGGGGAAACGGGTATTGGGGAGATTGGTTTGATCTTCAAGCCTTCACGTCAATATCCGTGGATCATTGATCTTGGTGTACAGGGCTATGCCGGACAACGTGAAGGCGTGAGCGGCAGCCTGCGCGTGGGACTGGAGTTCTAGCGAACGGGGATGTGGAATGCAGGTTTCGCGTACAGAAAGCGGATGGGAATTTGTATAAGGTATAAGGAAGACGGAAGAAACCGTCTGATCGACCGACAGGGAGTGGGCTATGCAACGGCGTGATTTTTTGAAATGGCAATTAGCCGGCATCGGTATGCTCGGTGTCAATGCCTCCATGCTGACGCTGGCTGAAAAAGCGTTGGCCGACACAGGCCCTGATGTGGCGGTTGTGAAGGGGCCTCCCGCCGCCGCCGCCAGGGCCGCCGTCAATATGCTCGGCGGCATGTCGCGTTTTGTTAAACCGGGCCAGAAAGTGGTGATCAAGCCGAACATGAGTTTTGCCCAGGGGCCGGAGACGGCAACGAACACTCACCCTGAAGTCGTGCGTGAAGTGCTTGTCATGTGCAAAGAGGCGGGCGCCGCCCGTGTTCGCGTGCTGGATAATGTTTTGCAAGACCCGGAACTGTCCATGACCCGTTCGGGAATACGTGATAGTTGCGACGGGGTGGAGCCGGGCGTCTGCCATTACCTCACAGATGTTTCTTTTTATCAGGAGGCCGAGCTGGGTGAAGGCCGGGAGATGCGGATCAACGCTTTTATGCGCGACGCGCTTGATGCGGATGTGATTATTGCCGTGCCTGTTGCCAAAAGCCACGGCTCGGCCGGGGTTTCTCTTTCGATCAAAGGGCAGATGGGCCTGATTCATGACAGGCGCATCATGCATTCACGCTATAATCTCAACACCTCTATTGTTGATCTGGCGACACGCGTCAAACCGGGGCTGGCAATCATTGACGCCACGCGGGTGCTGACGACCAACGGCCCGAGCGGACCCGGCAAGGTGATTCAGCCTGGCGAGGTTATTGCCTCGGCGGATCCGGTGGCCGCGGACGCAACGGCCGTGTCGTCCTATGAATGGTACGGCCGCAAGATGCAGCCGCGTCAGGTGGAGCATATACGTCTTGCCCATGAGCGCGGGCTCGGCAATATGAATATTGAGGCGTTGACTGTCCGAAGAATCGTCCTTTAGCCAAAAATGGCGCGACATTTCAAAAAACGCGAGGCTCGCCGTCTGACGTTTTGTGTGCAGACGGCGAGCCTCGCGACTTTTTTATTTCTGCTGTTCAGCGTGGCAGGGCCATTGGCGGAACTGTGGCTCCCGGCGGACATTTTTCTGCGTTTGGATCCCCTGGCGGCCCTGCTCACGCCCGCGGCCAGCCGGCAATGGGTTCCGACGCTTGCGCCCGGTCTCGCGCTTCTGCTCCTGACCGTGGCGGCCGGCCGGTTTTTTTGCGGCTGGATTTGCCCTTTCGGCGCCACGCTGACACTGGTTCGCCGGCTGACAAAGTCATTCGCGCCCCGTTTGAAAAAAAACGCCGCGTCCCGGGCGGGATGGCGGCATATCAAGTATTTCGCCCTGCTGACTATGCTCGGCGCGGCCGCGCTGGGAGTCAACGATTTTTACTGGGGTTCTCCCATCCCGCTGATAACCCGTTTTTATGCGCTTCTGCTGCACCCTTTGCTGCTTTTGCTCGGCAATTTCGGTCTGACGGTCGGGCAGCCGTTGTTTGCGGCTTTCGACTGGACAGGCCTGAGTTATCTGCAGGTGAATTTACGCCGTTTTGACAGCCTGTATTTTCTTTTGGCTTTTTTTGGCACGCTGTTCCTGCTTGAGCACATACGGCCGCGTTTTTGGTGCCGCTATCTTTGTCCGGCGGGAGCGCTGCTCGCTCTTTTCGCCATACGTCCTCTCTGGCGGCGCAGGGTCGCGGCCTGTACACATTGCGGACGTTGCGTGCGGGACTGTCCCGCCGGGGCCATTGACCCGGACACTATGGAAACACGGCACGGTGAGTGCTTTGTCTGTCGCGCGTGTGTGACCGCATGCCCCGAGCGCGGCGTCGCATTCGGGCGCGGCTCTGTTGTCGCGCTCTCCGGCCGGGCGTCTTCTTCTCCCTTGCCGTCGCGGCGGGTTTTTTTGGGCGCTACCGGCATGGGCATGCTTTTGGCAGGCGTGCAGCGCTCCGGCGCGCACAGCCTGCTGGGCGCGGACAGTCAGGGGTGGCTCCTGTCGGCAGCCTGCATCCGTCCGCCCGGGGCAGTGCCGGAATCCCGTTTCCCGGCGCTTTGTCTGCGGTGCGGCGAATGTATGAAGGTTTGCCCCGCCAACGCTTTGCAGCCTGCGTGGCTGGCTGCCGGGCCGGAAGGTCTGTTCAGCCCTGTGCTCACGCCCAGACGCGGGCCCTGTGAGCCGGGGTGCAATGCATGCGGCCGTGTGTGCCCCAGCCAGGCCATTGCCGCATTGCCTTTGCCGGAGAAACAGTGGGCAAAGGTGGGGACGGCCGTTGTGCTGCGCGAGCGTTGTCTAGCGTGGGCGGAAGGGCGGCGTTGCGTTGTCTGTCAGGAAGTCTGCCCTTATGGTGCGGTAAAGATTTTGCAACAGGAGGGTCTTGCGGCGCCGGCGCCTGTTGTCAACGCGGCACGCTGCTATGGCTGCGGGTATTGCGAACGCCATTGTCCGGTCAGGGTGCCGGCCATAGTGGTTGAGCCTCTCAATGCCCTGCGTTTGAACGGAGGATCATATATGGAAGCCGGCATGTCAGCCGGTTTGAGCCTGAAGCCGCAGAACAGGGAGGGCGCGGGCGCAGCTCCTGACCAGACGCGGTCTCTGCCGGAAGGCGAACTGCCGCCGGGCTTCAACGAATAGCCTTCGCGCCGCGTTGTCCTTCAGCCGTGGAAACGCTGGTCACGGATGAAAACATGCCCGCAGCCAGGGTGAAAAATTCAGACAGGCCGGCGTCCGCCGCGCAGGCCGGCATACACAAAGCTCACGGCGAACCAGACGCACGCTACAAGAATAATCGTTGCGCCGGCGGCTGTGGAGAGGCTCTCCTGAGCTGAGAGCGTGATCCCGGTTAAAGCGGAAGTCAGCCCGACGAATATCGCCCACCAGAACATGCCTCCGGCTGTCCCGGCAAGGTTGCGGGCCGTCGCCGCCGGCACGATCAGCAGTGCCGTGACCAGCAAAATGCCGACGGCTCGGACGGAAAAGGCGACGACCAGAGCGAGCAGGCTGATGAAACAATACTGCCAGAAGGCGGTGCGCACGCCCTGGGCCTTTGCCGTAACCGGATTGAGGGCAATGGAGAGCAGACGGTTGTACCCTGTGATCTGGAACAGGAGCATGGCCGGGAAAAGCAGGGCAAGAAAGGCGATCTCGCCTTCGCTGATTGTGAGAATATCCCCATAGAGAAATTGCTGCATGTCGCGGGCCATGCCGCTGAAGCGGCTGACAACGGCCAGGCCGAACGCGATTGCGGCGGAAAAAACAATGCCGATGACAGTATCCGCGGACAGTCTGCTTTTTCGGCGTACAGCCATAATGGTCATGCCCATCAGCACACCGAAAAGCGGCACGCTCAGCCTTGGGTTGATGTCAAAAAGCAGTCCAAGAGCCACGCCGGTCAAGGCGGAATGGCCGATCGCGTCAGAAAGAAACGCCATGCGAAAGGTGATTGCTTCCACACCGAGCACGGAGGTCATGGGGGCAAGCAGCAGGAGCGCCAGAACAGCCCGCTGCATGAAGTGGACTTGCATGCAATCCAGAGGCAGGAGCGCAATGACCGCATAGACCGAAGAAAAGTCAGGCATATGGACGTTCCCCGGCTGCGCGTGCCTGCGTTGCGCCCGCGGCGCCTTGCGCGGCATGTGGTGAACAGCCGTTGTATGCCCTCGGACAGGCCGTGTTCGAGGGCGGATGATCTGGGCCGTCAAGCGCGCCGCACTGCGGGCAAGCGGGGTCCGCGACATCACACTGATCAGGGTAGAGGTGGATAGGCGCGCCGAAGAGGCGCAACAGCGTCGCGGCCGTCAGCGTGGCGCGTGGCGCGCCCTGTGCGCATACGCTTTTGTTCAGGCAGATTATGTGCGTCGCATGATGGGCCGCGAGGGGCAGATTGTGGCTGACCATAAGCTGGGTAAAATTGCGGGCAAGGCGCGCTGCGTTCAGCACTTCCCAGAAGAGC